>JBLHTS010000243.1:0-5641 GCA_047627695.1 Yoonia sp. | reverse complement strand
CAGCGGGGCGACGCTATTGTCGATGTTTTCAGCGGTGCTCATGTCAGTTGCCGGTTTCTTTCTGGTGCTAGGTTTGTGGGTTTGCTGGCGACTTAGATGTGGTGCCGGCAATGGGCACGACAAAAGCGAATGACTTTGCTGCGGCGTTGTCTTCTGGCGTAGCCCTTGATGCGGCTTCTAACGTAAACGCTTCTGCTACCGCGACGAACACCGAAGCCGCAGGCGGTTCAATCGGTTCTGGTTCACCTGATGTGGCAATAGCCATTTCAGGTGAGTGGCGTTTCTCAGAGGAGCGGGCAGCTGAAACAGCGGTTTTGTATTATTCGGTCTGGCGATTCTCTGACAGATGAGCCAACGCTGGGGTTGGTTTGTCCAATATACCTGTGGTTTCTCGCAGTTTCTCCGTGCCGAACTTCGCTGGATTGCCAGCGGCCTAAACGGAATTGTTGATCTTTTTCATTCCGCGATCATCAGCTGCCTTTTCCACAGCGCGTTGAAACTCCGACGCCATTGCTCGTGCTTTACCGGTCATGGGGCCCAGCTCGCTCTGACCTAAGCCTGACATGAGTTTTTCCTCTGAAAAAGTATAACATCTATCTTTTTTCGCGTCAGGCGTCAGGCGTTAGATTGCGGGCGTCGGCATACCTGTCGCCCAGAACTTACTGGCTGTCGTCGAGTCCGCGCATTAAGGCTGCGATGCCCTTGCAAACTTTGCCCCTCAGATTCGAAATTTTGCCACATTCGGACAGAACCAACGTGACCACCGCGATTAGCAGTGGGCCAAGAAGACCGATACTGTGGAGCATTTTAATTGTCCTAAGGCCGCCTCAATACTATCGCTGGGCTGTTCTCATCCGACACACATATGCCTCGCGGCGCACCTTGAGAAGCGACAAACAATTACCTGATTGTACTTGGTAGCGATTTTGACAGCTTTTCATCGTCCGAAGGCGGATGTCCGCCGTCGGAGGTTTCCCGCAAGAGGAAATAATGAGTGGAATGTGGTCTGGCATCTATAAGGATGGCGCGTCCAAGTGGGCAATCGGCATGCAGTTTGCAGCGTTTCCACGACGGTGTCTGTCGTTTATAACTCCCATGAAGCTCTCGCCGATTCTGGGCAGACCAGGCCTGGCATTAAACGCCGGTGCTTATATCTCTCGATCGAATCGTTAGAAACGGGGTCTTCCGGAACCTGAAACATACCCGTCGCCGCGCGAGAATACTTGTATGCACAGCACCAAAACCTTTGGGACGCCACAGCCCGCATTTAACGTATATTCCGCAACTCACCGGCATACTTAACGCTCTATCTGGTGGCTGCGAACAAGTCCGTATAGAAAATTGGTTCATAAATTGGTCGGGCTATCCGGCAAGAGTTGGAGAAGATGTTACTCGAAGTTGCGATTGTCGTTCTACTGACGCTGATAAACGGCCTGCTGGCAATGTCAGAGTTGGCAATCGTGTCGGCACGCCCCGCACGACTAAAGATTTTGGCGGACAAGGGTAACAAGGGGGCGGCAACCGCCATCCGGCTGGCAGAAGATCCCGGTCGGTTCCTTTCCAGCGTGCAGATCGGGATCACGCTTGTCGGAATCCTTGCGGGCGCTTTTTCAGGTGCCACCTTGGGCGCGCGACTGGCAGCTGCCCTGATCGAGGCCGGAATGCCCGCCGCCTTTGCGCAACCGGTGGGCCTAGGATCGGTGGTTGTTGCGATCACCTACTTGTCGCTGATCGTGGGCGAACTGGTGCCCAAGCAGATCGCGTTGCGCGCACCGGAACAAGTGGCGGTGCGCATGGCACCCATGATGCTGATCATTGCCCGGGTCGCAGCCCCACTGATCTGGCTGCTGGACCGATCGGGCAAACTGGTACTCGCCATGCTCGGACAATCTGGAAAATTAGCACGCCGCGTAAGCGATGAAGAAGTCCGATTAATCGTTGCCGAGGCCGAAAGCTCTGGCGCGATGAATCGCGCCGAAAGTCAGATGATTGCTGGCGTTATGCGGATTGCGGACCGGACGGCCCGTGGTCTGATGACGCCCCGCCGTGAGGTCGAAACCCTCAATGCTGGTGACGACAGAGCGGTTCTGTTGCAGCGCGTCCAGGACATCAGCCGGTCCAGACTGCCGGTTTGGGATGGCGACGCAGACAATATCGTCGGCGTGCTGATGACCCGCGACATCCTCATGCCTGTTCTTATGAACGCGCCTTTTGATCTGCATAGTCTGCTGCGTGAGGCACCTGTCGTGCGCGGAGGCCAAAGTGCGCTGGACGTCGTCGAAAGGCTACGCACGTCACCGGCTCACATGGTCCTTGTCTATGACGAATACGGCCATTTCGAAGGAATTATTACGCCGATGGACGTGCTGGAGGCCATCGCAGGCGACTTCCCCGATGATGTGGCGGAGGAACCGAAGGTCATAGCCCGGACAGACGGATCCTATCTGATTGCAGGCTGGATGCCGGTCGATGAATTCGCTGCTCTGCTGAGTCTGGATATTGACAGAGATCGCGACTTTGAAACAGTCGCAGGCTTGGTTCTCGATAAGGTTGGACATCTGCCGCAGGTCGGTCAGGCCCTGAAACTGCAAAAGTGGACCATTGAAGTCGTTGATTTGGATGGACGTCGGATTGACAAACTTCTGGTTTCTCGGTCAGCGAAATAGTAACTTTATCCGCGATAGCAGTGCATCGACTGCGGCGCAGCCGGCCCCTACATGCAAACTGCCTGAGCCGATTCCGGACATAACCAATCTCCAACCTGCTGCCTATTTATGATTGATGGACGAATTGGGATAAGTCATGAGCGCCAAGGCCCGAAACGCGGAGCTTACTGTCATTTGAAGAAAAATATGGAGTTTAGATCTGACTCAAAACGGGTCGACGATGCCGCCGGCTTTCAAAGCTTGGCTGTTTTCAATAACGGTCCCATCCTTGTTCAGGAAGAAGCTGACAGCCTCGGACGAGTGCGGGCCTGGCATGACCAGCATCAATCCTTGCGCTGTGCGTAGCACTTCGCCGCGGTCGGAGCAGCTTCCGAACTGCGGCGAGGCACGGAGCCCGGCGTCATCGAGGGTCGCCCAGATGTAATAGCCTGGGCAATCATGCTGGCCGGACGCCAAAAAAATTAGGAATGAATTACCTGAGAGGGCTTCGACCTCTGGAAAATACGAGCTCTCGAACGTCAAAGTGTCCGACCCCGATGACAGGGTCAGCTTGGGGCTCGCGAAGCTTTTAGTCATTTGAACAATCCCAAGAGGCAGCCGGACCTCAGTGGCGTCATCAGCCAGAGCTGTGCCGGAAATAAGCGATGCCACAACGGCAAGGGTGATGAAGGGTAGGCGCAAAATGGGAATCCTTCCGAGCAAAACCGAATATTCGGTGTCTGTTGCAGGTAGGAGTTATCGCCGAACATTGCACAGTAAGTGATGAAGTTTTTTTGAAGCGACCAAGGGTATGTAAGAGCCAATACGTCGGCGACTTGCGCAGCAGAAGTTGGCCACGCAGGATTTGCGATCAATCTCCTGTTATCTCCAACTCCAGCCAGGTTAGATGGACTGCCAGAGAGGCTTTTCAATGGCGGTGCGTTGATGCGCAACGTGCCTGACATCTCAGTTGGCAACATCGTTGTGTCCAACATTGTCGACGTGCTCAAATTTTTTAAATCAACGGTGCTGATCAAGCCTGTTCCAGTCGCCGTTAGACTTTTTACCTTTGACCTGCCCATCATGATTGCAACCACGGTGGCGATCACAGCATTTCGTCTAACGCATTAGGATATCGGTAGGTTTATCGGCTTGCTCGCTTGCGTTGGATGGGTGTGGTTGGCGCAATAGCGCACCGATCAAAAAAAGGTGGCAGTCTTTATGGATTCAAATTGGCCGATCGCTTTTACTGGGGAGATAGTGCGAACGCACCTCTACTGCGATGCAGAATCGCGTCACTACAGGCGCAGAGCGGACCTTCGCTGCGATCCGCACCGCGTCCTTCTTTGCCGGACTATTCAGACATTCGATATAAACGACCGCCGTTTCGCGACAAGAATTGATGAATCCCGATTCATTCAGTCGTCATTTACTTGCGCTCGTATCGGGGGCTGTTTTAGTCTGCGGCATGATCACACAAAAGATGAAGTATGCCCTAAAAGCCGTCATGGTATTAGGCGACGAGGCTGCCGGCGACGCAAAAGCGTTGCGGATCGAGGACATCGCCCAAAGGTCCGGCGCGCCAAAACGGTTCCTGGAACATATCATGCTTGAAATCAAGAAGGCGGGTTTCGTAGCTTCTACGCGCGGTCGGGCTGGGGGCTATGTGCTGATCAAGGATCCTGCCACCATTTCAATCCCGACATTGTTGCGGTTGATCGACGGCCCGATCTCTCCGCTGCCATGCCTGTCGCGAGTCGCCTATCGCAAATGCGACGACTGCACGGACGAATCAAGTTGCCGTATCAAGCGCGCGTTTTCAGATGCCTTCTATGCCTACCTGCTGATGTTTGAAGGCATGACCTTAGGCGATATGCTCAAGGGAGAGGCGCGCGGCGAGATGTCCGCAACCTTCGTGCTAGATGACGTGAATGTTTACAAGCCTTTATAAAATATAGATAATGATAAATTAGATTACAAAGTGTAAGCGGCATCCAGCTCAATACACGATAAGGCCGATAGAGATATATGTTGTAATACACGATAATGTCAGTCGTATTAAGCGTGTTGGGCGTGAGCCCTTGAAACACAAGGTTACGAACATGACGATCGATACCTACTTTAACCTCGATGCATCGCGGGTCCTGCCGGGTCACATGGCAGGATGCACCGCAGCGCTCGATACTATTGCGCGGTTTAAGCCTTTCCAGCACCGCATCCGGGCAGGGGCCCTCGCCACGGTGGTGGCTGGCCTTATGGCACTGGGCGCAGCATCGCCGCTGCAGGCTCAATCGCTGTTGAATGTTAGCTACGATCCGACGCGCGAATTCTACCGCGACTACAACGCCGTCTTTACGGAATGGTGGCAGGCGCAAGGGCACGACGTGCCTACGCTGGAAACCAGCCACGGCGGGTCTGGATCGCAGGCCCGTGCGGTAATGGACGGGCTGGATGCACAGGTTGTGACGTTGGCGCTGGCCTCGGACATCGACAAGATAGCCGCCGCAGGCAAACTGCCCGCCGATTGGCAGTCAAAGCTACCGCACAGCGCCGCCCCTTACACTTCTACCATAGTGTTTCTGGTGCGCGAGGGGAATCCGAAGGGCATCGCCGACTGGGGCGACCTGACACAAGACGGGATCGAGGTGATCACCCCAAATCCCAAGACTTCTGGCGGGGCGCGTTGGAACTATCTTGCCGCGTGGGCCTGGGCCGAGCGGAACGGTGTGGATCCCAAGGCCTTCGTTCACAAACTGTATGCCAACGTCCCGGTGCTCGACAGCGGCGCACGCGGCGCGACCACAACTTTCGCGCAACGCGGCATCGGTGACGCGCTCCTCGCGTGGGAGAATGAAGCCTATCTCGCGTTAGCGGAAATGGGGGAGGATGCTTTCGATATTGTAGTGCCCTCGGTGTCGATCCGCGCCGACCCGCCCATCGCCGTAGTCGAGGCTAATATTAAAAGCGACGACCAGCGCGCGCTGGCGACCGCCTAC
>JBLHTS010000242.1:0-5670 GCA_047627695.1 Yoonia sp. | reverse complement strand
CATCATCCCGGGTAAACTGTCACCCATGCCGTTTGTTTGAACGGCCACACCTGATAGGTAGCCGGGGTTCAGCGTTAGCATCGCGCCTGTGAAAACGACCATGATTGCGGGAACAACCAAAGCCACGCAAACGATCCACGGTAGCCGTGCGCGCAGCGCGTCTGATGCGTTGCCGAAGACTCGGCTCATCCGGCCTGTGACGCCGCCCATGACGGGCAGGTAGATCAGCGCGACCACCAATGATGCGCAAAGAACAAAGATTAGAGTGACCGGCAACATGCCCATGAATTGCCCGGGCACTCCCGGCCAGAACAGCATCGGCAAGAACGCGCAAAGCGTGGTCGCCGTGGACGATATGATCGGCCAGAACATGCGTTTGGCAGCTTCGACATAGGCGCTCATCGGGCCAGAGCCTTCGCTGATGCGCTTGTCTGCGTATTCGACGACGACAATTGCGCCATCGACCAACATGCCCACGGCCAAGATCAGGCCGAACATCACTATGTTCGAGATAGTGATCTCCATCACCGCCAAAAGGGCAAAACATAGCAAGAATGACGTCGGGATCGCAAAACCGACCAGCAGCGCAGGGCGCGTGCCGAGCGTTGCTAGCACAACGATCATAACAAGCGCGATCGCGGTCAACACCGACCCTTCAAGCTGGCTAACCATGGACGCCACGTTGCGCGATTGGTCGTTGGATGTGCCGACCTGGATTGCGGATTGCAGTTCAGGGGACCAGCTTGCACGCTCTGCTGCGACAACGTCTTTGACCAGGGCAGTCGTGTCGATCAGGTTGAAGCCTTTGCGTTTGACCACCTGCAAGGCCACGGTATTCACGCCGTTAAAGCGTGCTGTGCCGATGCGGTCCTCGAATGTCAGGCGGATTGTGGCCAAATCGCCCAAGGTAATTACGCGGTCGCCATTGGTTTTGACCGGCAGGTTGTAGACGTCTTGGGGTTCGTCAAAGGACGACGGGATTTTAACCGCAAAAGTACCTTGCGCCGTCTCGATCTCACCTGCGGCGATCAGCAAGTTGTTGTTTGTGACAACGCCGATCAGCTCTCCTGCTGTGACGTTATAGGCTTCTAGACGCAAAGGGTCGATGACGACCTCAAGCATTTCATCGCGTTGGCCTGCAAGTCCCGCCTCAAGAACAGCTTCCATTTCTTCGATGCGGTCTTGCAGGTCTTTTGCCACACGCAGCAGCGTGCGCTCGGGCACTTGGCCGGTCAGATTCACGATGATGATCGGGAATTCGGAAAAGTTGATCTCGTTAATAGAATACTGGTCCGCACCGCTTGGGAATTGCGCTTGGGCGTTGTTCATTGCAGAGCGGATATCAGCCAAAACCTTGGTTTTGTCCCAGCCGAATTCAAACTCGAGCGCGACACCCGCATAGCCTTCGGCGGCGGTAGCAGACATGGTTTTCAGACCGTCCAGATCGGACAGTTCAGATTCCATCGGCTTAACCAACAGTGTTTCACTGTCCTCGGCGGAAATACCGGGGAAGGGGACAGAAACAAAGATCGCCGGAATTTCAATGTCCGGTTCACCTTCTTTTGGAAGGCCAACGTACGCGATACCGCCTGCCAGAAGTGACAGGCCGATAAAGGCAAGCACCATGCGGGCCCGAGAGGCAGCCCAGTCAACTAATCCAGTCATCCCTTAGCTTCCGTGAATGTCGGCGTCACATGGACCCCATCAATAACAAATTCCTGACCGACCGTAATGATATCCACGGCTTCTGGCAGGCCAGTGACCCAAACTCCTTGGGCGGTGTCACGTAGCAAAGTGACAGGCATGAAGCGGGCGACACTACCTTCACCAACCGTCCGCACGCCCAAGACACCGTCGTCATCCAACGTCAGCGAAGATTGCGCGATCAGATGGGCGACCTGACCGTCAGAGGCGACCAAAATCTCGGCAGTCTGACCGTCGCTGATTGCAAGGTCATCATTCGCAACCGTGACTTCGACGCGAAACGTGCGGGTCAATGCATCCGCACTGCGCGATAGGAACGTCACCCGACCGCTTACTTCTTGGCCGCTTGTCAATCGGGCACCTGCGATTGCGCCAACGGTGACTTTGGCGACATCCGCCTCTGCCACAAAGCCCACAAGTTTGATTTCGTTTAGCTGGATAATGGTCGCACATGGTGTGCCCATTTGCATCAATGCACCAAGCTCTGCGGTGTCAGTCTCAAGTAATCCTGAAAAAGGTGCCGCGATTGTCAGTTTATCGATTTCGCGTGTGGCCGATGCGACCGCAGCCTGTGCAGCCTCGATGCCAGCCAGCGCTGACGTCACCCCAGAGCGCGCGCGCAGGACGCCTGCAGAAGCAGCTTCCATTGCTGCCTCGGCGCTGACCAAACGTGTCTCTGATGCGAAACCTTCCTGCGATAGTTTACGTGCAGCATTCAGGTTGATTTCGGCTTCGCGCACACGGGCTGTTGCTTCCATGATGCCGGCCTCTGCTTCGGGAACGCGGCTTTGCGCTTCGGCAAGGCGTGCGCGTGCTTCGTCAAGAGATGCTTCGCGGGTGCCGGGGTTCAGACTGCAAACAATATCGCCCTCATTGACGAATGCGCCTTTGCGCAAAGGCGTCGAGATTACCAAGCCAGATGTTTCAGCAGCCACTGTCACTTGACGTGCGGCCTCTGTGCGGCCGCGCAGGATCACGGCACTGTCGACGGATTGCGCAAGCGAATGGCTTGCGACAACGCCAACAGTGTGGACGCTTTCGGCGGCATCTTCTGTTTCAGCTTCGAGCTGAACTGCGACATCTTGGGTTTCTTGTGCGGCTGGAGGTTGCGCCATTTCGAACAAGCGATCACGCTCAAACACCAGAAAATAAAGGCCTGCTGACACCAAAATTGCGGTGAGCACCGGGATCAGTTTCATATCGTTCTTCCTATTAGACAGCCAGTCAAATACCGGACCGACATTTTGTTTGATCTCTTTACGGGCGCAACTGCCCAGTAGATCATAAGGTTGTACTAAACCATTTAGTTTACTTTATCGTTAAGGTCACCCGACGACAAGCGGGCAATACCGGATGAAATACGTGGTCATTTGCAGCATTTGCGGCTCTGCTCTTGTTCAATGTGGCAGCTTCACGATATGTACGCCCAGAATATATTGAATTCCTGATAATGAAGGGGCCTAAGGTGAGCAATACCGACAGCTTTATCGACGAAGTCACCGAAGAAGTCCGCCGCGAAAAGCTGTTTGGCTATTTGCGCCGATATGGATGGATCGGGGTTGCTTGTGTGCTTTTGCTTGTCGGGGGCGCCGCCTTCAACGAATATCGCAATGCGCAAGCGCGTGATGCAGCCCAAGCCACTGGCGATGCTTTGCTGGCAGCGCTTGAGGAAAATGATGCAAGTCTGCGTGCCGCAGCCCTAGAGGGCGTCACGGCGCAAGGCAGTTCTGCTGCCGTGACATTGTTGTTACGGGCCGCAACACAGCAAGAGGCGGGCGCAATTGCTGACGCTGCACAGACGTTGAACGCATTGGCCATAGATCCTGATGTGCCGCAAATGTACCGCGATTTGGCAACGTTCAAGGCGTCGATGTTGCCGACCGAAGATGCGGCCGCACGAAAAGCCGCACTCGAGGCTTTGTCGGCACCTGGTTTGCCATTCAGCCTTTTGGCAGTCGAACAGTTGGCCTATGTGGCCTTGGGAGAGGGCGATGCCGACGGGGCAGTGGCCCTTTTGCGGCGTATCGATGAAGATGCAAACACGACGCGTGGCTTGCGTGAACGCGCACAGACCCTCATGGTAGCGTTGGGCGCAGAAATGCCTGCCGCCGTGACCCAGTAGAAAGCGCAGATTGGATCTGAACGTGACTTTAAAAGTAACATTCGCTGCATTGTTTTTGGCTTTTTTGGCTGCCTGTGGCAACCAAGATGTAATCTTGCCCGGTGATCGGACCAGCGTCCGCGAACAGGCTGTCTTTGTAAATCAAATAGCACCGCTGGCGTTGCCCGCAGCGCAGGCGAATTTGCAGTGGGGACACCGTAACGGCAACCCGAGTCACAGCATCACACACCCTGCACTTGGGGCAAATCTAAGCCCTGTTTTCGTGGCTGATATCGGCGAAGGTGACAGTCGCCGTGCGCGGATCACATCGCATCCGGTTGTTTCTGGCGGCGTTGTTTATACCATTGATGCCCGCGCTCTGGTCACCGCAACGACGGTGAATGGTGCAACTCTTTGGACACGTGATTTGACCCCGTCTGGCGCTGATAGTGGCGATGCATCGGGTGGTGGGATCTCTGTAAGCGGGGATCAGGTTTATGTGTCGACTGGTTACGGCGAACTCTCGGCGCTGAATGCGGCCACGGGTGCTGTGGCTTGGGTGCAAGACCTTGATGCGCCAGCCAACGCAGGCCCAACGGTGCGTGGAGATCTGGTCTATGTTGTAGCCCGTGACAGCACCGCTTGGGCGCTAGATATAAGCAATGGCCGTGTCCGCTGGCAGCAAGCTGGCGTGCCGTCCACCGCAAATTTCTCGGGTGGTGCATCACCTGCGGCAGATGGCGATTTCGTCGTTTTCCCGTTTTCGTCAGGTGAAGTGCTGGCCACCTATCCGATGGGCGGTATTCCACGGTGGTCAACTGTCGTTTCTGGCGACAGAGTTGGAAATGCGGCCGCAATTATTAGCGATATTGCAGGTGATCCGGTCATATCCGGCAACCGGGTTTACATTGGTAACTTCGGCGGGCGAAGTGTCGCGATCAACTTGGCTGATGGCACGCGTCTTTGGACCGCTGCCGAAGGGGCGATCAGCCCAGTCTGGCCTGTTGGCGATGCGGTTTTCTTGATCAATGATATCAACGAGTTGGTCCGCTTGAACGCCGATACGGGCACGCCCGTCTGGCGCGTTCAATTACCCACGTTCAAAGGTGGCGAACGCACGCGGCGCCAACGCAGCATCTTCACACATTATGGGCCTGTCTTGGCGGGTGGGCGTTTGATCGTGACATCCTCTGATGGATTGATCCGGCAGTTTGACCCGGCTTCCGGTGCGCTTATCGGGCAGATCACATTGCCGGGTGGCGCGGCTTCTGGTCCAGTCGTCGCAGGCGAGACGCTTTACGTGATCAGCAAAACAGGTCAATTGCACGCTTTCCGTTGACATAGAATTGGTGTAGCCGCGCAGGTCTAGACCCGTCAGGAGCATATCATGAGTTTTACCCTTGCCATTGTGGGGCGTCCGAATGTGGGCAAATCCACCTTGTTCAACCGTTTGGTTGGCAAGAAACTGGCCTTGGTCGATGACCAGCCGGGGGTGACCCGCGACCTGCGCGAAGGCGAGGGACGCATTGCGGACCTGCGTTTCACCGTGATCGACAGTGCTGGTCTGGAAGAGGCGACCGACGACAGCCTGCAGGGTCGCATGCGGCGACTGACCGAACGTGCGGTCGAGATGGCCGATGTGTGCCTATTTATGATTGACGCCCGTGCGGGTGTTTTACCCGCGGATCAGATTTTCGCTGATATTCTGCGCAAGAAGAACGCCAATGTGATCCTTGTAGCCAACAAAGGCGAAGGCCGCGCCGCTGATGCCACCATCCTTGAGGCATATGCCTTGGGACTGGGCGAACCGATCCGTATTTCTGCAGAACATGGCGAAGGCATGGGTGAGTTGATGGACGTGCTGC
>JBLHTS010000241.1:0-5730 GCA_047627695.1 Yoonia sp. | reverse complement strand
ATACGCAAGAACGGGGAAATTATGAAGTCAGCAGCAATCATCGTCGCCGCAGGTCGCGGTACCCGCGCAGGTGGCCCACTTCCCAAGCAGTGGCAGTCCCTAGGCGGTCGTACTTTGGCGGCACATGCTATGGCCCGATTTGCCGCCCATCCGCTCATCACACAGCTAGTGCTGGTGCTGCACCCCGATGATGTCGATACAGCACTTTGGCCGCGCGAACCTGCGGCACAGATTGTCACCGGCGGAGAGACACGTGCAGCATCGGTCCGTGCAGGTCTAGAAGCCCTTAGTGCGGATATTGATCAGGTGTTGATCCACGATGCCGCCCGTCCACTTGTCAGCAACGCATTGATTGACCGCGTCTTTGAAGCTCTTCAAACCCATCAGGGCGCTGCCCCTGCGATGATTGTGACAGATACGCTTTGGCATGGCGACGCATGTCAAGTCACAGGCGTGCAGGATCGCACAGGGCTTTACCGGGCGCAAACACCACAAGGGTTTCATTTGGCGCCATTGCTGGCTGCACTTGCTAACAGCACCGGAACAGAGACCGACGACGTCGCTGTTGCCCGCGCAGCGGGACTGGACGTGGCGATCGTTGCAGGCGATGAAGACAATATCAAAATTACGACGCCCGATGACTTTGCGCGGGCTGAACAACTGATGAGGTATCGCATGGATATTCGCTGCGGCAATGGCTACGACGTTCACCGCTTTGAGCCGGGCGATCATGTCTGGCTGTGCGGCGTGCAGATCCCGCATTCACGCGGACTGCAGGGGCATTCTGACGCCGATGTGGGGATGCATGCGGTAACGGATGCTATCTATGGCGCGCTGGGCATGGGCGATATCGGTCAGCATTTTCCACCCACTGATCCGAAATGGAAAGGTGCCGCGAGCCATATTTTTCTGGAACATGCCGTTAGCCTTGCAGCCAAGCAAGGCTTTACCATCAGCAATGCCGACTGCACGCTGGTTTGCGAACGCCCCAAAATCGGCCCACATCAGGCCGCGATGAAAGCGGTCATGGCCGCCTATATGGGCCTTCACAGTGACCGCATCAGCGTCAAAGCCACCACGTCAGAACGTTTGGGCTTTACCGGGCGCGAAGAAGGTATTGCCGCCCTCGCCACTGTCGCATTGCTCAAAGCATGACACATCTGATCGCAACTTTCTTTTATGTGGGCCACATGCGCCCTGCCCCCGGCACATGGGGATCATTGGCCGCAATGCCTGCGGCTTGGTTGATTTACATCAACGCTGGCCCTTGGGGATTGGCTGTGGGCACCGTGCTGTCTTATATGCTTGGCGTCTGGGCCACAGGGGTCGAGACCAAGGGCACAGAAAACCACGACCCGTCAGAGATCGTGATAGACGAGGTTTGCGGGCAATGGATTGCCCTTTTGCCGCTGGCATTTGGTGCTGCGAACGCAGGCGTGGATATCACCACCCTTTGGCCCGGATGGATTGCTGCTTTCGCAATGTTTCGGCTGTTTGATATCACAAAATGGGGACCAATTGGCTGGGCCGACAGGATGCATGGCCCGACGGGCGTCATGCTGGACGATGTGATCGCAGGCGTCTTTGCGGCCATCGGCGTCAGCGCTTTAGCAGCACTTTACCACATCGTTCTGATATGACCGCAGCCGAGTTACTAAGTGCTGCGCGCGACAAAGGTGTCATCCTGACCACCGCGGAAAGCTGTACAGGCGGTATGCTCAGTGCAGCAATCACCGATATTGAGGGCAGTTCTGCGATCTTTGATCGGGGCTTTGTCACCTACACGAACGCCGCCAAAATCGCGATGTTGGGCGTGCGACAGGCAACGCTCGACGCCTTTGGTGCGGTGTCAGAACAGGTTGCGGCCGAAATGGCCCAAGGGGCTCTGGCCCACTCAAACGCCGATATGGCTGTTTCAATCACGGGCATCGCGGGCCCCGGCGGGTCAGAGCATAAGCCTGAAGGCCGTGTGTGTTTTGGGCTGGCCATGGACGGGTCCGTGACAACGCAAACAGTCGAATTCGGTGTGCTGGGCCGTGCGCGAGTCAGAGCGGCAGCCCGCGATCATGGGCTGGATTTGTTTGGTCGGGCGCTTATTACTATTTTGGCACAATAATGTTCATCTAACCACAATAGCGCTTAATTTTTAATCTTTTTTATATATGCTGCAAATCTGTGCGCTACCAACGGGCTTTGCATATTTAATCAGCGTCACGAATCCGCCCTAACCCAACCAACAAAATCTACAATTCGATGGAGGGGACTATGAACGGAGCGGATACAGCGTGGATCATTGTGGCCACGGCGCTTGTACTATTTATGACATTGCCGGGATTGGCACTGTTTTATGGCGGGCTGGTGCGCGCGCGCAACGTGCTGAGCGTGTTCATGCATTGCTATGCGATTGCATGTTTGATGAGCATCCTTTGGTTTGCGTTGGGTTACTCCATCGCATTCGGGTCCGGCACCAGTGGGTTCTGGGGCGGCTTGGACAAAATGTTCCTTGCAGGCATCACGGCTGACACGCTGTCAGGCACCCTGCCCGAGGTTCTGTTCTTTGCCTTCCAAATGACATTCGCAATCATCACACCTGCACTGATCGTCGGCGCATATGTCGAACGGATCGGCTTTGGCTTTGTGCTGCTTTTTTCTGCGCTTTGGATGCTGCTTGTTTATGCACCCGTTGTGCATTGGATCTGGGGTGGTGGTATTTTGTCAGATGGCGGCATCTTGGGCGATATCGGCGTGCGTGATTTCGCGGGCGGCATTGTTGTCCATGAAACAGCAGGTCTGGCAGCTTTGGTTCTGGCAATTTTTCTGGGTGCACGGCGCGACCCAAGCAAACCGCCACATAACTCCGGGATGGTCATGATTGGTGCGGCAATGCTTTGGGTCGGTTGGTTCGGCTTTAACGGCGGATCACAACTGGCCGCTGACGGTGGGGCCGCGATGGCGATCACAGTCACGCATATTTCGGCTGCGGCGGCATCGCTGACATGGGCGCTGTGGGAACGGATTAAGTTCGGCAAATCTTCCCTTGTCGGCATGGTCACAGGCACGATTGCGGGTCTGGCATCCATCACACCCGCATCAGGTTTTGTTGGTCCTGTTGAGGCGCTGGTCATCGGTTCCATCGCAGGTATCTTGTGCCAAGAAGCTGTCAGCCTAATCCGCAACAAGGTCAATATCGACGATACGTTGGACGTTTTCGCAGTCCACGGTGTGGGTGGTATTTTTGGGACGATCATGATTGCGGTTTTCGGTGCAGGCGCATGGGTAGCCCAGATCGGTGGTCTTGTGATTGTGGGTGGCTACACGGTTGCGGTGACGACAGCGCTGATCTTTCTCTGCAAGGCGATTACGCCTTTGCGAGTGGACGAGGAAACCGAAGTTAACGGGCTTGATCTGGCGGTTCATGGCGAACGTGCTTACGAATTCAATAGCTAAGCTGCTGATTACAATTTGAAAGAAGGCCCGCACCCAACTGAATGCGGGCCTTCTTTATGTCTGGGGGGTTGCGGTATAAAGCTCTGCTGCGCGCCGCTCGAACGACCGGACCACGCGCTGCATGGCTTCGTTGAAGAACAAACCAGCGGCACCTTGCAAAAGTCGGCTTTTAAATTCGAACTCCACGGAAAAAGACACTTTGCAGCCGCCTTCAACGTCCTTGAAGGTCCATTGGCTTTCAAGGTTTTTTACGGGTCCATCCAAATAGGTGGTGTCGATCTTCATCGCATCAGACCACAATAAAACGCGACTACCGAACTTTTCGCGAAAAACTTTGAACGAAATCACAAGTTCCGCCAGCATTTCCGAATGATCCCCGCGTTCTGTCATGCTGCGCACGCGGGCGGCGGCGGTCCAAGGTAGGAATTTGGGATAATTGCCCACATCAGCCACAAGGTCGTACATCTGCTGTGCGGTATATGGCAGAAATTTTGTTTCGGAATGACTGGGCATAAGGGGTCTTTCGCAGGTGACTTCACCCTTGGATGTCGTAAACTCTGCTAAGAAAATCAACCCAAATTTACAAACCGAGGCCCCAATGTCGCATCCACCCTATGTTATCGATACAATGATCAGTGCAAAATCCATCGCCGCGCGGATCGAAGAGCTGGCAAGCGAGATCGAAACTGAATTTGCAGGCACGGACAAACTGGTGGTCGTGGGGCTGCTGCGGGGATCGTTTGTGTTCATCGCAGATCTGGTACGCGAATTGGACCTGCCGGTCGAAGTCGACTTCCTGGAAGCATCATCCTACGGCGATGGTATGGAAAGCAGCCGCGAGGTACGCATCCTCAAAGACCTGCGCGGCCAGATCGAAGGGCGCGACGTGTTGGTGGTCGAAGATATTGTCGACACCGGACACACCCTTGCTCATGTCACCAAATATCTGCAGTCGCGCAAACCTGCACGGATGCGGTCCATCGCGTTGTTGGATAAACCTGCCCGCCGTGAGGTGGATTTCAAAGCCTACTGGACCGGTTTTGAAATTCCCGATGAATTCGTCGTGGGCTATGGGATCGACTACGCGCAACGCAACCGCAACCTGCCGTTCATTGGCAAGGTACGCTTTACAGATGAGGACGCATGAACCAACGCTGGCTTTTGATGACTAAACGCTGGGCGCAATACCCGCCGTCGGCTGGACGGGTCAAATTCGTTGCGGCTATTATCGCCGTTTGCATCGCACTTTATGCCATTGAAACACTTCGGGACTGGCCTGAGTGGCTGACACCAAACAGGATGCGCCCCTAAGCACGATCACGCTTGCGTCATTTGACTGCATTAAAAGTACTGTTACGATTTTCTTTCAAGCCATTCCCAAATGAGGAGACCAGAATGCCAGTTAAGACACTCACTCTGATTGCCACCACAGGCGCATTGACTATCGCAAGCGCCGCTTACGCTGGCGGCCATTTGACTGAAGACCAGCAACGCGCCGTAGATGCACGCCAGTCGCATATGGGGCTTTATGGCTTCAACCTCGGGCCTATTGGCGCGATGGTTCAGGATAAGGCACCGTATGACGCCGAAGTGGCGGCAGTTGCGGCGGCAAACCTCGCGGCTTTGGCAAATATGTCCCATGACACCTATTGGGTCGAGGGCACCGACAGTTCCGGCGAAGGCACGCGCGCAAAGGCCGAAATCTGGACAGACATGGATGGCTTTAGAGCCGAAGACATGAAGCTGGCCGCAGCAACGACAACTTTGGCGGCAGTGGCCGGTGACGGGCTTGACGCGATGAGGGCCGCATTCGGCCCTGTTGGGCAGGCGTGTGGATCGTGCCATGAGGCGTATCGCGCGCCGCGTAGCTAAGCTTGGGCGCTGTTCGCTCTTTTGCTTTACTGGCAATTGCCGGCCTTGCGGTCGGGTGGTTCGTCACCCGCCCGAAGCCCTTGCCCGAGGGCGCGTTGGCAGGACTAACCGGTGACGCCCAAAACGGCGCGCTTGTTTTCGCAGCGGCCGGATGCGCGTCGTGTCATGTGGCGAACGACGGGCCCGCCGATTTGTTGTCTGGCGGCAAACGCTTTGCCTCTGACTTTGGCAGCTTCATTGCACCCAATATCTCTAGCGATCCAGAACACGGCATCGGTTCGTGGACCGATCTTGAACTTGCCTCAGCCATTATCAAAGGCGTAGGGCGCGACGGCAGTCACCTTTATCCCTCTTTGCCGTATGCTGCGTATAACAAGGCAAACACACAAGACGTTGTTGACCTGATCGCGC
>JBLHTS010000240.1:0-5765 GCA_047627695.1 Yoonia sp. | reverse complement strand
ATCGGAATGCCGATAAAGCCCACATCAAGGCCTTCTGCAGATGCAACTTCGGGCAATCGCATGAACGATTGCGGGCCTGAAAAACGGGCCAGATCATTGCCCGATATTGGTTGATTCACCATCATTTTTTCCTTTTATTCCAGAGTGCCAAGCAGCAAAGCTCCATCGCGACATGCGCGCCTGCAATCGCTGTGGCGCCTGTGGTGTCATAGGGCGGCGATACCTCGACAATATCACCTCCAACCATGTTGATGCCTGCGATATCTCGCAAGATCGACGCGGCTTGCCAGGACGCCAATCCACCCCAAACTGGCGTGCCGGTTCCGGGCGCAAAGGCCGGATCAAGCGCATCAATGTCAAAAGTCACATAAGTCGGATGATTGCCAACACGGGTTTTGATCTGCCCCGCAACCCAGACAGCCCCCTTTTCATGGCAGGTGCGCGCATCAATGTAGGGCATACCCAAATAATCCGCACACTCTGTCCTGATACCAATCTGGATCGAACTTGAGACATCCACCAATCCCAGTTTGACCGCCTTATACATCATCGTCCCGTGATCAATGCGGGCCATGTTATCGTCGGGCCATAGATCAGAGTGGGCGTCGAACTGCACCACCGACAAAGGCCCAAATTTCTCTGCATAAGCCCGCAATACCGGCAGCGTGATAAAGTGATCACCGCCCAATGTGACAGTGCCGCAACCTTGCGCCAGAATGCCCGCAATATGAGCCTGCACCAAGTCCGGCACACCTGCAACATCGGCATAATCAAACGCCATATCGCCATAATCAGCGATGGCAAATTCGCCCAAAGGGTCAAACCCCTCCCAACCATAAGGCGGATCAAAAGGCTGCAGACTTGACGCTTCACGAATCGCACGCGGCCCGAAACGGGTGCCTGGGCGGTGGGTGACCGCCTGATCAAACGGAACACCCGTCACCGCCAAATCAAATCCAGTCAGGTCTTTTGTGTAGATCCGACGCAAGAACGATGTCGCCCCGGAAAACGCATTCTCATAGGACAAACCGCGCTTGGATGTGGCTGCAAAAGCCCCGTCAACGGCCTCTTTCGCCTTATCAAGTGTCATGCCATGCCCCTCTTCTTTTTCCCAAATAAACTTCCGCCGGAGGCATCCCGCCCCCACCACATTTCACGACACTGGCAATGCACGCTCAATCAAACGCGCAAAAAACGACGCTCCTGCAGGTGCGGCTTCATCATCAAAATCATATGCCGGATGATGCAAGCCCGCACTGTCGCCATTTCCGACATAGAGATACGCGCCGGGGCGTCTTTCAAGCATAAAAGAAAAATCCTCGGCCCCCATTTCATACTGACGGGCATCATCGACCAGCGGTGTAATTTCACGCGCGACCGAGGCCGCAAAAGCAGCTTTATCTGGATCATTTATCGTAGCGGGGTAGCCCGGGACGTATTCCAAATCAGCCGTTACATTGTAAGCCACAGCGTGGCCGGACACGATCTGTTCCAAACGCTTGTGAACCATCGCTTGCGTGGATTTGGCCAAGGTGCGAACGGTGCCGTTGATATAGGCTTTTTCAGGCACGACATTGTCAGCCGTGCCTGTGTGGATTTGGGTCACCGACACCACAAGATCCTCGTACGCCTTGTTGTTGCGGCTGACGATGGTCTGGATCGCGCTCACGATCCCCACGGCTGCAATCACCGGATCAGCGGTTTCGTAGGGGTAAGCGCCATGACCGCCAACGCCCGTGATATGTATATGAAAGGTATCTGCGGCCGCCATAATCGGGCCTGGTGTTGTGTAAAATGATCCGGCCACATCGCCGGGTCCGCTGTGCAAAGCGTAAACCTCTTTGATGTCGAAACGGTCAAGTATGCCTTCTTGGACCATGACCAGACCGCCGCCGCCATCTTCTTCGGCAGGCTGAAAAATCAATGCCGCGCGCCCTGCAAAATTGCGGGTTTCTGAGAGATAACGCGCAGCCCCCAAAAGCATCGTCGTATGCCCGTCATGCCCGCAAGCATGCATTTTTCCCGCAATGGTCGAAGCGTATTCCAATCCAGTTTCTTCTTGCATGGGAAGTGCATCCATATCGGCACGCAGGCCGATTGTCGGCCCCGTTTCCCTGCCGTTAATAATCGCGACAATGCCGGTTGTGGCGATTCCCTCGTGGATTTCATCCACACCAAATTCGCGCAACATCTTGACCACGAATTTTGCAGTCTCATAACATTCGAACCGTAATTCAGGGTGGGCATGCAGGTGCTTGCGCCATCCGGTCATATCCTGTGCAAAATCTGCGATACGGTTGATTACAGGCATGTCTGGCGCTCCGGCTTGTGTGGTCTTAGGGTCGCAGTTGACCGCAACAAGAGGCCCTGCGCAATGCCTGATGATCCCCTCATTCACGATCCCGAAGGCGGCATGCCGCGCTTGCTGGAAATCATGCGTCGCTTGCGTGATCCGCAGACTGGGTGTCCTTGGGATATTGAACAAGATTTCGACAGCATCACCCCCTACACCATCGAAGAAGCCTATGAGGTGGCTGATGCAGTTGCCCGCAGCAATTGGCCTGATCTAGAGGGCGAATTGGGTGATCTGCTGTTGCAGACAGTTTATCACACCCAAATGGCGTCCGAGGCGGGGCATTTCACCTTTGAAAGCGTCGTAAAAGTGATCAGCGACAAAATGGTCGCCCGTCATCCGCATGTCTTTGGCGACGAATCGCGGGATAAATCGGCCGACCAACAGGTGGGCGATTGGGAAGAAATCAAAGCGGCAGAACGCGCGGGCAAAGCCCAGCGGCGCACGCTTGACGGTGTCGCGATGGGCCTGCCTGCCCTAACCCGTGCTGTGAAACTGCAAAAACGTGCTGCGCGCGTAGGGTTTGATTGGCCCGATACATCGCATGTGATTGATAAGATCGTTGAAGAGGCCGCCGAACTGGTAGAGGCCCGTGACCGGCTGACAAAGACAGAAGTCGAAGAAGAATTTGGTGACCTGATGTTTGTCGTAGCCAACCTTGCGCGGCACTTGGACATTGATCCAGAGGCCGCCTTGCGTGCCACCAACGCCAAATTCACCCGCCGGTTTGAAGGTGTTGAGGATGCTTTGAAGGCAAAAGGCAAACGCCCTGCTGACAGTGATCTGGCGGAAATGGACGCGCTTTGGGACGCCGTGAAACACGCGGAAAAGGCCAGTTAAAGGGCCTTAACCAAGAAAGACGGTCAGCTTGCCACTTTTTCCTCGAGCGCCAGCCACTCTTCTTCAACGTCCGACAGCAAGTTTTGACGTGCCACCAATGCATCCATAGCTTTTTGGAATTTGACGGGGTGCTGCGTGAACAGATCAGGATCCGCCAACAGTTCTTCGAGCTTGCCAATTTCCGCGGTTAATTTGTCGATGACGCCGGGAAGTGCTTCAAGACGGTGCTTTTCGGTAAAGGAAAGTCCCGACTGTGCGGCTCTCTTTTCGACCTGTTTTTCCTTCTTTGCCAAGGGCTTTGTCGCTTGTTTGGCCTCAAAGAAATCACCGCCGCGCTGCATCCGGTAGTCCGTCCAACCCCCTGCATAGACGACGGCTTGGCCGTTGCCCTCCATTGCAATCGTTGTCGTCGCAACTCGATCAAGGAAATCACGGTCGTGGCTGACCAACAGCACGGTGCCATCATAGTCGCCTAAAATGTCCTGCAGCAAATCCAGCGTTTCGATATCCAGATCGTTTGTCGGTTCGTCCAACACGAGCAAGTTGCTTTCGCGTGCCATAAGTCGCGCCAACAAAAGCCGCGCTTTTTCGCCGCCAGAAAGCGACCGGACCGGTGCGCGCGCTTGGGCTTCGTCGAACAAGAATTCTTTAAGGTAGCCCACGACGTGTTTCGGCTGTCCCCGCACCATGACCTGATCGGACTTGCCCGACACGCCCAGCACCGGATCGCTGGCAAGATTTTCCCAAAGTGTCATGTTTTGATCAAGCGCGGCACGGGATTGGTCGAAAACCGCGATATCAAGGTTCGTGCCAAGCTTGATCATCCCCTCATCGGATTCAACCTGCCCCAACAGCATCTTGATCAGCGTTGTTTTCCCGACGCCGTTCGGCCCCACAAAAGCGATTCTGTCGCCGCGCTGCACAGTCAGGTCGAAATTCTTGACGATCTGTTTACCATTAAAGGTTTTGGTCAGCCCAAAGGCCTCCATCACTTTTTTGCCCGACATGGCCCCGCCTTCAAAGGCCATTGCCGCAGTCCCCTGACGCATGATCTGCGCTGATCGTTCGGCACGCAATTCTTGCAACGCGCGTACACGTCCCTGGTTGCGCTTGCGCCTCGCGGAGATACCTTCCACAGCCCAACGCGCTTCGGCTTTGATTTTGCGGTTCAGTTTATGGCGCTGCTGGTCTTCTTCTTCCCACAGCTTGTCGCGCCAAACCTCGAAGTTCTCAAAGCCTTCTTCGGCGCGCCGCACCTGACCACGGTCCACCCAAAGGGTCGCCCGCGTCAGTGCGCGCAGAAATGCACGGTCGTGGCTGATCAGGATGAAAGCCGCACGTGTTTGTTTTAATTCTTGTTCAAGCCAAGCAATCGCTTCGATATCAAGGTGATTTGTCGGCTCGTCCAGCAGCATCAACTCAGGCGCTTCCGCCATGAGTTTGGCCAAAGCCGCACGTCGGCGTTCACCGCCAGATGCGGTTTTCACATCGCCAGCAGGGTCAAATTTCAAACCCTCAGCGACCATATCGACCTTGTAGGCCTCGTCCGGATCCAGGCCTGACGCTGCGTATTCACCAAGCGTCGCAAACCCTTCCATCGTGGGGTCTTGTTCCATGTAGCCGACTTGCACGCCGGGGGCTGCCACGCGGGTGCCTTTGTCGGGCAACATTAGGCCGGCCATGACTTTCATCAAAGTTGATTTGCCTGATCCGTTACGTCCGACCAAGGCGACACGGTCACCCGGTTGCACGACCAAAGAGAGGTCTTCAAAAACGGAGTCCCCACCAAAAGTGAGACCAATATCAGAGAGCTGGAGTAAGGGTGCTTTTGCCATACCGCCTGCTATGACAGCCGCGTTCCTTCTGCAAGAGCACGCAGCGCAGCAGCACGCGATGGCGGCACAGATGCGACCTCTAGGCACGTAAAAACATGCAGCGTGTTCATTTTATGGTCGATAACCGCGTGGTCGCTGACCCAACCACCCATCGCAAGATATGTCCGCAGTAGCAGTGGCATCGGGTCAGCCCCGTTTGGCGGCACATCTGCAAGGGGAATCACGCAATTCGTCAGCGCCAAAGGACGCAAGGGCGCAGTTCCAAGGTGCTGGGCCTGCAATCGCGCAAACGACCGTCCATAGCGTGTGGGATCAGTGCCCGCAAAGCTGGTGCAGCCAAAAAAATATGCCACCTCGTTTTGATCCACGATTTGTGTCAACGCACCCCATGCCAAGCACAAGACATCAGCGTCCAAAACATCCGGCGCAATGCAAAATCGGCCAATCTCAATCAGTGGAGCGTCAAGTTCATAAAAGCCATATAAATCGTTGAATAGCGGGGCATAGCTTGTGCAAACACTCGCGCCGGACTGCATATTATAAAGCCGCGCGGTTGCCACGACACGGCCAGTCACATCAGTGACTATCAAGTGGTCGCAATCTGCATCAAAGAGATCATGATCCACACCGTCCGCTCCAAAAAAGCAACGATGGCGCAACTGCTGACATAGATGCAGATCGCATCCGCCTTGGGCTAGCGGCGCCGTGTAGCGGCCTTTGTGGAACAAAAATGTCAT
>JBLHTS010000239.1:0-5768 GCA_047627695.1 Yoonia sp. | reverse complement strand
GGCCTCGCACGCGTTGAGGTTGATGCGGCTGTCACCGTCATCACTGAGCGTATCACGCGCGGTCTTGAAGATGGTGCGCGTGTCCGCTTATGCGATTTCGGATCGTTTTTTGGCAAAGACTACCCCGCGTATGTCGGGCGTAACCCGCGCACTGGAGCCACCGTTGATGTTCCGGCTAAGCGGGGCATCCGGTTCAAGGCTCACAGAGCCCTGAAAAACAAGATCAATGAAACGGGCGCACCATGACGACCACAAGGTCTTGGGGCACCTTTTCCGGATAACACCATAATTGCTGCAATGACCTAGAAATTGCATGCATGTCGCACAACAACAGAATCGCAACAGAGTCGGACACACAGGAGAACAAACGACCCCCTTAAACGAACAACCCCCCGCGAGGGCGTACCTAGCGAGGGGAGATTGATAGAGCCTAGGGATTGGCGTCCCGAACAGACTGATAAGATCATTTCAAGTCTGGTTTTAGCACTCTCTCCGACAGAACGGCAAGCAAAAACGCATTTATGCGAACAGAGAAGATTTGCCCGCTGCGCTCTCGTTCACAAAACGAGGAAAGAGACATGACTTTTATACTGATAGGCAGTGCTCAACGGCAGCAGCGCCAGCAGTTTCACAACGGACTACCCGAGACCTGGAACAGAGATCGGTTCCGTCAAGTTTGTGTGAGCTATGCGCAAATTAAAGGCGTATCAGCCGAGTGCGTGCGCACGCTTGAGACGATGATGGACCTGATCAGCCCCGATCAGTTCAAGGACGTGTTCTGCGAGCCATTTTGCTATGCGCGGCAAGAAACGCTGATTGGTGAGCGGAGGATTTCACCCAGGTCGATTTTCAATCATGAAAAGCAACTTGAAGACATCGGCCTTATCGATCGTCGCGTTGGTGCCAATGGGTCGCGCTGTAAGCGAAAACGTCTTGGCCTTTACCTGACGCCCGCCCTGAACCAGCTGGAACTGATGATGGATGCGATTGCCGAGCAACGTGCACTGCGCTCGGCTCACGACGCGCTGCGCGGCGACCGCTCACGGCTCCTCAAGCACGTCAAAGCGACCTTAGAGACGTTAACAGAGCTTGGCGCGGCCAATGAGGCTATGGAAGCTGCCCGTGCAGAGTTCTCGGCATGGCCACGTTCGGACAAGCTCATCCACATGTCGATTCTAGACCTCGAAACCCACGTTGAGACCTCCCGCGACCGCCTCATGTGCCTTATGGATATCGTGCAGGAAATGACCAATCTCCCCGCAAATATTACTGGTCAACCCGAAGCTAGGTTCGGGTGTCATATACAAGACCAAATAGAAGATAAAATATTGTCCTGTAACGCCGGTGGCATGGATAAAAGGACCTCGGATAAATCCGAGGAGAGTGATTTTATAGAGGACCGGCCTGACGGCCAGTCAGACTACTTAGAAAAACAGAATGGCGAAGTCAGTGTGCCTGACAAGCCCAAACTCGTGTTGCCAAGGATTAGCAATGGAGCGCTTTATGCCCTGTCCTCAGAAGAAATGCAGATGCACTTTGATATTGCTGGCGGTGGGGAACGGGATACCAATCCGACGCTCTACGCCATTGAGACAGGCGTTTGGACGCGATTGTCAGAAATAGGCACCAATCTGTCAGCATGGCATGACGCTCTTGAGCAGATGGGCCTTCTGGGCGCGATTGTGGCTGGTGTGCTCACCGACGCCAAGGTCAGTGATCCAAAGCAGCCTGTGGCCAACCCCGGCGGGTACTTCAGAGGAATGACACGTGCCGCAAAGCGCGATGATCTCAACCTCATTGCTGGATGGATGGGACTGGTTGCAAGGCGTGGGCGTGAAGAGGAGAATGAATGGTGAAGGGGGTGAAAAGCAGTGAAATGGAGTTGATCTTACCGACAGAAAATTGCTTTTTTAACTGGAAATGCGCATCTGTTCATGATATGTTCTTTCTGCAACCAAGTAGGGGAAACCATGATGTCTGCAAACACAATTACTTTGCCCGCCACACCAAAGCAAATCGCCTATGCGCGCGTCATTGCGGGCCGCAATCACATTGTGCTGCCATGGGAGGTTCAGATGGATCGACAAAAGATCAGCGCTTGGATCGACGAACACGCAGCCAAGCCCGTGACCGGAGACGGCCGCCCATCCTCCAAGCAAGTCGGATTTGCCGAGCGGATCGCGCGCATCAAACGCCGCGATGTTCCAGATGAGTGCTATCGCAGCAAGGAACTGCTTTCAAAGTGGATCGACTGCAATCTCTAGCATGAGATTCTGGGTAACCTGCCTCAGTTCAGCCGTTTTTGTCGGGGTGGCTGTGTCCCTGCCCCACGAGGGAAAGTTACTCGGCTTCGCCTCTATCGCCGTGGGAATCCTTGGCCTGGCGGTGTTGGTGAGTTTCACACGGCACCGTCCGGTTGTCGGGTTGGCTCTTTGGGGCGGTTTGTACCTCCCAATATCAGGGGCGTGGGTCGTACCGGCATTCGACACACCATCGGAGATCTTTTTGTTCGTGACCGGATTGGCAGTCTGCGGTGCCGTGTTTTACGGCGGAGCTGGGTTTGTTCTGAGCCTTATGTTGCGCAGTGTGCTTGATCCAGTACGCTGGCTTATCCTGCCTCTGGCCATTCCCCTCGCAGAGTACGCAGCCATGCAAACTGGTTTTGTCATGGCCCCAGTAGGGCTATTGGCCGTGGCAGGAGGTTGGGCCTGGTCAGTGACGCTTTTGGGCGCAACCTGGTCAGGGGCCATTTTGGTATTAGCTGCAATGTTGCTGGGCGGCATAAAAAGAACTCCGCCGCGTCTCGCGGTGCTCATAGGATTGGTGTTGGTGACGATAATGCCAGCGCCGCCGTATCCAGACTATTATGGACCTGAAATCTTTCCAGTCGCGCATAATCCTGATCCGACTGACAAATGGACGCCGCAAGGTGCGCAGGCTGGGCTTGCTGTACTGAGAGAGCGCTCGCAGCAATTGCGAGACCAAGATCTTATTGTATGGCCCGAGAACGCTGTTTCTGGAACGTTTGATCTTGATGAGGCGCTGGCTTTGATTGGCGAGACGCCACGACCGCTGTTGTTTGGAATGACGCGCTATGCCCAAGCCGGCTCCCCTATTCTGCACAACTCAGCGGTGCTGATCGATGCGGGATCCATACAGTTTAGCGACAAGATGCAACTCGCCCCAGTCATGGAGACAGGGATGCCGTTTGGGCCACGAACTGATCTTCGCGCTGGAGTTCGCCGCCTTCTGACGTTTCGGGAAACAACAATTCTGCCTCTGATTTGTTACGAGATCGCCTTCCCGCTAGATCTCACTGTTTTCGATGAAAGGCCGGACATCATCATAGGTCTTTCAGCAGACGCGGGATTTGTCGTATGGTCTGCGCAATCTGTAGGTAACCGCCATGCCCGAGCCCGAGAGTTGGAAACCGGCGTAAGGGTCTTCCGCGTCAGCGACGTCCCAACAGCCAGCGGTTCTTAATGAACATGCGCAGAATATCTCAAAACAGGAGTTGAGGCGAATGGAATACAAAGACACGCCAGATCCCCGTCATATTCTGCCGACACGGCGGCTTGCCGAAACACGGCGTGTGACAACGCTTGACGGGCATACAATCTACTTATCCATCGGCTACGATCCCAGCGACCCAGTCAGGCCGCGAGAGGTTTTCTACTCAGCTGGTTTTAAGTCAGGGTCGCAGCTAGAGTTCCAGATCCAAGACGCCTGCGTGATGTTCTCCCTTTTGCTGCAACACGGACTTACGCCCGACGACGTGGCCAGATCGCTTTCACGGGCGGAGCAACCAGACGGAACAATGGCATACGCAAGTGTCATTGGGCTGATTGTTGAAGCCTTGGCAGACAGCGCAAGGGTCGCAGGCGATTGTTGAAGTGGGGTCGAGTTGGTTACGTTGAGAAAAATAACACGCATCAAACCTAGCGATGTGCCCGATGAGGGCTAACCCAGCAGAAAACATCTATCCAAGTGGATAGGCAGCAACAGGTGAGATGAAGAATGACTGAGAAGGCCGCAAACATAGAGGGCGATCATGAGCCGTTCACTGTCAGTGCTCGTGAGCGTGAATTTGCCGTCGAGCAACTGAAACTGATAAGGATCGCACGAACAGCACGAGAAGCCGAAGAAGCGCCACAAAAAGGCGGGCCGTTGAAGTCCAGCGATGAGCAATGATTATGGCAAGCCCCGTAAAAGGTTCTTGGTACAAGTAAAGGAACGGCACGGTAAAACGTGGCGCCAACATCTGTTGTGCGACACGCACAACGCGGCACGGGCGGCTGTAGACCATCTAAGCGCCATCGACGCAAAGCACACTTATCGGGTGGAGGGCGAACCTCGTCCGGAACGGCCGGCATTGCCCCCTCTCGACACTGCGCAGCCGGTAGAGGATAATAGAGGATCGACTGAATATCCAAGCCCGCATATTTCGACTATTCGAAAATCGATATCCACTAACCCACGGACGACTGCTATGCGCGCATGGGACTACCCAAAAGAAACCGTGGCGGTAGCCTGTCCTGAGTGTCAACGATTTGGCCGGTATCCAAAGGCGCGGTTTATCGAGCTTGTTGGGTCAGGGACATCGCTTTCAAATGCCCTCCGCTTTTTGGCGAAGGATTGCCCCAGGAAGGGCGATGTCGCAATTTGTAAGGAAAGCGGGTGCAAAATATATTTCCCAGAGCTGTAAAGCCGCCGTTCGTCATGACGACCTGAAGGCCCCGTCGCAAGGTTTGTTCGTAGGGTTACCCTAGACCAGTACGAACGAAGAACACCCGTATTTTAGCACAGTCCATAAAATGTAGGGCCCTCATTTTATGGACAAAACAGTTTAGAGACAGCCAAAGGGGCAGGTTTAGGATATTTTCTGACCGCTAATGACCTAACCCCTATGTTGTCTTTAAACCGCTCGTTTTGGAGACACCAATTTTAGAGCTGCAAAACTCGAAAACAAAACTCGGGCAAAATGAACGGGTGCAACGTGAAAAAACGGCTTTATGCCAGAGGCTTAGTTGAATCTTTGAAAATGTGAGCATTCCATATCTGTTCACGTTTAAAATAACCCAACGAACAAACCTTGCAACGACGCCTATTACTCCAATGCCAGAACGGCCCCGGAATTCATCGCTGAGACTGACTCTGCCGTTTTGCAGGCAGAGCTGTTCCCAAAATTGCAGGCTGCCCGCGATATGGTATCCAGGGCCAATGCTGATGGGCTGTTCGCGCCTAGCGTCAGTAATGCGTTGGAAATGATATACCGCCGAGCTGAAGGCGCGCGCAGGAAGATCGCAACCAGCGGCGACCCCGAAGAGGTTAACCGCGCTGTTGCCGACCTGCGACGTTCAGTGGTTCTGATTACCGCCTATCTTGGGCGCATCAAAGGCAGATTGCAGCAATGGGTCAACAAGCAGGTAAAATTCGCCAAAGAGAACCCGGGGAATGCCACCTTACAGGCGGCGGGGCTGTTTGGCCTCGCCCAAAGGGCCATTGCGGAGGTAACCTCGGTCTTCAACGAACTGTGGCAACTCATCGGAAATCTGCGGTTGCCGTTCTGAAACTGGAGGCTACCGCAAGCGTGCCAAAACGCTCGTTTTTGAACGGCTTATGCTGACGCAGCATTCGACACTAAGGGCGGAAACCGGACTTTCGCTGCAAGCGCGAGCCATCCATCCCGCGGGGTCGGAAGCCGACATTCAGGCCACCCCAAACTGGGCTTGGCGCTGCGCTGCCGCAAGTCTGCTTGAGCCCGCAGC
>JBLHTS010000238.1:0-5772 GCA_047627695.1 Yoonia sp. | reverse complement strand
GCGCAGCATATCAACTGCGCGCGCACTTACCGCTTCGCTGATGACGCGCGGCCCAACTTCAACATTATTGCGCCGAAGCAGCGTCGGCTCAACACGGGTGCCACCATTGACAATCGACGCATATCCGGCCGCCAAGTGAACAGGTGACGTAGACAGTCCATGACCGTAAGAAATTGTCATTGTTGAAATCTCTGACCAATTGGGCGGCAACAACGGGCGGCCTGTCGGAGCCTCAACCATTTCAAGCGGGGTTGGTTTTAAAAAACCTATTGATCCCAGAAAATCGCGCTGTCTTTCTGCACCGATCTGCATCGCAATGCGTGCTGTGCCTATGTTTGAGGACTTAACAATCACTTCGGTTGTGCTGAGTTCGGGTCCGTAGTCATGGAAATCACGGATGCGAAAGCGTCCCCATGTAAGCGGGCCTTGGGTGTCGATCATAGTGTTTGCATTCACCAGACCAAGTTCCATTGCTTGGGCAACCGTGAATATTTTGAAGACCGAGCCAAGCTCGTAAACACCCTGCACAGCACGATTGAACAGCGGACTGTCAGATTGATCACCCGTCAGCAAAACACGCGGACGGTTGTTGGGGTCGAAATCCGGCAATGAAACCATCGAGATGATCTCGCCGGTATGAATATCCATGAGAACCGACGCGGCACCCTTGGCGTTCATGATCGACATACCACCGGCCAACACCTGTTCGGCCGCAGCTTGCACCGTCAGATCAAGCGACAATTCCAGCGGCGCACCTTCGTTCGCTGGATCGCGTAGGAAGCCGTCAAACTCACTCTCAACACCTGCAACTCCAATGACTTCGGCGCTTGCCACACCTTCGCGGCCATAGCTCGCTCCGCCCAAAATATGCGCGGCAATCGGGCCATTGGGGTAAAGGCGCATTTCGCGGGGGCCAAATAGCAATCCGGGCGACCCGATGTCATGGACCGCTTGCATCTGCTCTGGGCTGATCTGGCGTCGGATCCACAGGAAACGACGGTCGCCCGTGAAATCCGCAAGCAGTTCTTTCTCATCAAGTTCTGGGAATATCTCGACCAAACCCCTTGCCGCATTCGCAGGATCGATCATGTCGCGTGGGTGGGCGTACAGCGAATGCGTTTGTAGGTTCGTGGCGAGGATACGCCCGTTTCTGTCAACAATATCAGTGCGTTGACCAATAATCGGATTGCCTACAGCAGATGCGCGCGGTTCTTCCGGTACGGAACCTGCCAGCGCGCCCATGCGCATGCCAATCACTCCGAAGGCACAAAAGAAAGCAAGCCCAAGCACCAGCAAACGCCCTTCGGCGCGCTGGCGCTGCTTGTCGGCCATCGCCTCATGGCGGCGCGCACGATTTTCAGCTTCGATTAGGTCGGGATTTTCACCCTTTGCACGTGCGTTAAGCACATGTGCCAACGGACGAAGCGGCGTGCGGATCATAGGTCGTTCTCCCGAGCTGCAAAACCGCCCGATGACAGTTCAATCGGATTGGTGATCGGCAAGATTGGCGGAATAGGATAAATGATCTGGTCAACGCGCCCGAACGCCTCAGGCATCAACGGCAACAATCCAAGACGGTCAAAATTCAGGTCTGCAAGATCGGACAAACGGTCAGGGCGGTTCAGATATGCCCATTCAGCACGCAACATGTTCAAACGCTCGTGTGCCGCTCCAATCTCACCATGTAGGCCACGCACATCCGCAATCGCAGCCTGCGTTTTATAGTTTTCCTGATAGGCCCAGAAGCCAAAAGCCATTACTGAAAAAGCGGCCAGAACAAAGAGCAAACCACGCATTTATCTGCCTCCTTTAGTCTTTTTCATCGGCATGCCAAGGTCCGCGGGATCAATGTCCTGCGCCGGCGCATCGGTCCGAAAGGCGACGCGCAACTTCGCGGAACGGGACCGTGGGTTTTCAGCCAGTTCCTGTTCATCTGGTCCAATTGCCTTGCGTTTTTCAATGCGGAATGCAGGGGTGACCTGCTCTGTTTCAGGCGCAAAACGGTTGGCGTTTGCGTTGTTGCCCGACCGCGCCTGCAAGAAGCGTTTGACCATGCGGTCCTCGACCGAATGAAAGGTCACGACAGCCAATTGACCGCCCGGCCTCAGCGCACGTTCAGCCGCCATCAGACCCATCGCCAGTTCACCGTATTCGTTGTTAACGGCAATGCGCAGCGCTTGGAATGTGCGTGTTGCCGGGTGGGATTGCTTCGGCTTTGCCCGTGGCAGGCAGCTTTCTACGATCTTGGCCAACTCTCCGGTGGAGGACAGCGGACGGGCCGCAACAATCGCCTTGGCAATGCGGCGAGAGGCGCGTTCTTCACCGTAAAGATAGATAATATCGGCCAATTCGGCCTCGTCCGCGTCATTGCACAGGTCCGCTGCAGAAATGCCACTTTGGGACATCCGCATGTCCAATGGGCCGTCACGCATGAACGAAAAGCCTCGCTCTGCCAGATCAAGCTGCATAGAACTGACGCCAAGATCCAGCACTACGCCGTCAAGATCGCCGGCATATTCATCTAGCTTGGAAAACACACCTTCGACCAGTTCAATCCGGTCGCCGAATCCCGCCACCCAATCAGCGGCAAGTTCAAACGCCAGCGGATCACGGTCAACGCCGATGACCTTGTCAGCCCCAGCATCCAGCAACGCGCGCGCGTACCCACCGTTTCCAAACGTCCCATCTAACCAGACCCCAGAAACAGGCGAGACCGCTGCAATGAGCGGTCTAATCAGAACAGGAATATGGGGTGCGGTTTCAGCGGCAGCAGACATGATCTTAACTCTCCAACAGGATGAGCGGATCAAAGCCATCCTCCTGCGATGCCAACCAGGTTGCCATATCGCCTGAGACCTCTTGACTGTATGTCTCGGCCTTCCAAATCTCAAAATGATCGCCAAGGCCGCTGAATTTCAGCTCGCCATCCGTCAGCCCCAGTTTTTGACGCTGGTTGATCGGCATAACGGTGCGACCGTCCTTATCCACGTCCAACCGGATCGATTGACCGATAATCAGACGCGACAGCTTGTTCTTGCTTTCGGAACCACGCGGCAACGCATTGATCTGCCCGACGAGTGTGTTGAATTCTAACACAGTATAGCCGTGCAACTGATTTTTCAGATGATCGCCATAAAGAAGGTACATGCGCGGGAAAAGGCCAGTGGTCCAATCAGGGTCGCCAGCTTCCAGCACACGACGAAAATCAGCAGGGATCGACATGCGTCCCTTACCGTCCACCTTTTGGGTGTGTTCGCCTGTAAAACTCAGAACCACTGTCCCTCGGCCCTTACCTACCCCCTAAAAATTTGCCTTAAATGTGAAAAGGCGGATTGATCGGCTGCCACTGATCAATCCGCCATCTTCGTCCCTTTGCGGGATGTCCGACTGCGCGTGCCACCTGGGGGGATGTCTGCTCGCTTACGCGCCGGATCTAGTTTGGGTAATGGCGAAGCCTGTATGAAACCTGCTTTTGCCGGTTGGGGTTCTTAAGATGCCCCTTTGGAAGTCGTGTTCGTCATTACCGTGCAACTGTTGTGCCACCACTTACAGCAGCAATCAACAGTTTTTTGGGATTTCATGGAATTTAATGGTAATTCGGCTTTTCGAGATGTCGGAACATCAGCGCCCCAAAGTGAGCGATTTGCGTAATTGTAGTGCATTGAGGGAAAGTGGTAACAGTATATGGGGTAAATTTGCGAAACGAACGCATCGTACGCGCACCCAAAAAAAACGGCGACACGACCCACCGAGCTGCATTATTTCCACAAAAATCCACCTAATTCCGGAAAATTAGGCCGAATTTTAGGTTGATTCCATGTATTCCCTAAGATGCGTCTGTCGTCAGATCAAAGCCGCTTATACATCACGAAGGCATCGACCATGCCGAGATCTGGATGATAAAATGCCTCTGGAATGGTGCCTACGGTCACAAAGCCCAGTTTGCGCCAAAGCCGGACGGCACCTGCGTTGCTGGACAGCACAAAGTTGAATTGCATTGCGCGGTAACCCAATGCGGCGGCTGCAGCCTGACTATGCAAACAAAGCTGCTTTGCGATCCCCTGCCCGCGCGCTGCATCACTGACGATATAGCCGCAATTGCAAATATGCGCGCCACCGCCCGCTTGGTTGGTCTTGATATAGTAAGTGCCAACAACTCGGTCCCCATCCACGGCGACGTAAGTCGCGGCAGCTTGGGTTATCCAGTAGTCAAAGACCGCATCACGTGAAATGTCAGGATCCACTGCATAGCTGTCCCCGGCGCGAAAAACATCGCGCAAGAGAGGCCATATCTGATCAAAGTCGTCAGGCCCTGCAAGGCGGATGCTGATCAAGCAATCCCGCCGTCGATCAGACGTCGCGCCATCGCGCGGTAGGCGTCCGCCATAGGACCGTCGCCGGCAGCAATCGGCGTGCCCGCGTCACCTGCAAGGCGCGTGTCCAGATCAATCGGCAAGGCACCCAAGAACGGCACACCGATCTTTTCGGCTTCAGCGGCGACGCCACCGTGGCCGAAGATGTGCGATTCAGTTCCGCATGTGGGACAAACGAAAGTCGACATGTTCTCGATCATACCCAACACCGGTGTCCGCAACGAGTTGAACATATCCAGCGCTTTGCGCGCATCAATCAGCGCCACGTCTTGTGGTGTACTGACAATTATAGCCCCGGTCAGTTCAGTTTTCTGGCAGAGTGTCAGTTGCACATCGCCGGTGCCGGGCGGCAAGTCGACGATCAGAACGTCCAATTCGCCCCACTGCACCTGCCCCAGCATCTGCTGCAACGCACCCATCAACATCGGGCCGCGCCAAACCACGGCTTTGCCTTCTTCCATCATCAGACCAATCGACATCATCGTCACGCCATGCGCCTGCAATGGAATGATTGTTTTGCCGTCTGGCGATCCGGGACGCTTATTCACACCCATCATGCGCGGCTGCGAAGGTCCGTAGATATCGGCATCAAGCAAACCCACGCGCCGTCCTTCTCTGGCCAAAGCCACCGCAAGGTTTGAAGACACCGTCGATTTACCCACGCCGCCCTTGCCAGAGCCAATCGCCAAAATCCGGTCCACACCAGATACCTTTGCAGGTCCGGCCTGCGGCGTCGGATGGCGACCAACCTTGAGCGACGGCGGCTCAGATGCTTTTGGGGCTGGGCCATGGGCCGTCAGAATTACAGAGGCAGTGTCAACACCGGGCAAACGGCGGACGATATCTTCGGCAGCGCGGCGCACACCGTCCATCTTGGCCGCTTCCGCAGGCGTAGCGGCCTCGATCACAAAGCGTACACCGCCGCCGTCTATATTGAGGGCACGAATCATGTCCTGGGACACCAAATCCTGACCGCCGGGCAACGTCAGGCGCGACAGTGCGTTTAAGATTTCATCGCGGGTCACGGACATAGCAATTCCTTAGGTTTTCAGACTGTCTAAATTAACATCACCATCTGGCACGATTTGCGTAAATCGCAAGCCCTACGACACGCATGCCTGAAATTGTAACAGAATGATGACGTTAGGTCAGCATCCCTTATGCATTTGCTGCATAGCAGCATTGCCAAAACATTCATTGTGCAAGTGCAGCATCAACCTACATACTGATCACAACAACGGCAAACACCGCGATAACGCAAATAATAATTGAGTAGTCAAATGACAGTTCAGACCGAAACATTCTTCGCCGGCACATCGCTCATCGCACGTTTTACTGTGCTGCGCGAGCAGTACCGCGAAGCCGCGGCCAAGCGCCGGACATACCGCACAACTCTTTC
>JBLHTS010000237.1:0-5783 GCA_047627695.1 Yoonia sp. | reverse complement strand
GAATGGTGGGTGCGTCGCACCCTGTTCACAGTTTTGTAAAAAGAGGCAGCGTTATGTCCCGTATTGCTACATTTGTAGGGTCCATTCTGACCCTGATGCTATTCTCCACAGTCACTTTCGCACAAGATTACAGGGTACAGCCCGGCGACAGCCTGCGTGTCGAAGTCGTCGAAGATGCCAGCCTGAACCGCGTTGTTCTTGTATCACCTGATGGTCGCATCGCATTGCCCGGAACGGGAAGTGTGCGGGCAAGTGGATTGACGATCGCGCAAATCCAGTCTGCATTGACCAGCCAGCTATCGGCGAGCTTTGTCAGCCCGCCCAGCGTCTTTGTCGGGATAGAGGGGCTCGCCCCTGAACGTGAACCACGTCTAATCGGGATTTTTGTCGTCGGTGAAGGCAACACCGTCGGGCGAGTTGAAATCAGACCGGGCACCACGTTGTTGCAGGCCATTGCCCAGTTTGGTGGCTTTACCAACTTTGCCGCGGTCAAGCGTATACAGATGCGCCGCGGTGCCGATGTATATACCATTAATTACAATGAGATACTTGATGGCACCAGCCCGAATGGTGCTGTGCGAATGCATGCAGGCGACGTCATCGTGATCCCGCAGCGCAAATTGTTTGAATAACCAACAGCACCCCGGACTGCCACTGGGGGGCGGACACAAATGAATCGTACAATTCGCCTAGCTCTTTTCGCCTGCCTTTGTCCTTTTGCCAGTCCTGCGCAAGAGGCAGAGCCGGGTGGCGTATTTTTCACCTTCGACATTGGCCAGACATTCGAAGGCACAACAGACCGTGACCTTGAAACAACGGCCAAAGAAAGCGGTGTCGATAGTCTGACATCGCTTAGTTTTGGCGCGATCACCGAAACACGGGCTCAGCGGCTTTCTTTCGACCTTGGCACGGACCTGCGCATCAGCGAGGGTGATTTTTCGAGCGATGCCACCAACGTCCGATTGGCTTATACTCGCAACAGCGCAAATGCTGTGTTCGACGTTTCGCTATCGTCACGCCGCGAAGACATCGCCTTTCTGCGGGACGCATCGGATTTCATCAACGACGAAGGCGAAATCGAACTGCCTGACGATTTTGACGATTTGACCGGAGCCGGTATTCGCGCGGAAACAACACTGTCGGCGTCCCTACGTTGGGGCGAAATCGACCCTATCGGCTATAGCATGCGCGCCAGTTTGCAGACGCTGCGCTATGATGATGCCAGTGTCACACTTGTTGATAGCGATACCGCCACTTTGGGCTTTGGTCTGCGGCTGAACATCAACGAGGTCACGACCAGCAATATTGACCTGAGCTATTCACAAACAGACGAAGTCGGCAGCGCTGTCACAGACACAACCACACTTGGTGCGGCCTTGACCTTTGCGCGGCCCTTGGGCGACCTGACCACGGGCATAAGCATCACGCGCGAAGACGACGGCGACGTCTTTTGGTCCGCGTCGGTCGAGCGTGAGTTTGCTTTGCCTATCGGAAGTTTGAGGGGCGAATTAGGGCTGGTCGAAGATGAAAGCGGCGATGCAAGGCTAACGGGTGGCATTGCATTCAGCTTTCCACGTCCGACGGGCCAAATTGATCTAGCCGCATTCCATAGCCTGTCAGCGGGCGATGACCGGGCCACAACAACCATCAGCGCGAGCTACCTGCAAGACCTAAGCCCCATCAGCGGGATGCGGGTCGGGTTTGATTTTGGCCAGACCAGCGATTCCGATGGGGGCGATGTGCTGTCTACCGGATCACTTTCGGTCAGCTACGAAGTCAGTCTGACAGACGTCTGGCAGCTTAACGTTGGGGCGCGTGCGAACCTGCGCGACGACGATGGCACACGGACCCGCAGTAACTCGGTTTTCTTGACACTCGAGCGCCCGATCTCTTGGCGGCCATAACAATACCCCTATAGGCTGAATATTGCTGCTTTGCGCCCTGCCATGCGGGGTGCTTTGGCATTGGCGGACTACGGGCTGTATGAATGTCTTCTGGGCGAGAAATTAATCGTCAAATCTATTGATTATTAACGGCAAATTAACGCTTAACCTACAAACTGGACAAAATTCGGACAAAGTTTTGACACGAACGCTGTGCACGCTTGGTTCAATAAGGGAAGAAACCGACTCAACCATTCCCTGTCAGATAGGAGCCCACGATGTTCATCGCTTATATCGCTTTCGGAATTACATCCGGGCTTATCGCTGCAATTGTCGCTGTGCTTTCGGGTTCAGGCCTGTTTGCAGCATTTCTTGCGTATAGTTTGGCTGGCATGATCGGCATTGTCGGCGGAATTATTTGGGCAAGTGTACCAAAGCAAGGTCATGAAACAAAACACGCAGCTGCACAGCGCAGCTAAAGTCGCGTTTTTTTAACCCAGCCCGCTATTTCACTCGCACACCCAAAATCAAATCATGCAACGACGCCAGAATTTCACTGGATTCAAATGATTTTATGCCCCCGCCGTACATCAGCACCCGAATCCCCAACATATTCGTTAAAAGCGGGCCTCGACGGTCGGCCTCGTTAAAAGGTGCGGTAGCCTGCACCAAGGCTTAGGTACGTGTCGGTTTCAGACAGCGCGTCCGCCACGCTGTCTGCCGACCTTTGCAGCTTGGTGAATCCAAAGCGGTCAGCAGGGACTGCGTCTGACGCGATAAGACCACAGGGGCAGACCGAGGCAATTGACACGGATCAAACACCCATGGCCGAGAATGGTTTATAAACGGATGAGTTCCGCGAACAAAAGCCTTTTAACCATGGTCGGTGACGTCAGCTTCGTCATTCGTCCAGCTATTCAAGGAGACGGTCATGTATCAACACATTCTGGTTGCAGTCGCTTTTGATGAGGAAAGCGACCCTGAACAATCTTTGCAAGTGGCGCAGGTGCTTGCTGACAAGACGACGCGCGTGACGGTTTTGCATGTGAAGGAAGAAATCCCGAGCTACGCAATCGCCTATATACCGCAAGACTATGACATCGGTCTGAAGCAGGCGATTCACGACAAACTTGATGGTTTTGCGCAACGGTTTGAAGACGGACGCGGTCAGTTGATCGAGGGTCATTCCGGCCGCACGATCCTTGAATGGGCAGCATCCAACAAAGTCGACTGCATCATTATAAATTCGCATAAACCGAACTTGCAGGACTACTTTTTGGGCAGCACTGCATCGCGGGTGGTGCGACATGCAAAGTGCTCTGTGCATGTGATCCGGTGACGAGGTTGATTGGCTTTTAAGGCTAGCCCAAGCTGTTTTCGTCTTCAAAGATGCTCGCGTACAAAAGCTGTGATGTCAGCGGCGGGGCGTGCACCAGACAGACGTCCAACTTCGCGACCGTTCATATAGAGGATCAAGAGCGGGATGCCTCTGATCTGCAGGCGTTGCGAAACCACCGGAAACTGTTCGGTGTCAATTTTTCCAAAACGCGCCTTGAATTGCAGATCCTGGGCGGCAAGCGCAAAGGCAGGGGCCATCATCTTGCAGGGTCCACACCACGGTGCCCAATAATCAATAATCAGCGGCATTGCATCGTTGCGCGTTGCTTTGTCGTGGATGGTCACGTCGACCGCGGCAACTTTGCCATCGGCCAGCGGCGCTGCGCATTTCGCACATTTTGGTCCTGCATTTAGTCGCGCCAGCGGTACCCGATTGGCTTGGCCACAGGACAGGCACGTCAATCTAGCCATATCTGTCATCAGTGATGCTCCTCTAGTATCAATGCATACGCCAATATCGGCCGGCGCTCTATGGCCAGTCTGAGAAACCTGATTGCAACAGGCTATGCCAAAGACGTAGCGCCCCGCGAGGCGGCAGCCGCCAGTGCAGATCACCAGACTTTACGCACAAACACCAAGTCCAGCGCCTGGTGATTGCGAGAGTTTCGAAAGAGAGGATAGTTCGGTTTTTGTCTTGGGAGATTGATACTTCTCAAGGCGTTGCCGGGGGTAATCCGGGTAGTCTTTTCGTAGTTGTGCGCAGCAAAAAACGGGGCCAGACGCTATGAATACATCCACACAAAAAAACAAAAACCGCTATATCGCCAAAGTGCTTGCCGAGGTGGCAGATCTTTTGCAGCAGCAAAACGCCAGCAGTTTTCGTGTTAGCGCATACCGCAAGGCAGCCGATTATATTGCAAGTGCGGCGCCCCCGCTGAGACAGGTTAATGACGCTTCAGGCTTAGCCGGTCTGGAAGCCTTGCCAACGATTGGCACGACCATTGCAAAGGCGGTGGCGGAATTTCTGGACACAGGATCATTGGCCATGTTGGCGCGGCTGCGCGGGTCTTTGGATCCAGAAAAGCTGTTCCAGAGCGTTCCGACAATCGGGCCGCATATCGCGCATCAGCTGCACGAAGAGTTGCACCTTGAGACGCTGGAGGCCCTTGAGGCCGCCACTGTTGACGGGCGTTTGGCCAGCGTTACAGGGATCGGCCCGCGTAGGGTGCGCAGCATCCAGAATTCATTGGAAAGCATCCTTGCGCGGCGCAGACCAGCGCAAGAAGGTGATAGCCTGCCGCCGCCGATCGCGGCGATACTCGAGGTCGACAGGGCCTATCGCAGGGCAGCGCGGCGCGCTTGCAACAATTGTCCCGAAACGGTTTAACGTTATCGGCGAAAACCGCATTTCGATTTTGCATACCAAGGTTGGGCCGTGGCGTTTTACCGCTCCTTATTCAAATACGGCCAACGCCCACCGGTTTGGCCGTACCCAAGATTGGGTCGTGATCTACTTTGAACAAGACGGCGCAGCCGAAGGCCAGTGCACCGTCGTGACAGAGTAGCGTGGTCCATTGGCTGGTCTGCATGTGGTGCGTGGATATGAAGCAGCAACCGTCGCTGTCATTGCCGAGCGGGCGACGGCATAAAAAAACGTCAAGACCTACCACATGGGAACCGGATGTGATGCTGGCCGCAACCGCCGCCCCGATGCGCTTGACCTCGCTTTGCCGTGCCGGGCTTCACCGCCGGGAACCTACAGCGTTGCAAGTGTCGGGCAAAGCGCAGTTGCTTGTGCTAGTGTGACAGCTTCACCGACCATATCAAAAATCCTGAGCGTCTCCGCGCGTTGCACCACAACATAGGTCGGCGTTTTGGTACAATGCAGCGCGATGCCGTGCTGACCGATGGTCTGCACGTTGACGACATGCTGTGACATGATAGAAATCGCGTATGCCCCACAGATAAAAGGTTCGCCCAAGACATAGCTTATTTAACCGGCCCGAACGCGCGCCAGCCAAAGCGCATAAAGGGCCACAGCTGTTCCTTGCAGACATGCCCGATCAAAATTCGGGCGCAGGGTGACAGCCCCGCCTGTGGTATAGATCAACGGGCAAAGCTGGCCATAAAGCTGCCTGGTCTCTGCGGGATCGCCAAGGCCCACTTCGGCGTCCAGATGCAACACGTCAATGTGGATCGCACCCAAGACGCGACGTAGCAGCGTTACCGCTTCTGTCGGCATGTTGCCGCGAGGTGCCCAGCCTTGCGTGCCGGTTTTGCGGAGCTGGCGCTTGCGACGTTTGCGTGCAGGTTTGTTTGGCTTTTGTGGTTTGGTGCTGTCGTAAACCCGTATTGTTGGTGAAACCCCGCCAAACAGACGCAGAAGGACTGTTGCTCGTTTGGCGGGGTCATTCTGCCATGACAGCACTACGTGGATTGGCATGATCATGGTGAAGATGATCAAAACCAACAGGGACGCGCCAAGCCATTGCAGAACCTGTAGTGCCATTTCAGGCCTCTTTTTGCGATCCGTTTGCCTTTTTTTGCGATTGCATGGGCGGC
>JBLHTS010000236.1:0-5876 GCA_047627695.1 Yoonia sp. | reverse complement strand
TTGTCTGTGCAAAGACATCACCGACGCCGACGGTTTTCCCTTCGCTGTCGACGGGCGCTGTCCCACCAACCGCAATATACGGGCCAACCCTTACTGCACGGCTGAAGCCCACGATTTTTTCCATTGGATTTCCATTGGAGATAAGTTCACGTTGATATTTCATGGCAAATTCCTCGGTGGTTTATTCAATTGTCAACCTAGCACAATTGCCAGTATGGGGCACGAATGGATGATTGAGGTAACTACGCAAGAACGGCAGCTAGGCGCCCTTGGTGTCGGATGCTGCGCTGCGCACATTTCTACATGATGGGCGGGAACCGGACCTTCGCTGCGGGTGCGAGCCAAGAATGCTTCATCGGTCGGAGCCGACATTCAAACTGGCGCTGATCCGGGTTTGTCTCTGCAGCGCGGAAGGCAGCACCGAGCCCAACTTTACCGAATGCTGCACACCGCACGAACGTCTGCAATGTTTGTTTGTTAAGGATTACTCGGGCCTGTGCCGACCCTAGGGTGCGCGCGCGTTCCGTCCGATAAACCGATACAAAGCACGATCTCATCTGCTCGTGGCGCGTCTGGCACCCAAAGGGTCATCGTATCGATATGATCGAAAGACCATGCCTCGTCTTTGTGCCCAAGCGGCAGATCAATGATACCACCCAACGCTCCAACTTTATGATTGGATGGCATCAATGATTGACCACCACCAACAACTTCGCGCACTGGTTTGCCAAGCTTTGGGTGCAGCACAGCAGCGCCATGCTCCATCGCTCCTGACGAACCAACGAGGGCTGCCTTTCCATAGCAGATTGGCGATGCTGGGAGCATTTGAACCAGTTCCTGTGTCAGAGTCTTTCCAAGTTCGGCACCGACATCGAACAACTGAGATAAATCGTCTTGAGCAATCCCTGCAAAGGTGTTTCGCACAACCGCCATGGCAGCAACACGCGTGATCGGAGCACAAGGTCTTCCCATTTCATCGGCGTTTATGATTTCCTTGGTAAAGATCGTTTTGCGAATATCCATACTCAGACTTTCTCTTTGAGGACGGGGTGAGGCTGGCCCTTAAAGTGTTGAAATGCAAACGCTAACGGAACGACCGAAGCAAACAAGATGATGGCAAGCCATATGGGTCCTCGCGTGCTGCCCGTCGCATCCAGAATCGCGCCCGCAACCGGGGGAGTGACCAACATGATCGCGTAGTAGACTGTAAAGAAAATGCCCATGCCGAAAGCCCGAACTTGAGGGCGTAAGGCTTGTCCTGACATTGCCATGATGACCCCAGCCGGTGCCATGCCGATCAAACCAAAGATCAGGCTTGCACCAAGTCCGGCACCCGGCAAGCTGAGCAATAGAAGCGATACGATTGCACCGCCCATGCAGATCGATAGGACAAGGTTGCGGCCTCCGAAACGATCCACAATCTGCCCGCACAGCGCACCGGAAATGATCATCAACCAACTTCCCACACTTATGATGCCAGCCGCCGATATGGCTGTCTGACCAAGCTCTTCGATGACCTTTGGGCCAAAGGATAGATAGGTTACATAGGCTGCGTTAAACACGCCCCATGCAGACGCAGCGCATATGACCAAGCGCCATTCAACGGCGCTCAAGGTTGATGCGGAGCTGCCATTGACGGCTGGCAGATCGTTGGGTGGGCGATAAAACAGAAAAATACTAAAGGCCGCGAGCAGGCAATAGACCGAGGCGACTTGGAAAGGAATTTGCCAACCATAGGTTACGGCAAGCCACGCGTGACCGACTTGGCCCATGGCAATACCAAAGGGCCAGCTCATCACAAGGATGCTCATAGCGGTTGCTATTTCACGCCCTTCGAACCAATCCGCGATCATCTTGGTGAAATAGATCATTGCAAAGAGGCAGCCGATGCCCGCCAGCACGCGGCCAGTTCCCACGCCCCAACCACCCGATGCAAGTGCCGAGATCACACCGCCAACGGCCATGGCGAGCAGCCCAAACCCCACCATATTGCGGTCAGACACGTAGCGCCCCCACAGACCCGCAGGCAGCGCAAGAAGGACGCCAGGGGCCATGAACAGCCCGATCAACAAGCCAATCCCCGCGTAGTCCAGCCCGAAGGCCACGGCCAAATCATCCCCAACCGAGGCCAGTGTCTGGAACTGAAACCCGAGGGCTGTGCGCGCTAGAAACAGCAAGGCGAGTATGTGCCAGCGGGTCATGTGAGGTCATGCTGCATGTAGATAAAATAGGGGTCGGCTTCGATGGGGTCGGCACATTCTGGGTATCGCGCGATGCGTTCAAATCCGAGGCTGTCAAAGATGTGCATGGGGTCGCTGTTGCTTGAGATGACGTTCACCAAGAGCGTGCTGAGGTTCATGGCACGCGCGCCCTCTATCCATGCATCCACGATAGCACGACCCAAGCCATTCCCCGTGGCGTCGGGCCGCACATAAAGACGTTTGACCTCGCCCGCATCGGCCCGCACGCGCTGCAACGTACCGCAGCCAACGAGCTGGCCCGTTGCAGCGCGCGCCACGATCAGTCGGCCTTGGGGTGGAAGGACTTTGTGCAGGTCGTGCCAAAACGACCCCTTGAGCATCTCGGGCGTGTAGCTGTGGTCCATGCCTGCTTCGTTCAACTTGCGGACAATGACGCCGTAATACTCCAGCAGCAGGTAATCCAGAGCGTCCCGCATTGCAGGGTCCGAGACATCTGTGAGGGTCGTAATCTGGTAGCCGACGGTGGTGGCCTCTTTGAGGGCCATCATCACGTCCACCCAAGCCCGCGCAGGGCGTGCACGTCGTTCCATATTTTGGTTATGTGGCTGATCTTGTCTCCATCAAATCGCATGACATAGGCATAGTCGGAAACCACTGTTTTTCCGGTTGGTGGAACCGGTCCACCCTCAGCAGTTTGAGTGCCGTGAAACTCTGCCGTTGCCACGACAGTGCTGCGCGCCTCATCCACCGCGAAAGCGGTTAGAACATATCGGCCATCTGGAACCGGCGTCAGCAAGCCTTTCATCCAGTCAGCATATGCGGCCAAGGTTGTGGTGTCGGCCAAAGCATCTGCCTGACATACGAAAGTTGCGTCCGGGTGACAAAAACTTTCGCAGGCGGCCCATCCCTGGCCCGTTTCACAGGCTTCGAAAAAGGACTTTGCGGTTTCATAATATGACATCTGAATTTCCTCCAATGTGACTTCAATGAAGCCAGATTAGTCTTCGAGCCGCGCCTTTCGATATCATGCAGATGCAGTAAATTTGGGCCCAAACGTGCAGTATTCAAACTACAGCATATGCAGGATTGCTTGTTTGGCATGCTCTAAGCAAACTACAAGCGCAGGTAACGTATATCGGAGCATCATGGGTGTCAGACCTTAGCGATCTTAGCACAAGAGAGTTGCAAATTGCGCAATCGTACGCGGGCGGTGCGACCTATCAAGTGATCGCGGAGGAATTATGTATAGCGCCGTCCACCGTGCGCACGCATCTTGCGACGATTTATAGAAAGCTTGAGGTGTCCTCGAAACTAGAGCTTCTGATCCGACTTAAGGGGGACGCGCCACAGCCGCGCAGTCAGACCAAATTGAATTCCGTCATTTCAGAACTGGCCCTTAGTCTTGAGGAAGCCATCAGTCGCGAAAAAGCCCTAAGCGAAGTCTTGCGGATTATTAGCGCCGCACAAGGGTATATCAATACGGTGATGCCTTCCATTCTGAATTACGCCCTTGAACTATGTGACGCCGAATTTGGAATTCTCTTTGAATATAGTGGGAATAGCCGGTTCCGGGCAAGCCACACCCTCGGCATAGCAGAGCCTTTCAAACAATGGCTGGATGATCAGGGCGAATTTCCTGTCAGCCCCGCTACGGGATTAGGGAGGATGAATGCACAGCGCGATGTCATCAATATCATCGACGTTAAATCGGAAGACATATACCATACGGACGACCCATTGCGGTGTGCCACGGCCGTTTTTGGCGGTGCGCGTTCCTTCGTCGCGATCCCGATGCTGGCGGGTGACAAGTTGGTTGGCGCGTTCACAATTTACCGACAAACGGTCCGCCCCTTTTCTGATGACACGACGCGACTTGCGCAGATCTTTGCCGCACAAAGCGTGATAGCGCTTGAAAATGCGCGACTGATCAGCGCTGCACGAAAGTCCATTTCATGAACAAGACGCCACAAAGACAAGGCGACCTGAGTGCACGCGAAAAGCAAATTGCTGATGATTATGCCCAGGGTGAAAATTATCAGCAGATTGCAGATCGCCTGTGCCTTGCGCCCTCCACTGTGCGCACGCACCTGTCCACTATTTATCGTAAACTCAGGGTGTCCTCGAAACTCGAATTGCGTGACGCATTGGCTGCCAGTATGGCCTCGCAAACCAACATGGCCCAAGAAGTTCCGACACGGCCTGATAAGCCCTCCATCGCCGTTTTGGCTTTTGAAAATATGTCGGGCGATCCTGATCAAGAATATTTCTCAGATGGGATCAGCGCTGATATCATCACGGCCCTATCACGCTCGCCGTGGCTTTTTATCATCGCGCGCAACACGACATTCACCTTCAAAGGGTCCAACGTCGATGTTCGGCGTATTGCGGAGGAACTCGGTGTGCGGTTCGTTCTGGAGGGCAGCGTGCGACGATCCGACGATAGGGTGCGCGTCACGGCGCAGCTGATCGATGGACAGACAGGGGGCCATGTCTGGTCCGAACGCTATGATGGGAAGCTTAGGGACGTGTTCGATCTTCAGGACGAGATCACACGGAATGTCGTCGCGTCCATCCAGACAACCGTCCATCTCAGCACCATCGAAGAACCCGTAGAGCGTGGCGCGCGACCAGACCTGACAGTCTGGGAGCTGACAATGCGGGCATGGCATCTGCTTTATGACTTCACACCCAAGAGTTTCGATACAGCCAAGGCCCTGCTTGAGCGCGCTCTGGCGCTCGATCCTGAAAGCGCCGAGGCGAACATGGTCTTGTCGCTGATCAACCATCACGTCGCTTTGATGGGGTTTGCCGCCGACACGATGCTTGCAATGGAGGCCGCCTATGCTTTGGGACGCCGCGCCATACAGCTTGATGACCGCAACGAATATGCGCACTGGGCTTTGGGGATCAGCTGTTGGGGGTTGCACAAACACGACGAGTCGATTGTTGCGCTGGAACGCGCCGTTGACCTGAACCCCAATTGTTCTTTGGCTTACGGTAGTCTTGGGACACTTTACGGGTTGGTTGGGCGGACCGACGAGGCGATTGCCAATCAGCAAATCGCGATCAGATCAAACCCGCGCGATCCTAGCATCTTCTTTCGGTTTTCCGGGATTGCACTGGCGTATTATTTGGACGGGCAATATGAAGCCGCCATTACTTGGGCAGAACGCGCGATTAACCGAATGCCACGCTGGTTCTATGGGCACTTCCTGCTGGTCGCCAGTTACATAGCGCTTGATCAGCTTGAACAGGCCCAAGAGGCGGTCGAAGCCTGCAAGAAAGCGCTGCCAGATATCCGTGCTAAAGACCTTGATCGTGTCCCCTTAAAAGACCCTGCAAAGATGGAACACCTTCGCACCCGTTTGCACAATGCCGGTTTTCCCAGATGAACTCGTTCTCGCGATAGCGGTCGTTCGGGCGAATGCTGCGAAAGCCCGCTTTGTCCGCAGACCGACGTTTGAGCTGCCAAAATGCTGTGTGATGCACGTATGACTGGTTCGACGGGCCGCACCGCAGCATCCAGATGGTTGGTTCAATGGTGGCTCTGGGCCGGAAGCTGACACGGTCGATTTGGGCGGAAAGCGGTCACTCGCTGCAAGCGCGAACTCTAACCGATTTAGCGGCAAAGCAGACCTTTCCGGCTTAACCAACGCAAATTTGACTTCAACGGCA
>JBLHTS010000235.1:0-5905 GCA_047627695.1 Yoonia sp. | reverse complement strand
ACTGCCGGGCAGTGGGACGAATGGTTTTTTCGTTTCGTCATTTTGGATTATCTCTTTCACAAGTCGATACATCTTAACTACCCCTCCGAAATCCTGCGACCACCTCTTATCCCGTGCTCGCGGCACAGCTCTGACACAGGCAAACCGCCTTCGGCTTGGCGCAGGATCGCAAGAATTTGGGGGTCGCTATATCTCGTCATCTTCATCAAAATCTCCTCAAATATCCTCAAATCTCCTCAAATATCCTCCCGAGAAAATTCTACTTCCGCAACCCCTTAGTTTCGGGGGGATGACCGTGCCACTGCCAATTTTAATATGCGCGCATCTGGCTGACTCTTTTCTTGCGGATTTTTGAGGCAAACAGCGGACCAAATCTGTTCCACCAAAATCGAACCGTCTCATAGCTGATGTCGATGCCGCGTTAGTGCAACAGATCCTCAACGTTCCGAAGCGACAACGAGAAACAGACATACATCGTCACGGCCAAACGGATGATCTCGGAGCTCGTTTTTAAGTAACGAAAACGGCTACGTTTTGTCATCCCGCGACGTTAATTTCTCACCCTGCCCGCCTCAACCGACTTTGCTCTGATAGTGTCGTTCGAGGTCATTCAGGCGAACTATTTTTCACTCCATGTCGGGGCAAAGTTGCGAATACAAGTTACCAATTCAAAAGCAAAAAAGCGGCCCTTCGTGGGTAAAGTGTGCACGATCGCTTTGAGAAGCCGATCGAACGGGTCTCAGGCTAAAATTCACTCCGACCTCCACAAAAGGGCCTGATCTCCGCCAAGTTTACTGTGCCTCAGCGGGCGGAAATCGTCGGCAAAGGCATCCAGTTCCGGATTTGGGGACAAGACCAAATAGGCTTCGATCCAGGCGAGTTGAAAGCTGCGCAGGTCTTCGGTGCCGTCAAAATAGCTTTGGACTTTGCCTGAATAGGCTTGGCTGGCAGCGCCTGTTGCCAAATCATCCATGGCAAATTGCACGATCCTGTCCAGCGCGTTATCGCACACTCCCAAGATGGAAAACCCTTGTTTCTCAAGAAGAAGCGTGCTGATCACCATGGGCGCAATTGCGTGTAATTGATAATGGAGCGCGTATTTCCCGCGACGCATTTCTTGCGGCAGGCTCCCATCCTCAAGGGCTTGGCATTGCAGGTAGGTCGCGGACCAAGCCGACCAGCGCAATGCAACCGGATCATTGCGGATGTCGCCAACCAGATTGATCCCAAGAGTCGCCCAAGCGCGAAGATTGCCAGTTTTGGCACCTGCGGTTGCGTCTTCTTCCCAAAACGTCATCTGTTCGTCGATCCGGCGGCCCAACCAGTCTTCGATGCGCTCCCTTGCAGCGACATCACGCGAAAATGGCGCGACTTGGCGATAAACCATGGCAAAACTCGCCAACCGAGACCCAATCGAAAAGTTGGCCGTGATCGTTCCAAGATCAGAAAATGCATCAGCTTGCGCCCATACATCAATCTGGGCAATGACGCATTCGGCGCGTGCAACTTGATCTTCACCGCCGCTGATAACGGCGTTGGCGTCTGTTGACAGATCGCGCAAGAATTGCTCAATCGGGGCGAGGGCCAAGTTCACGGCTGCGTTGCTGTCTTCATCGATGTCGGATCGCGTTGCACTTTCATCGGTGTAGCGGCTGCCGTAATTGAGGGACACCACAGGTTTGGGCGGCGCACTGCAGGCATCGGTACCGACCTGTGCATGCGCCGGAAGTGCTGCTGTCAATCCTGCGAGAGTGGCCAAAATACAAAGCGCTTTCATTAGGTATCCTCGTTCAGGTTAAGAAGCGATGTGATGCTTGCCGCCTTGGCAGATCCCGCATCGGCGGCCTGTTCGAGCCATATAACGGCTGCGTCAAGGTTGGCGTCAGTGCCGATCCCGAAGGCAAGCGCGTAACCATATTCAGCCATAGCCGTGACATCCCCGCCCTGTGCGGCCCTCTCGAACCACGCGGTCGACGTGTTAAGGTCATCGCCGCCCGTGGCCGTGTCACGCAGATGAACCGCATAGGCGCGCATGGAAAACACATCGCCCGATTGCGCAGCCACCAGATAGATCGACGGCATGTCCAGCATGTTGTCGATAACCGCCTTGGCCGAGGGATCAGCACGGCGATACCGCCCCAAAAGGAGATTTAGGATTTTCGCGTTTTGCTGATCAACCGCTTGGCTGATCATTTCTGCGGCGCGGTCGGGGGCATATGTAGGCAGGTCGATCGCTACCAGCAATTCAAACGTGCCGGACGTCGCCGTGTCATTGCCCATCGCAGCAGCTGTTTCAAACAATTCCAACGCATCCGGCGCGGCCAGTGGCCCTACGATATCCAGGCTCGAACGCGCCAGATCGGTCATCGCCCATGCGTTATTGTCGATCAACTGGCCCGCGATTTCAAGCCAGTGCAACGCACCGTTCTTATCATTAATGTCGTTGAGCAAACGCGACAACGTGATGACATTCTTGTAATCACACGAAATGATACCCGCAGCGCGCGACAGATAATCATCCCGTACTTCGGCATCAACATAGGGGATCGCAAACAAAATCGCGTCAAAGTCACCGTTTGCCTCGATGACGTCGGCGAACTGGAGGTATATCTCCTCTGCACCATTGTTGCCGCCTTCAAGTGTGGTGAGCAGTGACAGCGCCTTACCCTGGCCGAGGCTTGCGGATCTAATCAGCAAATTGCGCACTTCTTCACGTTTGAAGTCAACGTCTGTCGTGAAGTTCAACAGCGCTTCGGCCAGTAACAACGCTGCTGATCCACCAGAACTGACGTATTCTTGGCGAAGCAGGTCAATCGCCAAAACCCGTTGCTGCGGACTTTGTGCAAGTTCAAGTTCAAGCTTGGCGGTGGCGGTCAAAACATCCGAAAACTGGTTTGAATATTCCTGCCAGAATGCTAACGTTTCTGGGGGGATGGCGGGGTTGACCTCAAGGTATTTCAGATAATTCGCCATGGATCTGGAACGCCCGTACAGTGCTTGCGACTGCAAGCGGGCGATCAGTAGCGGATCGGTTTGGGCAGACAGATCATACAATCTGCTTGCAGAGATTTCGACGTTGAGCGTGGCAGTCGCGTCTTCTGCCGCGTTCCAGTATTGTGCTTCTTGCAAGCGAGGGCTGTCGAGGGCGCTACACATAAATGCGCCGTAAAGTAATCTTGTTGGCCTTACGCCGCCTAAAGTGGTCACAGACCGCGACAAGATATCGACAGCGCGTTCAAAAGTTTCGGGGCTGTTGCGCTGTGCGATCAATCCCATTGCCAGCTCGACAGAGCCGTCCAAGTCATCAAGTTCAGCCGCCCGTTCCAAATATGCCATGGCATCTGCCCGCCCTGCCCAACGTCCTTGACGTAAATAGCTCTCTTCGGCGAGGCGAGTAAAAACCCAGCCCGAAACGTCGTCCAGTTCGCTAAGCTGCTGAAGGGCCGCGAGGCGTTCTTCTTGCAGGTTCGGGTAGCGCTCGGCATGTTCTTCCAAAAAGATCATGATCCGCGTCAAACCTGGACGCAAGCCAGACGTGGCAGCAGCGCGGTAAAGCGACAAGGCCGTATCGAGATTGCGGTCCACCAGGGATCCGGCCTCATACAGACGGGCAAGTTCGATCTGGGCATAAGAAATTTGGGCATCTGCGGCTTGGGTCAAATAGCGCACCAGCAGATCGTTGTCTTTCTCAAATGCTTCAGCCTGAGAGTGGAACTCCACTACTTTCCATGCAGAATTGCTATCGCCCAAATCGGCAGCAAATCGAAACCAATCGTGGGACAACTGCGCGTTTTGCACAACGATTTCACCACTGATGTATTCGCGCGCAATGCGCGTTGCGCGGTCACAAATGTAGGGGTCAAGTTCACCGACTAGCGCCCCGAACGCCATGGTGACTGCCAGATCAGTGGGCACATCCCACGCATCTAAACCTTCGCCGTCCAATTCCATTTTCGCCAGTGACAACAACGCATCCGCATTGCCCCCATAGGCCGCATCGATCAGCAAGGAATTTGCAAATTCAATGTCAAGCGGGACACCGATCCCGTCGCGATAATACTGTGAAACTTCGTTCTTTAGACGCGGCGACAGCGTTTCGATATCTGCGGCAAGTTGTGCCACCAATTGTTGACTATTCAAAGCCTCAAACTCACCCGCAGCTTCCATGGCGGAAATGCGTGCCATCAAGGCATTGGTGCCTGCAAAACGCGGCTCTGATTCCTCAAGCCGTGCGATCATCTGTTCGATTGTAGGCAACCAGCGGGTCGCATCAAGTTGTTTCAGCCGATTGATGTCACGCGAGACGATGGCCGCTGAAACGGCAGGCAGCCGCACACCATCCCAGTTACCCCAAAGCGCAACGGTCTGCGCATCCGGCGGGCGCGGCACGCAAATGCGAGTGGGTTCGATCTGTGGCGGTACGAATTCCAAATCAAGCGGGGCAGCACGCACAATGTTTGCGCCGCCCACCACATGGGCAACGGACATTCCCAAAACCATGAGGAATCTTGAGAAAATCGTCTTCGGATGGCGGGGGGCACGAAACATAAGTCTGCTCCTGTTATGGACTATTACTTCAGGTAAGAATTTGGGATGGCGACGGCGGAATATCCGTCATCCGTGGCGACCAGCACGATCGAAACACCTGCGCCGCGTTTCAGTTCGACCTGTAGAACAGACGTCAGAATTTCTTCGCCGGACCGCACCTCAAAATCGAGTGTCAGTGGCGCACGCAAGGCAATCGTTTGAGATTGAAGTGACGCGATATCATCAATGGCGACTGCGTTGGCGGCAGGCACGTAAAGATCCACGCCGTCTGTCGCCGACAGATTATAAAGCGACACGTCCGCCTTCGAAGGGCTGTTGGCAATGTCATCGGTGATGATCGAAGTTTCACCATCTGCCATCATTATCAGCGTGTAATGTGTGCTGGCGGACACGGCCATTTCAACGTTTCCGTTCGGCAGAACCACATCAATGACGCCGGGCATCACGTTAACGTAAAGTGAAACGCCACCTTCAATGTCGCGCACTGTGTTGCCGCCAATGGACACGACAGTCTGGCCCGGTGCCACAACGCGTACAAAGCTTGAAATGGGGTCAAATACATCCTCGTAAAGACCATCATCGGCAAACGCTGACGTAACTGGTGCCAATACGAAAGCGACTGCCGCCAGTGTTGGGTATTTCATGATTCATCTTTCATTTGGAAGGGACAGACGTAAACAGAGGGTTCAGACAAAAAGGGTTGGGTCATCTGGATGCGCAAGGCCGCCGCGCCACCATCCCATAACCCGGACAACGGCATGTAAAAGCGACCAGTACGGCTGAGGCGTTCACCGCGTTCGATTGTTTTTGTGCGTGTAAGCCCGTCGTCGGACTGAAAGATAAAAGCCGCTTGGGTTTCGACGTTTTCGTGCGTATCGACGAGGATCGTATCGGACGGGTCCAATTCGTACCCCGCAAGTTCGACCGTGATGCTGGCGGAAACCGCATCGATCACAGCGTTTAGCAGCACGGTGCAAGTGCGGCCTGCAGCGGCGGTCAGTTCACGCATCGGCAGATCACCATATTGCGCGAGGTTGTTGTAAATGGGGTTTTCCCAAACCAGAAAGCGCGGTGGGGAATCCTCAAATTCTGTCGATGTCAGGTAGGACGTGATCGATCCATATTGGTTGCCCCCTGTCAGAGCATAATTAACCACTTCTAGTTGCGCGTATTCAGCCAAAAAACCCGGAAAGTTGTTAATCGAGCTGTCGGAAAAAGAAGTGCCCAGCAGCACGATCGGGATGTTACTGGCACTTTCACCAAAAAGATCGAGCCCTCCGATATCGAGATCAAGTGCTTGAATCTGTGTTGTGCGGTACGTCATGGTTTCGGCTTCTGGTAGGGTTGTCAGGCACCT
>JBLHTS010000234.1:0-5907 GCA_047627695.1 Yoonia sp. | reverse complement strand
CGTTCCGCCCCCCCCCAGATCGGCCCACGCGAGGCTAGCAGCTGCCCAAAAATCCGCACGGTGACAATCGGATGCCCGCCGGCGATTTCAATCTGGTGCACGTCCTGACCCATACGCCGCAGCGCTTGGGAAAAATAGGGATGTTGTTGAAGGGGCAAGGGCGCACGCGTAGTCATCGCCTGCGTTAAACCAATCTAAACCTAACTGGTGATTAATGCGGGAATGAAACAGGCAGACAAACCCCGAAAACCGTCTCAGGCGTCAGCGCACCTGCCGTGCACCCGACTGCTTTGGGGGCGGCCCTTGCCGCCGCCATAATCACGTTTCCGGTCGCTGTGACGATCCTATTGGTGGATCTGCTTTTGCTTTAGCCCAACTGCACCAAAGCATGCCGCTTTTTGCCCGCACTTAGCTTGATTGGCTGGGCAAGTGCTGCGGCATCAAGGAGCAAGCCTGCATCGGTCAAAGGCGCGTCGTTCAGCTTGGCACCGCTTTCGGCAATCAGGCGCTTGGCCTCTTTGCCGGTCTTGGCAAGGCCGGACCTAACGATTACTTGGACAATGGAAATGCCGTCACCAATATCTTCAGCGGTCAGCGTCAGCGTCGGCAGATCATCCCCGACACCGCCCTTTTCAAAGACTTCACGCGCAGTCGCTTCGGCAGTTTTGGCGGCTTCTGCACCGTGCAACAGCGTTGTCACTTCATTGGCGAGGATGATTTTAGCAGCGTTGATGTTAGAGCCTTCAAGCGCACCAAGGCGGTCGCATTCTTCAACAGACAATTCAGTGTAAAGCTTCAAGAACTTTCCGGTGTCCGCATCAGTCGTGTTCCGCCAGAATTGCCAAAACTCATATGGGCTGCACATATCCGCGTTTAGCCAGACAGCACCCGAAAGCGATTTGCCCATCTTTTTGCCGTCGCTGGTGGTCAGCAGTGGCGAAGTTAGGCCGTAAATTTCTTGGTCCAGCACACGGCGCGTCAGGTCGATACCGTTGACGATATTGCCCCATTGATCAGACCCACCCATTTGCAGCAAACAGCCATAGCGGCGGTTCAGCTCAAGGAAGTCATAAGCCTGCAAAATCATGTAGTTGAACTCAAGAAACGACAGCGATTGTTCGCGGTCCAGCCGCGATTTCACGCTTTCAAACGACAGCATCCGGTTGATCGAAAAGTGCCGCCCGATATCGCGCAGAAAGTCGAGGTAATTCAGACCGTCCAACCATTCCGCGTTGTTGATCATCAGAGCGCCGGTGGGTGCTTCATCATAGTCGAGGTAGGCCGCAAATACCCGTTTGATACCCGCGATATTGCCATCGATTTGTTCTGGGCCCAGCAAAGGACGTTCATCCGCACGGAACGATGGGTCACCCACCTTTGTTGTTCCACCGCCCATCAGGGTGATCGGCTTATGGCCCGTCTTTTGTAGCCAACGCAGCATCATAATCTGGATCAGCGAGCCGACATGCAGCGACTTGGCCGTCGCATCAAAACCGATATAGGCAGGAACAACGCCGCGGCTCAGCGCCTCATCAAGGCCTTGATAGTCTGTGCAGTCCGCCAAAAAGCCGCGCGAGATCATCACGTTCATAAAGTCGGATTTTGGATGGTAAGTCATTGGCTTGTTCCTGTCGCTGTCTCGGGGCACTCTATAATCACGCACAGGGCGAAGGGAAAGCGGATGTTGCAAGCAGATAGGGTTATGGCGCTTGGCACCATGTCAGGCACATCGCTGGACGGGGTGGATGCGGCTGTGATTGAAACCGATGGCGTGCAGATATTCGGGTTCGGGGCGACGGATTACCGCCCTTACACAGCTGACGAACAGGCCGTGTTGAAGGCGCATCTTGGACGCTGGCCAGACGACGGTGTGACCGCCGCCGCCAAAATTGTCGAAGACGCGCATCTGGCAGTGATGAAGGACTTCAAGGGCGTCGATCTGGCAGGCTTTCATGGTCAGACATTGGCCCATGATCCCGCTGGGCGCGGCACCCATCAATGTGGTGCTGGCGCACGTTTGGCGCAGGATTTGGGGTATCCCGTCGCATGGGACTTTCGCACGCATGATGTGGCGCAAGGCGGGCAGGGCGCACCTTTGGCCCCGTTCTATCATTTTGCTTTGGCCAAATGGATCAAGGCCGATGCGCCTTTGGCGTTCCTGAACCTTGGGGGTGTGGGAAACATCACTTGGGTTGATCCTGCTTACGATGATCCTGCGGACCCCGACGCATTGCTGGCGTTTGATACAGGGCCTGCCAATGCGCCGATGAATGATCTGATGATGCAGCGGCATGGGGTTGGTTATGACAGGGACGGTGCTTTGGCAGCCAAAGGCAAAGTCGATGCGGCCGTCCTTGCGCGGTTCTCTGATCATCCGTATTTCGCGCGTTTGGCACCAAAATCACTCGACCGCGACGCCTTTGCCGATCTTGTCAATGATGTTTCAGAATTGTCTGATGCTGACGCCCTTGCCACGCTGGCCCAAGCAGTCGTGGAAAGTGTTTTTCAAGCAGTCCAGCAATGCCGCATCGCGCCTGCGCAGCTTTTGGTCACAGGCGGAGGGCGGCACAATAAGGCCGTGATGTTAGGGCTGGCTCAAGCGCTCGATTGCCACGTGAAGCCGGTCGAGGACATGGGCCTTGATGGTGATATGCTCGAAGCGCAGGCCTTTGCCTATCTGGCCGTCCGTGTGGCACGCGGCTTACCGCTTTCCAGCCCGCAGACGACGGGGGTGCCGCATCCGGTCACGGGAGGCATCATAGCAAAGCCTTAGGTGGCAAGCTTGCAGGCAAAACCGATCAACCGGGTCAGCGCATCAAGATAACGCGCATCATCAATTGTCATCGCGATCCGCACATGACCCGCGGCAGCTTGGCCAAAGCTTTCGCCCGGCATTACGGCGATATGTTCGCTGTCCAGCAACGCATTGGCAAAGCTTTCGCCATCCATACCGGTCGCGCGGACATCAAGCATGACGTACATCGCCCCTTGCGCCGGCACCGCACGCACGACGTTTTGGCCCGCCAGAACTTGCATGCTCAAATCGCGGCGGCGGCGGAAGGGGGCTGCGATCGCTTCTTCGACCGCATCGCCTTGTTTGAGCGCGAAATCAGCGCCGTCTTGGATAAAACCGGGCACGCCGTAGGTCGTGTTCGTTGCCAAGTTGATCAATTCGGTAATCGCGGCCTCTGGCCCACAAATCCAGCCAACACGGCTGCCTGTCATGGCATGGCTTTTGGACATCGACCCAACGACCAAGGTCCGTTCTGCCATATCAGGCAAGCTGCGTGGACTGACATGTGTGCCTTCCCAAACTTGGGTGTCGTAAACCTCGTCCGAGATCAGCCATAGATTGTGGGCAATGCAGGTGTCGGCAATGACCTGCAAAGTCTCAGCTGAATAAACAACACCCGTTGGATTGTTCGGAGAGTTTACAAGCAACGACTTGGCACCCTTGGCCGCTTCATTCAGCGCGGCAGCGGTTGGCTGAAATGCTGTGTCTGGCGAAGTGACGACAGCGCGCGGGGTAGCACCAACGCTACGGATCGTACCGGGGTAGGTAGCATAATAGGGGTCAATAAATAGCGCGACATCACCTGGATCGCAGACTGCAACGTGTGCGGCAAACAGCGCTGCTTGGCCTCCAGAGGTGATCAGAATGTTGTCTTTCGTCGTTGGCACACCGGTGCGGGCTTGAATGCGTACGGCGACAGTTTCGCGCATAGCATCTGTGCCCGGCACCATCGGATAACCCGTATGTCCGCCTATGGCAGCTTTGTTCATTGCATCCAAAATCGCGGGGCTGGTGCGAATGTCATGCTCGCCGATGGTCAGCTCGACCACGGGACTGCCAGCGGTAATCATCTGGCGTGCCCTATTAAAGACATCCCAGCCGTCAGAGCCACCACCGTTGATATTCTTGATACGATCCGAAATTTTCATAGGCGCAGGGGAACGATCTTCGGGCCGCAAAGTCAACCCGCCATTGCCGCCAAATTCCGCGGGCCAGTGCCGTCTTGGCCCTTCACGTCAGCAGGATTGTAGAGCGCGCAAGATTTGAGGCTTAGGCAGCCGCAGCCGATGCAGCCATCCAGTTTGTCACGCAGTTCTTTTAGCGCTGCGATCCTTGCATCGATGTCGCGCCGAAATGCAGTGCTGATGCGGGTCCAGTCGGCCTTGGTCGGGGCCTTGTGATCGGGCAGGCGACGCAAGTGTGGGGCGATTTCCGACAGGCTGAATCCCAGTTTCTGGGCTGCCATAACGAAAGACAATCTCCGTATATCACTGCGTCCATAGCGCCGGTGACCACCTGCGTTGCGCATCGGTTTGATGATGTCGTGGGTTTCCTAAAACCGGATCGCGGACACCGCCAGACCAGTGCGCGCAGACAGGTCGCCAATAGATAAACCAGTGGTCATGAAATTATTCCTTGATCTTAAGTTAACTTGAGAAATTACAACAGATTCGAGAGAAGTTGAAAAGAGGAGATCGAAGATGCGACCCCGTACAACCAAACGCTATTGCGCAGATCCAAAGGCGTTAGGTGCAATGAAACGCGATGGGCTTGGGTGGAGGTATGGTCTGGAATGCGGTTGCTTTCACGATACCATGTGCCTCAAAGTACCCGACCGTTTGGCCCGCTTACGTTCTGTTTTAAAATGGAGAAAATGAACAATGGCATATCTTGAACACATCAACTTAACAGTGACCGACCCTAAAAAGACGGCGGCAATGCTGTCAGAGCTGTTCGGGTGGCACACCCGTTGGGAAGGCTCTGTGCTGAACGGCCTAGGCTATACCGTGCATGTGGGATCGGACGACAGCTATGTCGCCGTCTACTCAGGCGCGGACCCTGCCCAAACGGTGCCGAAGGCTGATACCAGCTATCAAACGCGTGGGGGGTTGAACCATCTCGGTGTTGTCGTTGATGATCTAGATGCAGTCGAGGCAAAAGTGAAAGCACTTGGGTTTGAGGCACATAGCCATGCCGATTACGCGCCTGGTCGACGGTTTTATTTTCACGATTCGGACGGGATCGAGATTGAAGTTGTCAGTTACGCCTGAGCGATCTTACCCCTGACCTTTTTTGGCAGCGCCTTAAAAATGATGTCATAGGACACCGCTATCCTGTGTCGTAATTCATCTTCGGCGCTGTCAAAGCTGACCAGAACCCAGCTTTTTTGGAAATAGGGGGCTTTGGTGGTGGCACCTGCATCAATTAGCATCGCCGCTGTCGCATCACTGTCGGTCTTGACGCAGACCCCATCGATGCGTTCGCCAAAACAGGCGAACATCTTGCCGCCGACCTTCCAGCTATCAAGCTCGGTTGTGGGATCAGCAGAGGTGGCACCGGCATGGGCGGCGCAGAGCGTGTTGACGAGGGCGCGTGTCATCCTGCGAGGATTGCGTAAGAGCGTGATGCTGGCAAGATGGCGTGTGCGATGTCGGCTTTGCGTTGGCCAAACGTCGTACCACTCACCTTGCTTTCATGTTCTTGTTAAACCCACCGTTGAATGGCGATATCGGAATCCGTCGGGCCAGTATTGAAAGCGATCCGTGCATTTGGCGCATATTCATGAACAACGTTGACAGGCTTTTCGAATATCAGAAAGTGATCATCATCCTTCCGCACACCTGCGCCGATCAAGACAGCGTCAAATTTTTTTCGATTTTAATGCTGCAACCAATTGATCCGTTGCTGTGTCGCCGCTGTAGATGAATCCAATCGATGCATCATGTCCCTAATCGTTGAGTTTTCGCTCGTCTGCGCGGAGTGCGGCCTCGAGCTTTTCTTCTTTAAAACCGGGGTATTTGGCGTAGTCGACGACCGTGGGGTGCCAGCCTATTATGAGGACTTTCTTGGGCATGGCTTTTGTCTCCTTATTCCGAGCGACCAACTTTCCAAAC
>JBLHTS010000233.1:0-5927 GCA_047627695.1 Yoonia sp. | reverse complement strand
ATTGTACGGGCGCATTGCAATTAGAGAATGTTTTTGGCGTTGATTTTATTTGGGCCGAAGCCGATCAAAAAGAACGAGTAGCGGCATGATACAAGGCCGCTGCTTGGAAGGAAAAAAAGATGGAAACGCACGAAACAGGCGCATCACGCCAAGTGCAGGGGCAAGTTAAGTGGTTTGACCCCGGTAAAGGCTTTGGCTTCGTCGTCGCAGAAAACGGTGGGCGTGATATTTTGTTGCACGCCAATGTCTTACGTAATTTCGGGCAGGGATCTGTTGTTGACGGATCCACTATTTCTATCTTAGTACAAGATACAGAACGTGGCTTGCAGGCTATCGAAGTGCTATCGATCGACCCTCCTGAAAGCCAAGACAGCGTCCCCTTGCGGGACATGGTGGAATTCACCGCAGACGATATTGCCAATCGCCCGATAGAGCCTGCAAGGGTGAAGTGGTTCGACAAGGGCAAGGGATTCGGTTTTGCCAATGTCTTTGGCAATAACGACGATGTGTTTATCCACGTCGAGGTTTTGCGCCGCTCTGGCCTGTCTGATCTTCAATCGGGCGAAGCTGTCGGATTGCGCATGGTTGACGGCGAGCGTGGTCGCATGGCTATTCAAATCATCGGCTGGGAGGCCGCAGCAAAGTGAAAACCGCTGCAACGGCGTTTGCGTTTTGTTTGTTGGCCGCTCCACTTTGGGCTGTTTGTGCTGATGACAAAGTAACCATCAAGGGTGACTGGGGGCAGGCGAGCTTTACGGTCGAAGTCGCCGATGACATTCAAGAACGCGCAAAAGGGCTGATGTTTGTCGAGGCTATGCCGACGCTGGCGGGCATGTTGTTTGTCTATGACCGTCCTCAAAGCGTCAGCTTTTGGATGAAAAATACGCTAATTCCCCTTGACATGTTGTTTGCAGCCCCGAACGGCGAAGTTCTAAAAGTCCACGAGGATGCAATCCCGGGTGATATAACCCCGATTCCCGGTGGCGACGGCGTGCAGATGGTGCTTGAGATCAATGGCGGTCTTGCGCGACGTTTGGGCATCGTTGCAGGCGATGTCCTGCAGCATCCCAGCTTTGGCGTGGATGCTATTTTGCCTTGTGGCGAAAAGACTGACGGTTAGGGGTTTTCAAATCATTTTGATAAAGCTAAAGACACGCCATGGTTCGGGGCGTAGCGCAGCCTGGTAGCGCATCTGTTTTGGGAACAGAGGGTCGGGAGTTCGAATCTCTCCGCCCCGACCACTTCAAAAGATAGTTTGATATGATAGGCAGCCGCTCGGGCTGCCTTTTTCGTTTTGGGTGGTTCCACTTTGTTGAGCTGATTCCCGTTTCGCGGGATTTTGCGCCCTGCAAGTCACATCTGATTGACCGACAGTGTGCTAAAAACACAATCGTTGCTGTGTTAATGATGGTTAAGAATCTATTAGCAGATGCAGGACATGTTCACAGCTTGGCTGAAGCTTTTCGCGTAAGTCAGTGCAGTAAAAGAGTTTCTGCAAATCGTCCCCAAGCCACAAATTGTGGACAAGTCTGTGCGTGAATCACTGCCACTCTGATGCCGCATTTTGAGACGACCCCGTCAATCGATATAATCCGTATTTTGTGTTAAAAATTCGTTGACCCACTAGGGGTAGTTGCGCCAAGTTGTGCGAACCAACGCGAACCGCACTAGATGTGGTGTTGGTAGCAGAGACAGCGCAGCAGGCAGGTGTTTTAGATACCTTCGGAACAATGTTCTGATCAACGATCGGAATTGATTTGGTTTTGCCGCAACTAGCACTGTCTTCAAAGGTGGCATCGCGCAAGTGAGCCAAAGACAGTTCGCCGCAACGACGGCACAAAATGATGGGGCAGACCAATGAAAATCGAACGCAATTTCACCAAAGCAACGACGGGTGCCTACGGCGCGCTTGAATTCAAGACGACCACCTCTGAGATTCGCAATCCTGACGGGACAATCGTGTTCAAACTTGATGACTGCGAGATCCCTGCCGGCTGGAGCCAGGTCGCATCCGATGTCATTGCACAAAAATATTTCCGCAAGGCGGGCGTGCCTTCCGAAGTGAAGCGCGTCAAAGAAAAGGGTGTGCCAGAATTCTTGTGGCCGTCTGTTCCTGCGAAGGACGCGTCATTCAGCGGCGAAACTTCTGCCACGCAGGTTTTTGACCGTTTGGCGGGGGCATGGACATATTGGGGCTGGAAAGGCGGCTATTTCTCGACCGAGGAAGACGCCCGCGCATATTTCGACGAAATGCGCTATATGCTGGCAACACAGCGTGCCGCACCAAACAGCCCGCAGTGGTTCAACACAGGTCTGCATTGGGCTTACGGGATCGATGGTCCGGCGCAGGGTCACTATTACGTAGATTACCAAAGCGGTGAACTGACGAAATCCACCTCGTCTTACGAGCACCCGCAGCCGCATGCTTGCTTTATTCAATCTGTTGCCGACGATCTGGTGAACGAGGGCGGGATCATGGACCTTTGGGTGCGCGAAGCACGCTTGTTCAAATACGGTTCCGGCACCGGCACCAACTTTTCGTCGCTCCGCGGCGCTGGCGAAGCCTTGTCCGGTGGTGGCAAATCATCGGGCCTGATGGGTTTCCTGAAAATTGGTGACCGTGCAGCGGGTGCGATCAAATCGGGCGGCACAACACGTCGCGCAGCCAAGATGGTCATTATCGACGCCGATCACCCTGACATCGAAGAATTCATCAACTGGAAAGTCATCGAAGAGCAGAAAGTTGCGTCCATCGTTGCTGGCTCCAAGATGCACGCCCGTTACCTGAACGCGATCTTTGCTGCGATCAAATCCTGGGACGGCGAAGACGTATCCGCCTATGATCCCAAAACCAACGACACGTTGGCCGCCGCCGTAAAAGACGCTAAAAGATCAGCAATTCCAGAGACATACATCAAGCGCGTTCTGGATTATGCGAAGCAGGGTTATACCAGCATCGAATTCCCGACCTATGACACCGACTGGGATTCCGAAGCTTATTCCAGCGTTTCTGGCCAAAACTCCAACAACTCGATCCGCGTCACAGATGCGTTCTTGAAAGCCGTCGAAGAAGATGCCGACTGGAAACTGATCAACCGTCGCAACGGCGAAGTCGCCAAGATCATCAAGGCCCGCGATTTGTGGGAACAAGTTGGCCACGCCGCATGGGCCTGTGCCGATCCGGGCATTCAGTATCACGACACCGTCAACGCATGGCACACATGCCCCGAAGATGGCGCGATCCGCGGATCCAACCCGTGTTCAGAGTATATGTTCCTTGATGATACGGCCTGTAACCTTGCCTCGATGAACCTGCTGACATTCTATCAAGACGGCGCGTTCCAGTCCGAAGACTACATACACGCCACACGATTGTGGACTGTCACGCTGGAAATCTCTGTGATGATGGCGCAATTCCCGTCCAAGGAAATCGCGCAGCGGTCTTATGACTTCCGCACGCTTGGCCTTGGCTATGCCAACATCGGTGGTTTGCTGATGAACATGGGCTTTGGCTATGACAGCGACGAAGGCCGTGCCATGGGTGCAGCCCTGACCGCGATCATGACAGGCGTGTCCTACGCGACATCTGCTGAAATGGCGGGCGAATTGGGCGCATTCCCGGGCTATGCCAAGAACAGCAAGCACATGCTGCGCGTCATCAAGAACCACCGCCAGGCGGCCTTGGGCAAATTAGACGGTTATGACAAGCTGGACGTAAAACCTGTGCCGCTTGACCACGCAAATTGCCCTGATCAAAGCCTGATTGCTTTGGCTGCAGGCGCGTGGGACGAAGCGCTCGCACTTGGCAAAAAGCATGGCTACCGCAACGCGCAGGTCTCTGTGATCGCACCAACTGGCACAATCGGTCTGGTCATGGATTGCGACACGACGGGGATCGAGCCTGACTTTGCACTGGTGAAATTCAAGAAATTGGCCGGGGGTGGTTACTTCAAAATCATCAACCAGTCGGTGCCGGCAGCTCTTGAAAAGTTGGGTTACGGGTCGGCGCAGATCGAAGAAATCATTGCATACGCCGTCGGTCACGGATCAATCGGGCAGGCGCCTGCAATCAACCACTCGTCATTAATTGGTCACGGCTTTGGTCAGGCAGAACTGGACAAGATTGAAGGTGCATTGGCGTCAGCATTCGACATCCGTTTCGTATTCAACCAATGGACCTTGGGCGAAGAATTCTGCACCAAGACACTGGGTATCCCTGCCGCAAAACTAAACGATCCGACCTTCAATCTGCTACGTCACTTGGGTTATTCCAAGCAAGACATCGAAGCAGCAAACGATCACGTCTGCGGAACAATGACGCTAGAAGAAGCGCCTTATCTGAAAGATGAGCACCTGACAGTCTTCGATTGCGCCAACCCGTGCGGCAAAAAAGGCAAGCGTTATCTAAGCGTTGACAGCCACATCTATATGATGGCCGCAGCACAGTCTTTCATCTCTGGTGCGATTTCCAAGACGATCAATATGCCAAATGACGCGACAATCGAGGACTGCCAGAAAGCCTACGAACTGTCTTGGTCTTTGGGTGTCAAAGCCAACGCGCTGTACCGTGACGGGTCCAAGCTGTCTCAGCCATTGGCGTCTGCCTTGGTTGAAGACGACGAGGACGCACAAGAAATTCTGGAAAGCGGTAACCACCACGCAAAAGCTGCTGTCTTGGCTGAAAAGATCGTCGAAAAGATCATCATCACCGAAGTGCGCAATCGCGAACGTGAAAAGATGCCACAGCGCCGCAAGGGGTATACCCAAAAGGCGATTGTGGGCGGGCACAAGGTTTACCTGCGCACCGGCGAATACGAAGGCGGCGCACTGGGCGAAATCTTCATCGACATGCACAAAGAAGGTGCTGGCTTCCGCGCCATGATGAACAACTTTGCCATCGCGGTCTCAGTTGGTCTGCAATACGGCGTTCCGCTAGAGGAATTCGTGGATGCCTTCACATTCACCAAGTTCGAGCCTGCAGGCATGGTTCAAGGCAACGACAGCATCAAGAATGCAACGTCGATCCTTGATTACATCTTCCGCGAACTCGCCGTCAGCTACCTTGACCGGACCGATCTGGCCCACGTCAAACCCCAAGGCGCGTCCTTCGACGACATCGGCCGCGGCGAGGAAGAGGGCGTGTCAAACGTCAAATCGCCAAGCGAAAATGCAGCGTCACGCTCGCTTGAGGTTCTCAAGCAGATCTCGTCCACAGGTTACCTGCGCAAGCGGATGCCACAGGACTTGGTTGTTTTCCAAGGCGGTATGAGCATGACAGGGCTGGCAACGGGCACGGATGCGGCAGCAGCATTGCAAACGCTGGTGCCAGAAATCAGCGAAAGCATTGTCGCAACGGGGCCCGCAACCACAATAACAGCCCGCGACAAGGCAAAGATGCAAGGCTATGAGGGCGATCCTTGCGGTGAATGCGGCAACTACACATTGGTGCGCAACGGGACATGCATGAAGTGCAACACCTGCGGCGGCACGTCTGGGTGTAGCTAAGACATAACAGAGCTTCAGAGCGGGTGCGCCTGCTCTGAAGCGGATCAGGCCGCAGGCAAAAAAAACCGAGCGGTAGAATGAGTGAGCTTGATCAGCTAAACTATGGGGGGGCCTATTGGTCCCTCCTTTTTTATATTCGGGATGGCGGAGGGGGCGGAACCCGTGAGTTTCTGCGCAATTCACTCTGTCCGCGGTCGCCAATTGCTGGGCATGCGGCTGTGATCAGCGAAACTAGGGGGAAGCTTTGGGCCTCCCTTTTTTATGTGACGGTGCCAACGTTTCTTTGCAAAATGCAAAGCCTCCGCGCATTCTAGGGCGAGATAAAGGACCAAAACCATGACCGACTTTCTACTTCTCGCCTTCATCTTCCTGATTGCAGGGGTGATAGCAGTGCCGATTGCAACCCGTTTGGGCCTAGGGTC
>JBLHTS010000232.1:0-5952 GCA_047627695.1 Yoonia sp. | reverse complement strand
CAAAGGCGCTTTTCGCAACATTGCGACATCGTGTCGCATGAGTAATCCGCCGACGAAATTCTAGATAATTTCATCTTCATCAAAGAGAGGATCTTCTTCGAGCTGTGTGGCCAAGTCATCAATTGCCGCCTCGGCCGCATCGGCAGATTTCACAGCGGCGATATGGAACAGCGCGTCCCCCTCGTGAACGACAGGCATCACTGCGCGACCGATGATGATCCCGCTGTAACGGGTTTGGACTTCGACTTCGCCGTCACCAAAGGGGTCCGAAATCGCGGCAACGATGTCACCCACTTCGACGACATCACCTTCGGCTTTGAAGTTGCGCAAAAGCCCACCCACGGGTGCACGTTGCCAGTTGCTTTTTGAACAAATGATCGATGCGGCCTTTGGCTTTGCAATGCCAGACGCGGATAACATCCCAACTTCTTTGAGAACCCGCATTATACCGGCAACGCCAGAGCGTACCGACATTTCATCATAACGCATCGCTTCGCCTGCCTCGAACAGCAAAACAGCGACACCGTTTTTCTTGGCCTCTGCGCGCAAGCTTCCATCGCGGAGTGCGCTGGTCAGGGTGACCGGCGCCCCAAACACATGCGCCAAATGCAGCGTTTGCGCATCGTTGGCCGACACCCGCAATTGCGGTAAATTCGTCCGGTGAATCGCGGCAGAATGCAAATCGATCCCAAGTGAACACCGCCCCACAATTTCGGTCATGAAAATATGCGCGAGCCGCGAAGCCAGTGATCCATTCGGCGAGCCCGGAAAACAGCGGTTCAGATCTCGGCGATCTGGCAAATAACGCGAATGGTTGAGAAACCCGAATGAGTTCACAATGGGAACCAATATCAAAGTCCCGCTAAGCGACTTCAGTTTTTTTAGCCGCATGACGCGGCGGACAATTTCCACCCCGATCACTTCGTCGCCGTGTATACCCGCGCTTACAAATACTGTCGGTCCGTTTTTGCGTCCGTGGATGACATGGGCGGATAACGTCACAGGCGTATGGTCGTATAATGTACTGACAGGCAGATGGACGGTTTTGCGAGTGCCCGGTGCGATGCTTTGGCCTGCGATCTCAAAACTGGGACGTTTTGTCATCCTTTGCCTTTGGTTTTTGTGGCGTTCGGTTTCGCGTTCTTTTCGATATAGTCGATAATCTTTCCGGCGATGTCGAGGCCGGTCGCCTTTTCAACGCCTTCAAGGCCGGGGGACGAATTCACTTCCATGACCACAGGCCCATAGTTGGCGCGCAGCATATCGACGCCGCAGACATTCAAGCCCAAACTCTTGGCTGATCTGATGGCGGTTGAGCGTTCTTCCGGTGTCAGCTTGATCAGTTGGGCCGACCCGCCGCGATGCAGGTTTGATCGAAATTCACCCGGCGCGCCTGTTCGTTTCATGGCTGCTACAACTTTACCGCCCACAACGATGGCGCGGATATCCGTGCCACCCGCCTCTTTGATAAATTCTTGCAGCAAGATATTGACGCCAGCACCCCTGAAGGCTTCGACTACAGATTTGGCAGAGCGGTCACTGTCTGCAAGCACAACACCGATCCCTTGGGTGCCCTCAAGCAGTTTGATAACAATCGGCGCACCGCCAGCGAGCCGAAGTACTTCTTCGGTCTGCTTTGGATCATGGGCAAACGTCGTGACGGGCAAGCCAATCCCATCACGGGCAAGCAACTGCATGGACCGTAATTTGTCACGCGATCGACCAATCGCCACGCTTTCATTCAAGGGAAACACGCCCTGCATTTCGAACTGGCGCAGCACTGCCATGCCGTAAAACGTGACCGACGCACCGATCCGCGGGATAACCGCGTCGTAGCCTTCCAGCTTTTCGCCGTTGTAATATACATCTGGCCGATGGGCCGCGATGTTCATGTAGCAGCGCAGCGTATTGACGATATCGAACTGGTGTCCCCTGTCTTCGGCCGCCTGCTTTAGCCTTTTATGGCTGTAAAGCTCTGGATTGCGCGCAAGCATCACAATTTTCATAACTTCGATCCCTCAAAGCGAGGTTTGGCACTGACAATGTAAGACCGTCCCGAGTGTACGGCGATGTTGTGGCCGCGCAACGCGCGACGACCTAGGATAAGAGGAAACCGCATCGTCCCGCGATCCGTGAGCGAGATTTCGATCTTCCAACTCCGCTCTGCCAATACCATCAGCGTCCTAATAACGATACGGGTTTCCGGCTGGCCGCTTGTATTAGTGATGTCGCGTTTGGTGAAGATAGGAAACGCGCATGTTTTTGGCGGCATTCCAGCAATATCAGGACATTTGAAACGCACCCATTTTTTACCATCTTTAAGAAAAGTCTCGATGTCGTCGGCATGCAAGGCTGTCGTTTTGGCGCCAGTGTCGACTTTGACAGCGAAGTCCCGAAGGCCAAGCTTTGGCAGGCTGATACATTCATGCCAGCCGATGATTGTCAGCGGTCGCTCTGACGACGGGGTGGTCTCGGTCATGTGAAGGATGCCTGCTTTGAAAGATCACTCTATATATCGGAACGATGTGGGGAATGACCAGCGCGCTCAACCATCTTGATTTGCGGCTATCGCCTTTTTTCAACCTGCTCCAGAACAGTCGAAAGCTCTGTGAGGTCGATCGGCAATTTGTGTGACAGCTTTTGAACTGGCGTTGCGGCAATGCGGTCCAGACCTTTAATGCTTAACGGTTCTTTCTTCTTTTGAAGAAACCGTTGCAGCAGGTGGGATGGTTCGGCGCTGACATTGACGCGGTTGGCCCATTCGTGCCGGAATTCCCTGTCAGTGCGTACCAATTATTCGGAAAGGTAATGGAACCAGAAATAGGGTGGATCACGCCAACGTAACGCCTTTCCGGTCCAATACTGCATAGAGGCGTTGTGTTGCTTTTGTACGACGATGCTGTCTGGTGTTCCGTCCAAGAACCGACTGGAGATTAAGGTAGTGCGACCCGGTAGGCTGAATGCAAAAAAGCTGGACTGGTTGGGCGGGCCATTATACCTCCACTCTGCCAATGTGGGTGTGGAAAGAACCAATGCGCTGATGAACGTAAGCGAGCCAGCCAGAAAAGTATTCCTCATTGAAGTATTCTCTCTTCTTAAGCCCAATAGGTCTAAAAGAGTGCATCTAGGAAGTCTGTTCAGCAACACTTTCGTGCCCAATTGACTTCGTGCGCAAACGGTCATCTGACAATAGCCGCAAACTGGCCATAGCCGGTCAAGATCACTGCAGGCCTTTGCTCACGTCTTCAGTTATTTGGGGCCAGGGACACATCGAACCCCCCGTCCACTGTGAACAGGTCCGAAATGACAAGGAAGGTGGTTATCAGCGTTGGAATCAGAACGATGGCGGTTCCAAAGGCGATCAAACAGAATGCTAATGTGCGCGCTCCCGGCCGAGAATAATCGGCAGTTAGATACTCAATCCGGAAGACGTCAATCGAGAAAGGTCCAAGGCTATCGAAGATTTTGAAACGAACCTTGGCTTCCTCAGATGAATTCGTGTCGAGTGATTTGAGCACTTGATGTAGATCCGTATCGCTTTCGAGCTGTACGTGTCCTGTTCCTACGCTTTCGCTAGAATTCGCAGCCCGCGCTGCAGCACGAACCAAGCTAATAAGTCCTTCACGAAAACGCCTAGGGTATCTCAGTGATCCGCCATCTTCGTCGCGCATCTCATCCGCGTCCTGATTTGCCTTCATAAATCCTGCGATCGTCAGCTTGAGGCTACCTGCAATGCCGTTTGCAGTCTTTGTTTTTTCTTTGAACGTTATGTACCCCTCATAGCCGTCATAGCCAGTGATTTGTCTTGGACAGAAAAGCGTAAATTGGGCGACGCCACTCCCAATAATTACAAGACCGAGATAGAATATGTCGAACCGGGCTCGGGCGAGATATTCGATCAACACGTTCGGATGTCTTGTATCTGACAGCTTCAGTATCGGCTGGAGCGGTTCATTGTGAAATATTATGAAGGCAAGAAAGGGTGCAATGATAGTCAGCTTCGGCAGATTGCCGGAGGCAAGCCGCGCTAGGTTTGACCATTTTGTCATTTCGTTAAAATTAGATAGGCGCATCTAAGCGTTCCCTTCTTGCGACTGAAGGCTTTCTACTCGGCTAAGTTCAATCATGTCAAAGACAACAGGCATTTACTGGGAGCGAATGTCTGACTTCCAGTATTCGATTGCTGGACTGGGGGGGGTAGTAGAGCATCAACTATCGTAGGATCACCCAGTGCAACCCAAATCGACCCGCCAAAGCTGACAAATCACAGTTTAAACCTGAAAAAAGTGATCCTAAAAGCGGTCCCAAAAATAGGCCCGCAAAACACTAGTCGCCAAGTTTTCCTTAGTTTTCTTCAGGATATCGGGGGTTTGGTGGTGCCTAGGAGAGGCAATCTGATATGCAAGATATCAATTTAATAATATATACTTATGTAATACAGTATTACCAAGAAGGGTCCCGATTTATGCGTCAGATCAGGACGATGATTTGTGGCTTGCGCCTAAAACCGGACGTTCGCTGCGTTCAGATGGCCCCGGAGACCCATCAGTCGTCACCCAATTGCGAAAGGCAGACGCCCTGCGCACATAGCGGCCATCGGTCGATTTCGCATCATACCATTGGCCGTTTTGTAGCCACCCCGTTGTGGATTCTCCTTGATGTTGTCAGCTAATGTTGATGATTAGAATGATGGGGGTTTGGTCGGTCCCGATGGTGCCAGAGGCCGCGTCAAAAGGAGCCGCGATGGTGTTGCCCGAAACGTCTTCAAGTTCGGGATCGACGATCAGATAATACTCGCCCGCTTGCCATGCTTGCGTAGGGGCAAAGGCCCAACCACCCGCATCACTGGAAACGTGACCGCGCAGATCATTGCGCGTGCTGTCCTGTACACGCAGCAGTCGCAGCACAGCGCCGCTGTCCATGATGCGGTCAAAGGCAATTGTGAGGGATGCATGGCTGCCGGCAGGCGGTGTCAGAATTTGCCAATTCATCGGATCAATTGCGCGGCGCTCGGACGGCCCGACACGCAGGGCAAGTGTCACGTCTGTTCCCAACCGTGCGCCAGCCGCGCTTTGCATGCTTTCAGACACGATCAACTGGTAGTTTTCGCCTGATGTTAACGGCGCGCCTGCCTGCCTATTCGGCCCGACACCTTGCTTGATGCGACCAGGGTCCAACAGTAAAGTGGCACGGGTTTGTGAAGGGTCCCAAAGCTCGGTCTCAAGGTTAAGAAACGGACTTGGGACCGCGCCACCGTCACTTTGGATCAGCGCGATGGCCTCGCGCAACTGGCCGCGTGCCATGGGTTCGGAAAACTGTACATAGAGGCGTAGGGTATTTGCAGGGATAACAGCCTGAGATGGCGCAAAGCCGATGAGTTTTGGTATCGTGACCTCAGTCTCAGGCAGAGAGATGCCCAAGTCATACGACGTTTCCGCCAGATCAAGATTTAGGATATACTCCGTCCCAGCCCGGAGTGCGAAACGAGGCATGATCACGATGTCTTCGCCCAGTTCATCAAGCGTGACTGGCATCCCGCGCTCTGTGTCGAGGTTGGCGACTTGCAAGCGCAATGCATCCTTGATCAACATCGCCTCTGACTGCTCCGTCTCTGAAAGCCCGCTTAGGATCACAGCACCTGATGTTGCGTCATACTGCGCATCAGGGGCTGCAAATGTTGGCAACGGAAGGGTGATACATGCGGCAAGCAGAGCCTGCCGCATGAAAGAGCCAAAGGATGTCATCAGTTAAACTCAAGCGGTCCAGCCGCCCGGTAGCCAAACGGATCGGGGCCATCCGCGAAGTTCATCTCAACAATGTGATCAGCACGATCAAAGAAGAACGGCAAGGCCAGCGTGTGCAGTTGGATGTTGCGCGCATCATCTGGGCTGCGGCGCACGACCACGGCAAAACTATCGTCCAACGTATCAAGATGCATTGTACCACTCATTG
>JBLHTS010000231.1:0-6008 GCA_047627695.1 Yoonia sp. | reverse complement strand
GCAGCAGTTGGCATAACAAGCGACAACACGACACAAAGCACGCACGCGACAAAGACGTGTTGCGCCGAAGGCAATTCATCCGGCACCAACGCCGCACGCACTGCAGGAAACTGATTTAAGGGCACTCAACCACCTCATTGCAAGTAATGGCGGTAGAACACACAGCAGTTAACCAACCATTAAAGGCTGTATTGCGGACTCTAAAATACAATTTTAGATTGTATTAATTCTTACTTAGAACACACAAATAAAATCCGTCTCCATCTACATTGGGCAGCAGCTGAAACTGCGAATCTATGCACCAATTTGCATTTTCGGCCAAGAAACGCGCGATAGCGCCGCTATTCTCATCTTTGAGGACCGAACAGGTCGCATAAACCAAGTGACCTCCACCAGCGACCAGAGGTGCAGCGGCATCCAAAACCGCATCTTGTGATTGTATCAACACTTCCAACCGCTCCGCCGTTAGTCGCCACTTCGCATCGGGTGTTCGGCGCCAAGTACCAGCCCCACTGCAAGGTGCATCACAAAAAACAAGATCAAATAGCGCTCCTTGAGACAGTTCATCCGAGGTGAGAGTCGTGATTTGAACACCTGCACGCGCAGCGCGTTCTGGCAAATCGCGCATGCGACCCGGATCAATGTCGTGCGCAGAAACCTGTGCATTTTGCAAGTCGGCAAACCCAAGGGCTTTGCCCCCACCGCCCGCACAGTAATCCAGTATCCGCGCACCTTCGGGTGCCACCACTGCATTGATCGCAAACTGCGACGCCGCATCTTGTAACTCAACCAGACCGTCCTGATAGGCGGTCGACGTCTTCACGCGGCGGGGGTTTTGCGTAACCCGCAAGCACGTTGAAACGGTGGGATGTGGTTGGGTCGCAATGCTGTCTTTTGCCAGTTGCGCTGCCGCATCTGTGGTGGTTCCACGCCGCTGGTTCACGCGCAAGAACACAGCAGCACGGCCCTGTTGGACCAATGCTGCTGCCCGCGCATCCGGTCCCAAACTGTCCTGCCACAAAGGCCAAAGCCAATCTGGTAGATCGCAAGCGGCGGCTTCGTTAAGATCAAGATCCGCTGAAAGAACTGCGCGTTCTTCGTCGCTGAGTGGTGAGGGTGCGTGGCCTTCGCCGTTGAATAGATCATCAATCTGCCAGTCTTCACGTTTGGCCAAACGCTGCATCAGGCTGCGCCCGCCGCCATCCCCAAGTGACCGCCGCGCGCGCAGTACATCATAGACATGATCGCGCACCGCTGCGCGGTCTTTTGATCCAGCATAGCGACTACCTCGTGCCCAAGCGGTCAATGCTTGCTCAGCTGCGGCCCCGTCGTTTATCTGATCTAGCACCGCGATTGCGGCGGCAACGCGTGCGCCAGGTGTCATAGTGTCTATCCGATACGGTAATTGGGGCTTTCTCGGGTGATTTGCACGTCATGTACGTGGCTTTCCTTGAGGCCCGCGCCAGTGATTTTCACAAATGTGCACTTTGTGCGCATCTCTTCGATCGTCGCGCAGCCGGTATAGCCCATGGCCGCACGCAAACCGCCGACCAGTTGATGCACAACCGCATGAGCAGACCCTTTGTATGGCACCTGCCCCTCAATTCCTTCGGGCACCAGTTTGTCGCTGGCGGCCTCTTTCTGGAAATAGCGGTCGGCAGATCCGCTGGCCATCGCACCCAAGCTACCCATGCCACGGTAGGACTTGAAAGAACGACCTTGGTACAAGATCACTTCGCCGGGGCTTTCGTCCGTACCTGCGATCATGGACCCGACCATCGCGCACGATGCACCTGCCGCAATTGCCTTGGCAAAATCACCAGAAAACTTAATACCACCGTCAGCGATAACTGGCACATCGCCTGCACCAGCCGCGCAATCCAAGATTGCTGTCAACTGCGGCACGCCGACACCGGCGACCATACGGGTAGTGCAAATCGAACCGGGACCAATACCAACTTTGACGGCATCTGCGCCTGCCCCGATAAGTGCTTTCGCGGCTTCACCGGTTGCTATGTTTCCGGCAACAACCTGAACTTTGTTGGACAACAACTTGACCCGTTCTACCGCCTTTGCGACACCTTCGGAATGTCCGTGTGCTGTATCAATCACGATCAAATCGACGCCCGCCTCTACAAGCGCTTGGGTTCGTTCAAACCCTGCATCACCCACACCAGAGGCCGCAGCAACCCGCAAGCGTCCCAATTCGTCTTTGCACGCGATCGGGTTCAAAACGGCCTGTTCGCTGTCTTTGAGCGTCAAAAGGCCCGTTAACTTGCCTTTGGCATCCGTTATCAGCAGCTTTTCGATCCGGCGGGCTTGCATCAACGAACGGGCCTCGTCCAGATCAGCAGGTTCTTGCAGCATCGCCAGATTGGTCGTCGTCATCATCACGCCGATGGGTGTCTTATCATCTTGGGCAAAACGCATGTCACGGTTGGTCACGATACCAATAACGCGACCATCTTCGCCCACAACCGGAAAACCGGTGATGCGGTAGCGTTCCATCAATTCTTTGGCATCGGCCAATGTCTGATCGGGGCGCAATGTGACCGGATTATAAACCGTGCCAGACACGAAGCGTTTGACGCGGCGGATTTCTTTGGCCTGATCTTCAATGTTCAGATTTTTGTGGACCACGCCAATGCCACCTGCCTGCGCCATTGCTATGGCCATGCGGCTTTCAGTGACGGTATCCATCGCGCTGGACAGCAGCGGGATGTTCATACTGATAGATTTTGTAACCTTTGTGGTCGTATTAGCCGTCGAAGGCAGTACCGTGGACGCCCCCGGCACCAACAAAACATCATCAAAAGTGAGTGCCTCGCGAATTTCCATCAACCAGTCTCCTTGGGTGGTCTCGTTGGCACGTCGCTATCGCATGGATGCGCGACAATCGAAAGTCAAAAGTGGCGTTCAATGGGCTTGTGATGCCCGACAATACCGACCAAAGATATCTTATGATGGAAAAAGACACGAACACGACGCCTTGGAGGCCATGGATTGCGCGTATAATCGTGCGATTGGCCGTGGTGTTAGCTTTTGTGGTTTTGGTCAAATTCGGCAACGACTTGCTGTTTGCCAAGTTTGCCTTGTTAGAAAGCGCCGCGAGCGCGCAGGCCATGACGGGTCTGATCATCATGGTCATGTTGGGATATGCCTTATTGTTGGCCGTCCCTTTTGTGCCCGGGGTCGAGATCGGGGTTGCAGTGCTGATGATGGAAGGCGCGAAAGCTGCCCCGATGGTCTATGGCGCGACGGTGACCGGGCTGTTCTTGGCGTTTTGCATCGGTCGATACGTGCCAATGACGAAGCTCATCAGCCTTTGCAAAGATCTGTCCTTGCGCCGGATGGCAATCCTGCTCGAGCGGATAGAAACAACGCCTCGCGAAGACCGATTGGACGCTATGCACGACCGGTTGCCACGTCTGTTGGTGCCTGTTCTGGTGCGCTACCGATATGTGACCCTTGGGTTCGCAATCAACCTGCCTGGCAATATCGCGTTGGGCGGCGGAGGCGGCATCATGATTGCTGGCGGATTAAGCCGGTTGTTCCATACAGGGTTCACATTGTTGACCATCGCGCTGGCGACTTTGCCTGTACCGTTAGCCGTCTGGGTGTGGGGCAAGGAATTCTTGCAATAACCGCACCATGTTATGCCGCTGCGCATAGTCATTATGACGGATACGGCCCTTCCAAATACCAACATAGAAGCTACCTTTGCTCAAAGCAGTAAAAGGCGCGCATAATGTCCAACGACCCTCTGGTGATCTTTACCCCATCCGGCAAACGCGGAAACTTTCCGGTTGGCACACCTGTGCTGACGGCAGCGCGGAAATTGGGGGTGGATCTGGACTCGGTTTGTGGCGGACGGGGCATCTGTTCAAAATGCCAAATCACCCCGTCCTATGGTGAGTTTTCCAAACATGGCGTCACAGTCGCAGAAACGGCCCTGTCCGAATGGAACAGTGTCGAGCAACGCTACGACGACAAACGCGGCCTCAAAAAGGGCCGCCGTTTGGGCTGCCAGGCGACAATCCAAAGCGATATCGTCATCGACGTACCCGCCGAAAGCCAAGTGCACAAACAAGTTGTGCGTAAACGGGCCGAAGCGCGCGAAATCACAATGAACCCGTCGACAAAGCTTTATTATGTCGAAGTAACCGAACCTGATATGCACGACCCTTCAGGCGATCTGGAGCGTCTTACAGCAGCCTTGACTTCCGATTGGGACCTGCCGCGACTTGAGGCGGATTTGACTGTTCTAAAAACCCTTCAGTCGGCGCTGCGCAAAGGCGAATGGAAAATCACTGTCGCTGTGCACTCTGGTGATGCAGTGTTTAGCCCGCGCATCATTCATGTTTGGCCCGGATTTTACGAAGGCACGATTTACGGATTGGCCGTTGATTTGGGGTCAACCACAATTGCTGCCCACCTGTGCAATCTGCAGTCAGGCGAAGTCGTCGCATCTTCCGGCATTATGAACCCGCAGATCCGCTTTGGCGAAGACCTGATGAGCCGTGTCAGCTATGGAATGATGAACCCGACGGGTGCGGAAGAAATGACCCTTGCCGTACGCGAAGGCATGAATGCGCTTTTTGTCCAGATTGCGGCTGAAGCCGAGATTGACCGAGGTCTGATCGTTGATGCCGTTTTCGTCTGCAATCCGGTTATGCACCACCTTTTCCTTGGCATTGACCCTTATGAATTAGGCCAAGCTCCGTTTGCGCTGGCAACCTCTGAAGCCATATCGTTGCGTGCCACTGAATTGGACTTGAACCTACATCCCGCGTCCCGTGTCTATCTGCTACCTTGCATCGCCGGTCATGTCGGTGCGGATGCCGCTGCTGTGGCGTTGTCAGAAGCACCAGATAAGTCCGAAGACCTTGTATTGATCGTCGACGTGGGGACCAACGCAGAAATCCTGCTAGGCAATAAAGAAAAAGTTCTTGCCTGTTCTTCTCCGACCGGACCTGCCTTTGAAGGCGCGCAGATTTCGTCAGGCCAACGCGCCGCACCGGGCGCAATCGAGCACGTTGAAATCGACCTGCTCACCAAACTCCCCCGCTTCCAAGTGATCGGATCAGAGATTTGGTCAAACGAAGACGGTTTTGACGCTGCAATCGCACAATCGGGCATCACTGGCATTTGCGGGTCTGGCATAATCGAAGTTGTCGCGGAAATGCGGATGGCTGGTATCGTGGATGGCCCCGGGTTGATCGGGTCAGCTGAACAGACCGGATCGCCCAATTGCTTCCAAGATGGACGGACAAATTCCTATTTGCTGTATGACGGCACAGCGAACGGCGGCCCCAAGATCACGGTTACAAATACCGATATCCGCCAAATTCAAATGGCCAAAGCCGCACTTTATTCGGGTGCGCGACTTCTCATGGACAAGTTCGGTGTCGATAAAGTGGACCGTATCGTATTGGCGGGTGCCTTTGGCGCGCATATCAGCCCCAAACACGCGATGGTGCTCGGCATGATCCCGGATGCGCCGTTGAACAAGGTCACAAGTGCGGGCAACGCAGCAGGCACGGGTGCGCGTATTGCATTGCTGAACACAGATGCCCGTCGCGAAATCGAGCAAACAGTTCACAACATCCACAAGATCGAAACCGCGCTTGAACCGCGCTTTCAAGAACACTTTGTCAACGCGTCCAACATTCCCAACGCAGTCGAACCATTCCCAATCCTTTTTAGCATCATGACGCTGCCGGATGTGAACCACAACACCGGCGGCGGCGGTGGCGAAGGAGGGCGACGCCGCAGACGTACGCGGTAAGCTATCCGAATAACGCCACGCAACACCTGGCACTACGGCCCCCTGCGACACTCCTTAGGGGCTGGAACGAAGCGCGCCCACAACGCGCTCAGCGGCGGCGTTTCAATGTCTAACCCTCTTGACGCGGCGCAGGCAGCGTTCTACCTCAAAAGCTGCGAGCGGGTATGGTGAAAAGGTATCACGAAAGCTTCCCAAGCTTCAGTTACGGGTTCGATTCCCG
>JBLHTS010000230.1:0-6009 GCA_047627695.1 Yoonia sp. | reverse complement strand
ATGAGCACATTTTATGTACAATTAACAAATCCAGGGGGACAAAATGAAACAGATTTCAATCTTAACATTGCTTGCGACTTGCTTGCCGACTTTCTTGATGGCAGACACCGTCGACTTGGACGAAATGCGTGCGAATACAGAGAAATACAAAGATATTAATGTCGCATTGGCAGATGGCTACATAACGCCAGACAACGCGTGTGTTTCAGCCGTGGCGGAAGGGTTGCCTGCGAAGCTTGGTGCCATGGGTATACATTTTATTCATCCGGCACTCTTGAAGATTACAGGGACGGAGCCGCGCGTTGACGGAATGTCCACCTATACTGATTGGTTACAGCCGTCAGTTTTGATTTATGAGCCGCAGGCGGACGGATCGATGGAACTTGTTGCCGTAGAAAACCTTGTTTTTGAGGCTGCGTGGGAGACTGCTAGCATGGGCGATCAGCCCGTTCTGAATGGCCGCTCATGGGACCACATGGCCGATGATCCTAATACGGCTGGTGACGAGGCGCATGGTTTCATGCCACATTTTGATCAGCACGTTTGGTTATTCCGCGAGAATCCGATGGGCGATCTGATGCCTTTCAACCCAAATGTGACATGCGAGCACGCTCAAGGCTGAAGTCTCAAGCCGGCACTTTGAGGTAAGCAAGATTTTGCATTTGCGGTGTAGAACATAGAGAAACAAACTCTGTGTTCTATACACTCTTTTCAGCTTGTCAGCTGCTTAAGCTACGCGTTGCGGCATTTTCACTAAAGCGAACGTTCGATTTTCTAGCTTGTAATGACCGCTCCGCGGGACTTTGTTAGCTTTCAATGCAGGTACGCGAATGGCGACTTTAAGCGACACGAGGAGGTGTGTCGCTTGTTCAACCTCTTCTTCAAAAATCACTTTAATGGTCTTTTCAAATAGCCGCGCGATACGCACGTCTCATGACTTTCAAGGCTAAAACTTCCCCCATAATTATGGTTTGCTTTAAAAATTGGGTGACGGCTTCTCGCAAATGCTATGTATTGCATTGGAATGATAACGTGTTCAGCAGGAGAAATATCATGAATAAGATTTTCAAAAACGTCGCTATCGGCCTGACGGGTGCCAGCCTCACCATGACTGCGGCCTCAGCAGAAGAGTGGCGGTTCAACAATTTTCTGCCAGAAACGCGTCCAGAATCTGCGCAACTTGAGCAGTTCGTGACGGAAGTGAATGCAGCCCTTGGCGGAGAGACTTCTCTTAAGCTTTATAGCGGTGGCTCGTTGGGTCTTCCTAATACAGACACACTTCGCTTCTTACCCAATGGCGCGGTTGAAATGAGCCTGATGTGGGCAAACTACCTGGGCCGTGACGCACCCGCACTCAGCTCTGTTGTAGTTCAAGGCACCATCGGCTCAATCGAAGAGTTTGAAAAAGCAATCCCAACCGTACGTAACATCTACGAAGAAGAGTTCGCCGAATGGGACGTTGCGTCCGTAGGCTACGTTGCAATTCCCATGTTGTCTGTTTCAGTTTTTTGCCGCGAAGAGCCTGTCAGGACAATCGCAGATCTTAGGACAAAGAAACTGCGGGTCTGGGCGCGCGATCAGGTTGAGGCTTTCACCAGCCTTGGCGTCTCCGCACAAATCATTCCGCAAGAAGAAATGTATGTTGCCATGAAAACTGGCGTTGTCGATTGTGCCCTGTATCCGGCGCTTTATGCACATACCGTGTCTTTGCAGGAGGTGTCCAAGTATGCTTCGTTTCTCTACCCTATGGCATCTGGCCCTTATGTGATTGGCGTGTCGGCTGACCGCTGGGAAAAGACGGACGACACTGTCAAAGTGGCTATTTCAGAAGCGGCTGAAGATTTGTGGGTCCGCACGAACCAATACGAGGCTGACTATCAGCGCGAACTTGACGCCCGCGCCATGCTGTCAGATCAGGGTATTGTCTGGGGTGAGGATTTTTCAGATGAAGACCGCCAGATGTTTGTGTCTTCGGTAACTGAAATTTGGGCGGAACTGGCCGAAGAAGCCGGCGGCAATGCACCTGCTTATCGTGATCGTGTTCTTGAGGCGCTGGGGCGCTAAGGCCCAGGCTTGAAGATGTGGATTAGGAACATCTGTGCGCGAGGGCTGGAATATCTGGCCCTCGCCTTTGCGGCTTTGGCGGCAGTGGGCTTGTCCCTTATCGTAGGCATTATTGTGACCAGTGTTGTGATGCGCAAATTTGCAAATTCACCCCTGCATATCACCGAAGAAGTCGTTGGTCTTTTGCTGAGCGTCGCACTTTTCCTTGGGTTGCCAATGGTGACGCTACGGTCAAAACATGTGCGTGTCTCACTGCTGACCACCTATGTCAGCGACAAAAGCAGGGCGGCGTTGCAAGTCGCAGCATTGGTGGTCGGCATCGGGTTTTTTGGCTGGCTCATCTGGGAAACCATTCCTTGGTTTGAATTTGCTTATAAACGTAACCTCAAGACTGAAACAACACGGATATTGCTGTACCCGTGGATGGCATTGATGCCGCTGTCCCTCGCTGTGACTGGTGTCATTCTGGTCGCACGTCTGGTTGGAATAGTTGAGCACGAAGAGAGCTATGAAAGCAAACTGCCAACCTCGTGTGAGGGGCACTGATGTCGCTTTGGTTGACGTTGGTCGGTGGCGTTATCGCGACTGCTGGAACGGGTGTTGCACTGGGCGCAGCCCTTGGCATTACCGGCCTTGTCATACTGCAATTCTATTCCAACGGGGCAACCTCGGTCGCGATTGACGCGATTTGGAATGTCTTTAACTCTTTCACCCTAAGTGCAGTTCCGATGTTTATTTTGCTGGGTGAAATCCTTTTGCGCAGCGGCATCAGTGAAAAAGCCTACGCTGCTTTCTCGCCCGTTTTTCGTAGGATACCCGGCGGCCTTTTGCACACCAACATCGCAGTGTGCACGTTGTTTGGTGCCGTCAGTGGGTCAAGCCTTTCCACGGCTGCGGCCGTCGGATCAGTTGCATACCCTGAGATGTCAAAGCGCGGCTATGACAAAGACACGGTGGTCGGCAGCCTTGCAGGTGGGGGCACGCTGGGCCTTTTGATCCCGCCCAGCCTGTCCTTCCTGATCTATGGGGCACTCACAGAAACATCTATCGGCAGGTTGTTCGCCGCAGGCATTATTCCCGGCATTATGGTAGGTGTGATGTTCATGTCGTATCTTCTGGTGAAGTGCATCCGAAACCCTGCGATTGCCCCACGTGATCCGCACACATCCTCAGTTCGTGAAATCATCCTTGGGTTCCGGCACATCTGGCCACTGCTTTTGCTGATCTTTGGCGTTATTGGCTCCATCGTTGCAGGTATCGCGACGCCAACGGAATCCGCAGGCGTCGGCGTGGTGCTGGCAATTGTCATTTGTTCGGTGTGGGGGGATCTGACTTTCTCCAAATTGATCGAGGCGGTGTACCAGTCGGTTTTACTGTTCTCGTCGATTGGCTTTTTGGTGTTGGGTGCAACGATCCTTGCGCAGTCCGTCAGTATCCTTGGCCTTCCCCAACAGATATTAGAAAGCGTCGCCCAGAGCGGATTCGGCACATATAGCGTTCTGATAATCGTGGTCTTGATCTATCTTGTTTTGGGCTGCTTTTTTGACGGCTTGTCCCTGATGATCATGACCTTGCCGGTTGTGTTTCCATTGCTAACAGGTCTTGGCTTTGACCCCATATGGATCGGGGTGATTATTACGATCGTGATCGAAATTGGCCAAATCACCCCCCCGGTTGGTCTGAACCTGTCAGTTCTGACGGCATTGACAAATAACGAGGTCAGTTTGGGGCGTGTTGCCTACGCAACCGTGCCATATTGGTTGATCCATCTATGTGCGATTGTGATACTGACGCTGTTCCCGATGCTTGCCCTATTCCTTCCTAATCTCCTTTTTTGAGGTCGCAAATCGCCGATGCCTGTAAGAATGAAGCCCAAATCCTTTGGCCCTGTTGTTGCCTTTTATGATGGGTCTGAAACCGTTCGCTACGCGACCGATCTGGTATCAAAGCAATCACCGCACCCGCCCGCCGGGTCACCTGTTGATATGCTGCTGGTGTCGCTTGCCTATTGCATCATCAAATCAGTCCAATGGGCCGCAAAGGACCATAAGGCGTATTTGCATCCTTTCGCCGTAAAGGTCACCGGAACCAAGGGGCTTGATCTGCCCGGACGGGTCGAACAGATGGACCTTACCATTATCGGTGATCTGGTGGTTGACCGTGCCGTGGCAGAGAAAATCCTCAAGCTGGCGAAATCAATCTGCACTGTCAGCAACACGCTGAATTGCGCTGTTACGGTTGCGATGGAACCTGCGGCGGATGACTAAGAACACCTTGAGCGGCGCAGAGATTCCCGTCGATACGCAGACCACTTTGGAGATGCTCGAAGACGCCCCTGCATCGGTTTACGCGCGTCTGCGAAAGACCACCCCAATCGTAAGACTGCAAGCCCTTGGCGGACGCATTGTCTTTACCATGGCCGCAGACACAACACGCGTCAAAACCGATGCTGAACACTTCTGGTCAACCGATACAACAAGCCCGATGCAGCGTGCGTTTGGGGGTCACACACTGATGCGCAAGGACGGATGCCCCCATCTGCGGGAACGTCATGCGATGGAACCCGCGCTTGATTCAGAACACATCAAGCGATGGGCACCAGCTTTTGCGAATCTGACAGATCGGTTGCTTGACGATCTTGCCTCTCATCAATCCGTCGATCTTTTGCCCAGCTTCGCAACCTGGATCTCCGCAGGGTATCTAAAGATTGTTTTTGGCCTGGATGATGCGGGTAAAGAACAGCTGTTTGACTGGGCCAATGCACTGGTGCGCGGCGCAATGAATGCCAGCTTTGATCCTGAGGTTTTTGCGATAAGCGACCGTGCAAATGATGAAATGGATGCCTGCTTTGACCGGATGATTGAACAGCATCGGGCCACGCCGGATGGATCGGTTCTCTCGACGATGATCAATGCCTCAGACCCGCTTGAGATCAGCCAAATCAGAACCAACATGAAAATCTGCATCGGTGGCGCGGTCATAGAAACGCGCGATGCACTGTTATCTACGATTTACGGATTGCTGCGTCATCCTGATCAATTGCGTCACTGCAAAGACACGGGCGATTGGGACCGCGCTTGCCAAGAAGGCTTGCGATGGGTCGCGCCCATTCAGGCCAGCCCAAGGATTGTAAAGAAAGCCCTGGTGATGCGCGGATTGCTGATTCCTGAGGGCGAAACCGTGATGGCCATTCAGGCTTCTGCAAATCATGAGGAGGACCATTGGGACGGCGCAGATCGCTTCGATATTCACCGGCCCCACGTTAATCACCAGACGTTTGGTGAAGGTGCGCACAGATGCCTCGGCGACCATGTTTATTACTTGTTGGTTGCCAGGATTGTGCTTCCCAAGCTGTTTGAAAGGTTTCCGGTCCTTTGTTTGGCTGATCCGGGGCCAGTAAAGTTCAAGGGTTTCGCTTTCCGGGGGCCCACGTCTATCAAAGTCAACTTATGTTAACTCCATAACGGCATTCGCTGCGCTCTGCACGGATGCCCTCATGAAAAATGGTCGGCTGATACAAAAAAGCCGACGTTCATTCTCGATGCAGCATCGGTCAACTTGGGCTCTTTGCTGACGTTCGCTGCGCTATGCACGGTTGACCGAAATGCGGGACAAAGCGCCATTTCGCTGCGGTTGCTACCAAGGTCTGCTTTGCTAGCTGAGGTTCCCGCACTCGAACGATTAATCAAGCGCAGTGTCTCGTTCCACACTGCGAAGTCGACTGAGTGTGGCCTGTGTTGCGCATGCTGCCTTTGTGCTCTAACGCGCCACTCGAAACATAAGAAAACATCTCTGCGTTTTTGTGTGGATGTGCGCCAAAGCCTTTCCCGTCATCAACAAGGCCATCGTCGATGACATTCAGATAGCCAAAGCCAACGTGTGGCGGGTCGCAGTATTGGCCAAAGCTAAAGCGAAGAGATAATCTCAACCATCGGAAACCGGCTT
>JBLHTS010000229.1:0-6069 GCA_047627695.1 Yoonia sp. | reverse complement strand
CACGCCACAAAATTGCAGCACGAAGTAGGCAATCCGTTGCCGCTTGGTGTATCTTTAGAGGTCGTGATAGAGGGAAAAATGGCGGCTGGCGCAGTGATGTCGAGCAATGTTCACTACAGCGGAGTGCAATTTGACACATCAATCGATGTTGAACATGTCTTTGCCGTTTGTGCTACGGGAAATCCGCCTGCCTAAATGCAAAACGGCGCCCCAAGAGACGCCGTTTCTTAAAATTTCTCAGTTGCTTATTTTGCGCCGTCGATGAACTTTACAGCGTCGCCGAAAGTCTGAATTGTCTCTGCGGCGTCGTCAGGAATTTCAATTCCGAACTCTTCTTCGAAAGCCATCACCAGTTCTACTGTGTCAAGGCTGTCTGCGCCAAGATCATCAATAAAGGACGCAGCTTCCGTCACTTTGTCTTCTTCAACACCAAGATGCTCTACAACAATCTTGCGTACGCGGTCTGCAACGTCGCTCATATTAATTCCTCACGTTTTTCTGGGCTCGCACCCGTTGTTCCAAGGGCAACTGCCCGCCTTGTACGCCCCAAAACGAGACGCGGTCCTTTGTATGCTGAATGACAATTGACGTAACGTCACATGTCCTCACAGCAAATCTGCGTGGCCTATAACAGAGAAATCCACTTAGGCAAATGCTTTCAACCACCCACAACAGGGCAGCTTGCTACAACATGGCCATACCGCCGTTCACATGCAAGGTCGTACCAGTGATATATGCTGCCTCTCGGCTGGAAAGATATAGGACTGCCGCCGCAATTTCTGACGCCTCACCCATCCGGCCTGCGGGCACTTGGGTTAGGATCGCGGACTTTTGATCGTCGGTCAGTTTGTCGGTCATCGCAGTTGATATGAAACCCGGAGCCACGCAGTTGACCGTGATGCCGCGGCTCGCCACTTCATAAGCAACAGACTTCGACATCCCCACCATGCCCGCTTTCGAAGCCGCATAGTTCGCCTGTCCCGGATTGCCAGTTGCGCCCACGATCGAAGAAATATTCACAATACGGCCCCAACGGGCCTTCATCATGCCGCGCATAACACCCCTGCACAGACGCATCGTCGAGGTTAGATTGACCTCTAGAACCGACGACCATTCATCATCCGACATCCGCATGAATAAATTGTCCCGTGTGATGCCGGCATTATTGACCAGCACATCAACGGACCCCATCACCTCAGCGGCCTGTTTGGGCAATGCTGTGACGGCTTCGGCGTCACTTAGGTTACATGGCAGAACATGCGCGCGGTCACCCAAAGATGCGGCCAATTCCTCAAGAGGCGCCACACGCGTGCCTGACAAAGCGACCGTCGCACCGGCATCATGAAGCACTTTTGCAATCGCCCCGCCAATACCGCCGGACGCACCTGTAATAAGTGCATTCTTTCCATTTAGATCAAACATTTATAAGCCCTTCTTTATCTATTTTTGTAAGGCGGCAGCGGCGGCGACAACATTGTCCGGCGTGCCCACGGCAGAGGTCGCAATTTCGCGATCAATCCGCTTGATCATGCCAGACAGCGCCTTGCCCGCACCGATTTCATAAACCTCGGTGACCCCCTGCGCCGCCAGATACATCACGCTTTCGCGCCACCGCACGGACCCGGTGACTTGCTTCACCAAAAGCGAGCGGATTTCTGCGGGATCAGTGACCGCATGTGCGATCACATTTGCCACCAGCGGAACAGCTGGTTGGTTGATTTTGACGTTTTCAAGTGCGCGTGCCATGACTTCGGCCGCTGGTGCCATCAAACTGCAATGGAACGGTGCGCTGACGGGCAACAACAACGCCCGCTTTGCGCCTTTGGCCTTGGCAATTTCGATCGCCCGCTCAACAGCTGCCTTGTGACCAGATACAACAACCTGTTCAGGGTCGTTATCATTTGCCGCCTGACAAACTTCGCCTTGTGCTGCCTCTTGCGCGACAGCTTGAACCGCTTCAAAATCAAGCCCCAACACAGCTGCCATGGCACCGACCCCAACAGGAACCACCTCTTGCATGGCAGAACCACGTGTCCGCAACAAACGGGCCGTATCCCCAATGCCAAGCGCGCCAGAGGCCGCCAATGCAGAGTATTCGCCCAAAGAATGGCCCGCAACAAATGCAGCTGCATCAATCTTGACGCCCTCCGCCTCAAGCGCGCGCATCGCGGCCATTGATGTTGCCATCAACGCGGGCTGGGCATTGGCTGTCAGTGTTAAATCAGCAATGTCGCCATCCCAGATCAATCCTGACAAATTCTGCCCAAGTGCTTCGTCTACTTCATCAAAAACAGCCCTAGCCGCAGGATAGGCATCTGCAAGCGCCTTTCCCATTCCGATGGTCTGAGCCCCTTGTCCGGGAAAAACAAATGCGCGCATGGGACGCCCCTTTTTAAATTTGTACTTCCCAAAGGCTTACCCTGCCCCGCCGTTCCACACAAGCAATCGCAGGCCTGTCAGCTTATGCACAGCTACGCCGCATCAACGCACAGATCCAAAGCTGTGCCCGACCCTATCTTGCTGTTAACCAGCCTCGAAATCGTTTGGAGAACCAAATGTCCAAAATTCAAAACACCACCGCCTATGGCACCGTCACAAAGACATTTCATTGGCTGGCGGCCTTGCTGATCTTGACGATTGTCCCGTTAGGAGTAATCGCTAACTGGCTCCCCTATGAAACAAACGAACAGCTTGCATTCAAGGCGCAGCTCTTTTCTTTCCATAAAACACTGGGGGTCGTCGTCTTTGTCGTCGCACTGGCGCGCATTTTGTGGGCTTTGACCCAAACAAAACCCGCAAGCCTCCACCCCGACCACAAGGCCGAGAACTTTCTCGCCGATCTCGTCCACTGACTACTTTATATCTCACTTGTTGCCGTTCCTTTGACGGGTTGGATCCACCACGCAGCAACCACAGGCTGTGCCCCGATCTGGCTACCTATCAGCCAAAATCTACCGTTCATTCCCAAAGATGAAGGTATCGCCAAGCTCTTTGCCGGACTGCATTGGATGTGGAGCAAGATTATGGTCGCCTCTATTCTGCTGCACGTTGCGGGGGCCCTAAAGCACCAGTTCATCGACAAAGATGCCACCTTGAAGCGCATGTGGTTTGGCAAGTCAAATGCCACCATCATCCAGTCGCACAAAAGCAATCGCACCGCACCGCTTGCTGCTGTCGTTGTTTATCTTGCGGTCACGGCCCTCGGTGCATGGGCTGGGCTTTACACCGTCAAATCAACGTCTTCCCAAATGACTTTGGCACAAGTGGCATCTGACTGGACTGTCACCGAAGGCAAAATCGCCCTGACCATCACCCAATTCGGCAGCCCCGTCAAAGGCCGTTTTGACGACTGAACTGCATCCATAGCCTTTGACGAAAATGCAACGGGCATTCTAGGCGATGTCGAAACGACTATCGCCATTGGATCACTCAGCCTTGGGTCAGTGACCACTCAGGCGCTTGACGCGGGTTTCTTCAATGCCTCTGGTTTTCCAACAGCGACATTCACTGCGCAAATCACTGCCGAAGGTGACGGTTATCTGGCCGACGGTACGCTGACGATCAAAGATATCACGATGCAGGTCGCCCTGCCCTTCACACTTGATCTGGACGGTAATGCCGCCCGCATGGTGGGCCAATTGGCCATTGATCGCCGTAGCTTTGAGGTTGGCCAAAGCATGAGCGACGAAACCAACCTCGCCTTTGCTGTCGACGTCGACATCAGCCTAAGCGCGGCACGCGGGCAATAAACAAAAAGGGCCATACCAAATGACTGGTGCGGCCCAAACAGTTTCAGAAGCAGATCAGCTACTTATTCGGCTTTCATAGCCTCGATTGAAATCATGATCTCGACCGCATCAACGACGAATGGTGCGAACGCACCAACTTCGAAATCCGACCGCAAGATTGTTGTTGTCGCATCAAAACCAGCCCAAGCTTTGCCTTCAATCGGGTGCGTGTTCGCCTGGTTCAACTTGGCATCAAGAACAACTGCCTCTGTGACGCCATTCAGCGTCAGATCACCAGTGATCAACGCCGTTGTGTCGCCGGTTACTTCGATCCGGTGGACGCAAAAGTGACCATCTCGTCGTCACCGGCAGCAAAGAAATCGGCACTCATAAAATGTTCGAAACGGGCCTTCCAGCCGGTAAGCATGCTGCGCACGGGAAAGGACACGTTGACAGAAGATGTCGCTGGGTCTGCTTGGTTAAAGTCGATCTCGCCCTCAAAGCCAGTGAACATGCCGTAAGTGGTGGAATAGCCAAGGTGGTCATAGGTAAACACGATCTGGCTATGGCCTGCGTCTAAAACATAGGCGTTCGACGTCGCAAGAACGGGTGTCGCTAAGGTGGCGGCTGCCAATGCTGCGGTTGCAATTAAGGTCTTCATGGGGATCTCCATCAATGGGTTATTGTGCGTTGAGCGCAGACACTGTGCCTGTGACAGCCACAATTCCGCAAAATTGAACACAACCTGTTCAGCGATCAGTCGCAGAACTTCGTGGCGACCCTGCTGAATCGCAATTGTTACGAAATGGCCGCTTTTATTGGGGGATCAGCGCTTGCAACGGTGCAAGTGCCCTGTATAAAGCCCCAACCTTCTGCAAAGTATATGAACTGCGCAGACTCTCGTGGATGGGACGTAGAAGGTGAACCACCCATCCTATGAAATGCGCTGATGAATGAACTGGAGTTCACATGCCGCTATATGAGCATGTAATGATTGCGCGTCAGGACTTGTCCAACACGCAAGCCGAAAGCCTGATCGAACATTTTGGAACCGTTCTTGCCGACAACGATGGCAAGCTGCTGGAAAACGAATATTGGGGCGTCAAAACGATGGCCTATAAAATCAACAAGAACCGCAAGGGTCACTATGCTCTTCTGCGTACAGATGCACCTGCTCCTGCAATTCAGGAAATGGAACGCCTGATGCGCTTGCATGAAGATGTCATGCGTGTGCTGACCATCAAGGTCGACGCACATCAAGAAGGCCCTTCCGTGCAAATGCAAAAGCGTGAAGAGCGTGGCGAACGCCGCGAGCGCCGCTAATCGTTGATTTAAGATAAGGACTAACAATCATGGCTACAAAACCATTTTTCCGTCGTCGTAAGTCTGATCCGTTTGATGGCGAAGGCGCCCCAGCGATCGACTACAAAGACACTCGCCTTTTGCAGCGCTACGTTTCCGAGCGCGGCAAAATCGTTCCCGCTCGTATCACCGCTGTCGGTGCAAAGAACCAGCGTGCGCTCGCTCGTGCGATCAAACGCGCTCGTTTTCTTGCCCTGCTGCCATACGCTGTAAGGTAAGGACAACATCCCATGGATATCATTCTACTTGAACGCGTCGCAAAGCTTGGTCAGATGGGCGAAGTCGTCTCTGTCAAAGACGGCTACGCACGCAACTACCTGCTGGCACAAGGCAAAGCACTGCGCGTTAACGCAGCTAACATTGCACGCTTTGAAGCTGACAAAGCCCAGATGGAAGCACGCAACCTTGAGACCAAAAAAGAAGCTGATGCTTTGGCTGCAAAGCTTGACGGTCAAAAGTTCATCGTGATCCGCTCTGCATCTGACGCTGGTTCGCTTTACGGTTCTGTCACAACGCGTGACGCAGCTGATGCAGCAACCGGCGCTGGCTTCACTGTCGACAAAAAGCAGATTGTTCTGCGTGGCGCTATTAAAGAACTTGGCCTGCACGATGTGACTGTGAACCTGCACCCAGAAGTGTCGGCGACAATCACGCTGAACGTGGCACGCTCTGTCGATGAAGCCAAACTGCAAGAAGCCGGCAAATCCATCGCCGAGCAGGCAGCAGAAGAAGAAGCAGCCGCTGAGTTCGAAATTCAAGAGCTCTTCGACGATATTGGTGCTGCTGCATCCGATGACTACGACCTGGCCGATTCTGCTGGCGTTGAGACAGAAGCAAAAGAAGAAGATTAATCTTCTCACTTCATTGAAATTAATGAGGCCGCTCCCTTTCGGGGCGGCCTTTTCGTTTGCGCCAGATCCTGTGCGCGAACTATCAAAGCTGGATCAGCAGGTGATCGTCTGCATGCTGCCTGTACAGT
>JBLHTS010000228.1:0-6159 GCA_047627695.1 Yoonia sp. | reverse complement strand
ATGATGCATGGCGGCAGCGGCAATGATATCCTTTATGATCAGGGCAATCAGGATCGGGATTTTCTCAACGGCGGAGAAGGTGAACTTGGCAGATGTGGCCTTTGTTGCAGCCTAACAAAAAGCTTTTCTTTTATAGGGAATCCCCCTACAGCGACGCATCTACGTAAGGCATTGCCTTGCACGGACCCTCCATGGGCCTTTCTGGACGACATCCCGGATTGTGCCATTCACCCTTAAATATAAGGAGCCCCCGATGTCGATTACTGCTGAAGAGAAAACACGGATCATGAAGGAATTTGCAACCAAAGAGGGCGACACTGGTTCCCCCGAGGTGCAAGTCGCAATCCTGTCTAGCCGCATCGCGACCCTGACAGAGCACTTCAAGACCCACAAAAAAGACAACCACGGCCGCCGTGGTCTGTTGAAAATGGTAGCACTGCGCCGCAAGCTTTTGGACTACGCAAAGTCCAAGGATCAATCGCGCTACCAAAGCCTGATCGAGCGTCTCGGCCTGCGTCGCTAAGCCGATATACCGATTTTGAGATTGTTGAAACGCCCGCTTTTTTGGTGGGCGTTTTGCATTTTGGCAAACGGCTGCTTTGCCGGTGTGAGCTCAACGGGCGGTCGCAACACTTTATTTTTTTGGAAAGAAGGAGTGTTAAGCATGAAGTATCGTCAGTAGACATTTCATACGGCTCAACAGAAGTCAGAGATGTGGGATCGATGGCAGCGTGGAGAGTATCTGAGTTCAATTGGGCGGCGCTTGAGCGGCGGCACTGATAAAAAATCCTTGGGTGTGTCATTCTGCACCCAGTCGGAGCGGACCCCGATTAGGAATTTGCGGGGGCACAACGCGCACCCCCGCGAATTGACACATTAGAGGAGTGTCAAAAGCTTCTTTGCCGCCTCTTCGGAAGAAGCAGGGTTCTGGCCAGTGACTAATTTGCCATCAACAACGACAAACGACGCCCAGTCCGCGCCCTTTTCATAAGTTCCGCCATTGGCTTTCAACATGTCTTCCACGAGGAACGGAACCACATCGGTAAGCCCAACGGCATCTTCCTCAGTGTTGGTGAACCCAGTCACGGTTTTGCCTGAGACCAGTGGCGCTCCGTCAATACGTTTTGGGTGCTTAAAGATTGCTGGCGCATGACAAACGGCCCCGATGGGGCGATCACTTTTCGCGAATGCCTCAAGCAATGCAATGCTGTCTTTATCCTCAGCCAAGTCCCACAGCGGACCATGACCGCCCGGGTAGAAAATCGCGTCGTAGTCGGCGTCGTTGATGGCCGACAAGACATGTGTTTCGGACAGGTGCTTTTGTGTGCCCACATCACCCTTAAAGCGTTCGGTCGCTGCGGTCTGTGCGTCGACGGTATCGCTGTTTGGATCAAGCGGTGGCTGTCCGCCCTTTGGCGACGCCAAAGTAATCTCAGCACCTGCGTCCTTGAGGATGTAGTAAGGTGCGGCGAATTCCTCCAACCAAAAACCTGTCTTTTTGCCCGTATCGCCCAGTTTATCGTGCGATGTGATTACCATCAGAATTTTCATCTGCCGTTCCTTGTGTTCATGTTTTTGTCGATGGAAAGCTCGCAATTTTATTGCGGCGCGATCAGCGGGACCAAAGATTGGCCACAAAGCCTTTACTGTCTCCGGTGTAGGCAACAGGTAATGCTGAACCACCAAAATTGAAGTGCTCTATGACATATTGATTGGAAAATCCTGGATTAATTTCTGAATCACACGTGCCGTCAAGATTCCGGTTGATGGCACTCTCATCGTCGCTTTCGTACGCCTGGAAATCCCTCGTTTGAAAATAATAGAAACTCCAAAGCTGACATTCATGCTGGGTCCAGAATCATGTAATGTTGGGCTCAAACCCGCCATTCATGCCACCCCCCTTCCCAAAACCCCCAATCTGCGATAAGCCCCGAAAATCTTGAAAGATTGGCGCCCGCATTCCAGCGCCCATAGATTAAGAAACAAGGAATGAGGGGGAATACGCCCCCTACGCAAAAGGCCGCAACCGGCCAACTAGGAAAACATGATGTTTAATGAAGTAAAGAAATCAATCCAGTGGGGCGAAGAAACGCTGACACTGGAAACGGGCAAGGTTGCCCGTCAGGCAGATGGCTCTGTCATCGCGACACTGGGTGAAACCAGCGTTATGGCGAACGTGACATTTGCACGTAAGCAAAAGCCAGGGCAGGACTTTTTCCCGCTGACCGTCCACTACCAAGAAAAGTATTACGCCGCGGGTAAAGTACCTGGTGGCTTCTTCAAACGCGAAGCCCGTCCCACTGAAAAAGAGACGCTGACATCCCGTTTGATCGACCGTCCAATTCGCCCGTTGTTCGTCCCCGGCTTCAAAAACGAAGTGCTGGTGATGTGTACTGTGCTGTCCCACGACATGGTGAACGACCCTGACATGGTTGCGATGATCGCAGCCTCTGCAGCGTTGACCATTTCCGGCGCGCCGTTCCGTGGCCCGATTGCTGCGTGTCGCGTTGGTTTTGTTGATGGTGAATACATCCTCAACCCTGAAATCGACGACATGCACAACCTGCGCCTGAACCCAGAGCAGCGTCTGGACCTTGTTGTTGCCGGCACAAAAGACGCCGTGATGATGGTTGAATCCGAAGCATATGAGCTGTCCGAAGCTGAAATGCTGGGTGCGGTAACGTTCGCACACGAGCAAATCCAGCCGGTTATCGACCTGATCATTGATCTGGCCGAAGATTGCGCGAAAGAGCCATTTGATTTCCAGCCAGAGGACTATTCAGACCTGTCCGCCGCTGTGAAAGCCGCTGGCGAAAACCTGATGCGCGCCGCTTATGCGATCACAGACAAGCAAGAGCGTACAGGTGCAGTGACCGCTGCCAAAGCCACAATTGTGGATGCTTTGACCGACGAGCAAAAAGAAGATGGCAACCTTGGTGCTGCCCTCAAAAAGCTGGAAAGCCAGGTTCTGCGCGGCGATGTCGTCAAGAACGGCAAGCGGATTGACGGTCGCGCACTCGACACCATCCGCCCGATCGTATCCGAGACAGGCATCTTGCCACGGACACACGGTTCGGCATTGTTCACACGCGGCGAAACCCAAAGCTTGGTTGTGACCACGCTGGGTACCGGCGATGACGAGCAGATGATCGATGCGTTAACCGGAATGTATAAATCGAACTTCATGCTGCACTATAACTTCCCACCATATTCGGTTGGTGAAGTTGGTCGTGTGTCAGGCCCGGGCCGTCGCGAGATTGGTCATGGTAAGCTGGCATGGCGTGCGCTTCAGGCGGTTTTGCCTGCGGCAACTGATTTCCCATACACTATCCGTCTGGTGTCAGAGATTACTGAATCAAACGGGTCGTCTTCTATGGCATCTGTTTGTGGTGGTTCGCTGTCTATGATGGACGCCGGTGTGCCTTTGAAAGCATCGGTCGCTGGTGTGGCGATGGGTCTGGTCATGGAAGACGATGGCCAATACGCCATTCTGTCCGACATCCTTGGTGACGAAGACCACCTTGGCGACATGGACTTCAAGGTTGCTGGTACAGAAAACGGCATCACGTCGTTGCAGATGGACATCAAGATCGCAGGCATCACGCCAGAGATCATGTCCAAAGCACTAGACCAAGCCAAAGCTGGCCGTCTGCATATCCTTGGCGAAATGAGCAAAGCTCTGACCGGCGCGCAGGAATTCAGCGTGCACGCACCAAAGATCGAAACGATGCAGATCCCTGTCGATAAGATCCGTGAAGTTATCGGTTCTGGCGGTAAGGTTATTCGCGAAATCGTCGAAACATCTGGCGCGAAAGTCGACATCAACGACGATGGCGTGATCAAGCTGGCATCCAACGACGCCGAGGCGATCAAGCGCGCTTACGACATGATCCACTCGATCGTGGCAGAGCCGGAAGAAGGCGTGATCTACAAAGGCACAGTTGTGAAACTGGTCGACTTTGGCGCATTCGTGAACTTCTTCGGCAAGCGCGACGGTCTGGTACACGTGTCCCAGATTGAAAACCGTCGCCTGAACCACCCTTCCGATGTCCTGAAAGAAGGACAAGAAGTTTGGGTCAAGCTGCTTGGCTTTGATGATCGCGGTAAGGTCCGTTTGGCCATGAAGATGGTTGATCAGGAAACCGGTCAAGAAGTCGCGGAAGAAAAGGCAGAGTAATTTCTGCTCTCATCGGGCAGTCAGCCTTGTGATTTGAAAATTCTTGGGCTCCGGCGGAAACGCCGGGGCCTATTTCGTTTTTCTTGTGAAAGGCAGACCTCAGCGCTTAGGTTTGCATCAAAGAAATCAAGAGGTGTTGGGCATGGCGAAAACGATTAAACGTGGTTTGCTTGGCGCCAGCGCGGCACTGATCGCGTATCTTTTGTTGTGGCCCGTCCCCGTTGATCCTGTCGCATGGCAATCGACAGCAAGCGAAGGATACGTGGGCGTCTATTCCGCGAACAATCGCCTCTCCGGCCTCGAACGCAATGACATCCTCGGCCGCCACGGCCCTGAAGATGCAGCGATTGCTCTGGACGGCACGCTTTATCTAACAACCAGCGACGGCGAAGTCTTGCGACGGTCCCCGGATGGAGCAATGACAGTGTTCGCATCTGGTCTTGGGCGCGCGCTGGGGGTTGAGGTAGCACCCGATGGTGCGATCTGGGTGGCGGACGCATATCGCGGCCTGACCCGTTTGACACCGGATAGCACAGAGCTGATGTCTACCCAAACCGATGATGGCACTCCGATCCTTTATGCCAACAGCCTTGATTTTGCGCCCGACGGCGCGGTTTGGTTTTCTGATGCATCGACAAAATTTGGGGCGCAAGCATCCGGTGGCACGCTCGAAGCATCCTATCTGGAAATCCTCGAAAATGGCCGAACTGGTCGGATCATTCGGTTCGACCCTGCGACTGGCGAAGCTGCGACCATGCTAACCGGCCTTAGCTTTGCGAACGGGATTGCGATGGGACCTTCGGGCGATTGGCTGTTTTTTGTCGAAACTGGCGCAAATGCGGTACGCCGATTGTGGATCGACGGCCCCCGCCAAGGCGAGGTCGAAGATGTGCTCACCAATTTGCCGGGATTTCCTGACAACATCAAACGTGACGCAAATGGCGGGTTTCTTTTGGGTTTGGTATCAATGCGCGCGTCTGCTGCTGATATGGCCGCACCATACCCAATTTTGCGCAAGGTCTTGCAACGTCTGCCAGCCGCACTGCGCCCCAAAGCGGTTAGCTATGGATTCATTCTACATTTGAGCGATGCAGGCGAAGTTACCCAGACATGGCAAGATCCAGAAGCCGGGTATCCATTGACCACAGGCGCTGTCAGGGATTTGGACGATTCGCTTTGGATTACGTCACTCAGCGCTGAATGGCTGGCCCGCTTGCCTAGCCCATAACGCAAAAAGCCCCGCCAAACTGGCGGGGCTTTGTAGGTCATGTGAACCGAATCAGTCTTTCAGTTTTGTCGTCCGCAGGTAAGGCAGCACTTTGGTAAAATCACCAAATTTCGCCTTCGCATCCGCGTCGCTGACTGTGGCCGGAATGATCACGTCATCGCCCACGTTCCAGTTCGCAGGTGTCGCCACGCCACGCCCTGCGGCAGTCTGCAAACCGTCCAGCGCGCGCAGCACTTCTGCAAAGTTGCGGCCTACGTTCATGGGATAGGTCATGGACAGCTTCATCTTCTTATCTGGTCCAATAATAAACACAGACCGCACGGTCTGGCTATCAGCCGGGGTGCGGCCATCAGGCAAATAGGCATCGGCAGGCAGCATGTCGAAGGCCTTTGAAACCTCCAGCCCGGCATCTGCAATAATCGGGAAGCCAGCAGGTGCGCCACCGACAGTTTCGATATCAACTTTCCACTTCTTGTGTTCCTCGACCCCGTCAACGCTTACACCGATGACCTTGGTGCCGCGCTTGGCCCATTCATCGGCCAGCTGTGCAACGGCACCGAATTCGGTGGTGCAAACAGGGGTGAAATCCTTGGGGTGTGAAAACAAAATCGCCCAGCTGTCGCCGATCCAATCATGCAGTGAAAACGTGCCCTGATCGGTCTCGACTGTCAGGTCGGGAATAGTATCATTGATGCGTAAAGCCATGGTCGTATCTCCTATGTTGGTGATCTCTACTACACACATAGGAACGTTG
>JBLHTS010000227.1:0-6176 GCA_047627695.1 Yoonia sp. | reverse complement strand
CCCGTGCTGCGGTGTTTTTTTCAGAACCTCAATTGGCGCAAGACACCCGCCAATCTGATCGAAGCAACGATGAACGGTTTTGGCTTCGCTATCGTGCATTCAGCGATTTGGCCGCCCAGATATGTCAGCCAATAGACGCTTAGCGGCGGCTTCGATCATGTCCAAAGCCTCGTCAAATTCGCTATAGTAAGGGTCGGGCACGTCTGTGTCCGCTAGCATCCGCACGGGTGTTGCGTTGCCCTTTGGCCGCAGCTTTTCAATGTCGGACTAGTTTTGTGCATCCAACGCCACGATCAGATCAAAGTGATTGAAGTCTGCCGGAACGAACTGCCGCGCCCGCAAGCCAGTTAAATCAAGGTTCCGCGCAATGGCCGGGTCTTGCATCGGACGATAAGGCGCGTCGCCTGCGTGCCAGCCTGCCGTGCCTGCGCTATCCAGTTCCAGTTCCAGTTCTGGCGCTAGGCCGCGCATGACGCCTTCTGCCGCTGGTGACCGACAGATGTTCCCTAGACAGACAAAGATGACCCGGTTCAGCGCAACACGCCGCGCCTTGTCATCGCCCTTGCGTAAAGCCATTGCAGCACCAACAGAACCGGAATGGCGAACGAAAACACAATCGCCACCGTTCCGGCAGCGGCCATCATGCTTCCACCGTCAGCGATCCCGTAGGTGTAGATGGACGACCCTGCAAGCCCGATCAAAGACAATGCAAAAGCAGCCCCAGCAAACCGCGATCGCGCCAAAAGCAACAGTGCCCCGATCACTGAAAACCACACGCCCAGCGCCCATGTCAAACCGAACCAAAGTGGCGCTTGTTCAAGCATAATCAGCCGCGCGGCAGGTTGGGATGCCATGTATTCAGCAGCGTTGGTCCGCGTCATTACATAGTCGATTGCCCCGCCCGCGTTCCAAATCAGCGACAGTATACCTACGATCCAAAGATGGATTGGTGTCTTGGTCATGATCAGTTCCTTCCTTTGTCCCGCGCCAGATACCAAGAAATAGCAAAACTATCTACGCCATAGAAAGGCTGGACCTTTGCCCTGCGCCCGATATGAATACGGGGATGAATAAGCAATTGGATATCACCGCCGTCGCCCACGGCGTGCAGGCAGGCGACCGCCGTTCCTTGGCGCAAGCAATTACGCTGGTAGAAAGTGGCCGTGCGGATCACCGCGCCGATGCGCTGGCGTTGCTGGATCTGCTTGGCACCCAAAAACAAGCCTTGCGCATTGGTCTGTCCGGCACCCCGGGCGTCGGCAAATCGACGTTCATCGAAAGCTTTGGCCTGATGCTGACAGGCATGGGCAAACGCGTGGCGGTGCTGGCGGTCGATCCGTCCTCTGCCCGCTCTGGCGGGTCGATTTTGGGTGACAAGACCCGAATGGATCATTTGGCCCGCGACCCGAACGCCTTTATCCGCCCTTCGCCTAGTCAAACCCAACTTGGCGGTGTGGCCCGCCGCTCGCGCGAGGCTGTGGCCCTGTGCGAGGCTGCAGGATTTGATATTGTGCTGATCGAAACCGTTGGGGTCGGCCAATCCGAAACAGTGGTCGCGCAAATGGCCGACCTCTTTATTCTACTGCTGGCCCCTGCGGGCGGGGACGAGTTGCAAGGGGTCAAGCGAGGCATCATGGAGATGGCCGATATCATCCTTGTGAATAAGGCGGATGGCGACCTAAAACCCCAAGCCATGCGCACCTGCGCCGATTATGCAGGTGCCTTGCGCCTTTTGCGCAAACGCGCGCAAGACCCTGACGGATTTCCAAAGGCCCTGACAATTTCCGCGCTAGAAGCTGAAGGCCTGCACAACGCTTGGCAGCAAATGACTGATCTGTCAGAGTGGCGCCGCAAGAACGGTATCTGGGACAGCACCCGTCGGGACCAATCCCGCTACTGGCTTCAAGAAGAGGTCCGCAACGGGTTGCTGCAATTGCTCTTGGATGATCCAAGCCTTGCCAAGCGTATGGATGCCGCCCAAGACGACGTGTCAAACGGGCGCAAGACGCCTGCGGCGGCAGCGGCAGATGTGCTGGCACCGTTGCAAGACCTTTTGAGACCGTAACACCGTTTGCGGCATTTCAAATGTCACGCTTTTCAGGCGTCCTAATCACCTCTTTCAGGTGACGGAGAAATGCATTATGTTCATCTAACGTTTAACAAAACAGCAAGGTCGCCAAAGCTTTATGATCCCCTTCACAAGAGGCAACTATGGCTTTCACCGACGTCATCAACGACTACGCAAACGGTTTGACGGTCACGCTTACCGCGCTCAACAGAACGGTGGGCTATAGCATCATTTCGAACGTCAACGCGGCGTCGCGGGCCGGGACTGTTGACGGCGCCCAAGTCACGGTGGACGGCTTGTGGACGGTGCACGTCAACTTTGATCGGGCCGTCGAAGGCATGACCATAAACGTGAACCGCAGCAACCCTGGCGAAATCTATTTTCTTGAGATCAATGGCGTACAGGTCGATCTAAATACTGCAATTGCCAGTGGCGACGTCGTGTTTACCCAAACGGGACCGGCGACATATATCATTACGGCCGCAGGCGGCGTAACCAGTACCGGCAATCCAGAGAACGGTAGCCAAAGATTTTTCAGGTTCACAATACCCGTGACATCGGTAAAACTCTTTGGAACAGGTGGTAGTCTCGGCAACTTTGACCTTTTTGAAACCGGCCTGGACCCGGATTTCTTTACGATTGCCTGTTTTACGGCCGACGCAAAAATTCAAATACCGCGCGGTCAAATCAAAGTATCCGACCTAAAAGCGGACGATTTGGTCACGACACAAGATGGGGCCGCGCAGGCAGTGGTGATGACACATAAACGTCACGTCTCACGCATGGCGCTTGCGCGCGAAACGCGGCTTTCACCTGGCCGGATTGCGGCGGGCGCTTTGGGCAATGGTGTGCCGATAGAAGATCTGCTTGTGTCGTGCCAACGTCGCATAACGATTTCTTCAAGGGTCGCCAAACGCATTTGTGGATCGACCGACGTTCTTGTGCCCGCAATCCACTTTGCCGGGCCAACCGGCATAGATGTTGATCGATCAATGCACCCTGTTAGACTACTATCACATCTTGCTTGATCGCCATGATGTCATTTTCGCGAACGGCGCACCCGCAGAGAGCATTTTTGTCGGTCCCGTATCGTCCGAAACTCTCGCAGGGGAGATCGCTGAAATCGACCCTACGCAACCCTGTTATAGCACACATGCCAATATGACGCCCGCCCGCCCCTTTCCAACGTCCAGACAAGCAAAGCAAATCATTGCAGCCCATATCAAGCATCAGCGCCCGCTGCTTGAAAACTTGTATTGCCTGACAAGCTAGCACTTGCCTTTTCTGCTATGGACCAGCACAGGTAACGCGTGACGCACGCCCAATGCGACATGCGCGCCTATGCAGTGTTGAGGATAGGAAAAGATTCACATCAACATGGGAAAATGATTGCCTCGTGATCGGCATATCGGGTTGACGGGATCAAGGAATCCGCATATCTCGCGCTGATATTATTGACGACCCTGCGGATGCGGGGTTCAAACCCCGTATCACAGGATGCGCTGACCACACGGGTCGGTGATGTCCAAAGAAAAGGATAACGCTCATGTCGCGCCGTTGCGAACTGACTGGAAAAGGCCCAATGTCTGGCAACAATGTCAGCCATGCCAAGAACCGTACCCGCCGCCGCTTTTTGCCGAACCTGCAGGACGTGACTTTGAAGTCCGACCTGCTGGGCCGGACATTCAAGTTCAAGATCTCCAACGCTGCCCTGCGCACTGTTGACCACCGTGGTGGTTTGGACGCGTTCATGGCGAAAGCAAAGGAAGCGGAGCTTTCTTTGGACGCCCTGAAGGTCAAGAAAGAGATTGCCAAGGCAACTGCTGCTTAAGCACTTTCGACACTTAATGAATTAGCAACCCGGACGCCAAGTGCGTTCGGGTTTTTTCGTTTGGTTTGATGGGTCATCGACCTTGGACCGCAAAATCGATGGTTTGCGAAAGGTGGCGTCTTGACCCACCATATGGCAAAGCTTCGGCCATGACCGCTTTGCCCATCGATCCTATTCTGCCCGACCTGATTGCTGCCCTGCGAAGTTGCGGCCGAGCCGTCCTGCAAGCGCCGCCTGGCGCTGGCAAAACCACGCGTGTGCCATTGGCGATACTGGACGCGCAATTGACCGCAGGCAAAACCATCATGCTTGAACCCCGCCGCCTTGCCGTGCGCGCCGCTGCCGAACGCTTGGCCGAAGGCTTGGGTGAGGCCCCCGGAGAAACCGTCGGTTACCGCATGCGCGGCGAAAGCAAAGCAGGCCGCCGGATCGAAGTCGTCACCGAAGGTATCCTGACCCGCATGATCCAATCTGACCCCGAACTGACAGGTGTCGGTGCGGTGATCTTTGATGAATTTCACGAACGTTCCCTGAACGGAGACCTTGGCCTTGCGCTTGCATGGGAAAGCCGTGCTGTGCTGCGCCCTGACCTGTTGATCTTGGTTATGTCCGCCACTTTAGACGCAGCCCCTGTCGCCGCAATGCTGGACGGCGCACCTGTGGTCACATCGCAAGGGCGGTCCTTTCCGGTGACCACGCATTACCTTGAACGCGCGATCCCGAAGGGCGTTTGGTTGGAAACAGCGACGGCTGATCTGGTTGTGCAGGCGTTAGGTGAAACGACAGGCGGCGTGCTGGTGTTCCTTCCCGGCGAAGGCGAAATCCGCCGCACTGCCGCGCAGCTGGGCGGCCGCCTGCCCGCAGATACTGTTATTCGCCCGCTCTACGGCGCCCTGCCTTTCGCGGATCAACGCCGCGCGATTGCGCCTGTTAAATTTGGTCGCAAAATCGTGCTGTCGACATCCATTGCTGAGACTTCACTGACGATCGAAGACATCCGCGTGGTCATCGATGCGGGCCGTGCGCGGCGGGCGCGGTTTGATCCCGCTTCTGGTATGTCACGCCTTGTTACCGAAAAAGTCAGCAAAGCCGAAGCGACCCAGCGCGCAGGCCGCGCGGGCCGTGTTGCCCCGGGCGATGCCTATTGCCTTTGGACCAAGGGCGAAAACGGCGCTCTGCCCGCTTTTGCCCCCGCCGAGATCGAGGCCGCAGACCTTGCTGGCCTCGCGCTGGAGCTGGCCACTTGGGGCAGCGATAATCTGGCATTCCTGACACCGCCGCCTGATGGTGCATTAGCCGAGGCGCGCAGCCTGCTGGTCAGCCTTGGCGCGTTGGATGTCGACCACGGCATCACCGGCCACGGGCGCGCATTGGCCGCCTTGCCGCTACACCCCCGTCTTGCGCACATGCTACAGCGCGCAGGTGCGCAGGCCGCCCCTTTGGCCGCGTTGCTGGCCGCGCGAGATCCCTTGCGCGGTGCACCTGTGGATTTGTCTTTGCGGATGGCTGCCATGCGCGGGCGCTATGACGGACCCGGCACGCTGCAATACGCAGCCCTTGCTCAGATCAAGGCAGAGGTCCCGCGACTGGCCAAGGGGTTGCCGAGCGCCGCGACACTTAGCCTTGGGCAGCAGGCGGCTTTGGCTTACCCAGACCGCGTCGGCATCAGGCGTAAGGGCGATGATCCCCGCTATGTGTTGTCAGGTGGCAAGGGGGCGATCATGGACGCCGCCGATCCGCTGGCCGGACAACGTTTGATTGTGGCGACCGACCTAGACGGCGACACCCGCGAGGCGAAAATCCGGCAGGCGGTGACACTGTCCGAACGCGAATTGCGTGACCTCTACGCCGATCAAATCGTTTGGCAGGATATCTGCGCATGGTCCAAACGCGAGGGCCGCGTCGTTGCCCGCCAGCAAGAATGCTTTGGGTCGGTTGTTTTGGATGACCGGATCTGGGCAGATGCCCCGACCGAGGCAGTCGCGCTAGCGATGCTAGAAGGAGTGCGTCAGTTGGAACTGCGCCCATCGGCGGCGGCGCAGCGGTTTCGTGCGCGCGTCGCACTGATCGACGACTTGCCCGCGATGGATGATGCGATGTTGCTTGCAACAGCTGAAACGTGGTTGCTGCCGCATTTGACTGGCGTGCGCTCTACTGAGGATTGGAAGCGGTTCGATCTATTGCCTGCTTTGCGCACGATGCTGGATTGGGGGCAAACGCAGCGGCTTGATCAAGCGGCGCCTGCGCATTTCATCACGCCCTTGGGCCGCAAAATCC
>JBLHTS010000226.1:0-6195 GCA_047627695.1 Yoonia sp. | reverse complement strand
AGAAGTTCTAATGTGGAAAGCTGGCGATCACTGCGTCCCTTTAACGATTTTTCACCCGTCAATGCACTGATATTAAATGCAAAATCATCAAAAGTGGTCGTGAAAAGCCTTTGATCGGATGCGGTGAATGTTTGGATCAACCCGTCGATCATCACAAGTTGCGTGGTGTCTTGTTCACGCACCAGAAATGCCTGCGAGGCGGTATATGTCACTTGGCGGTTTGGCGAACGCACATCCGACAAGAAGATATCCGAGAGCGCGCCAGAGGGGGTAATTTCGCGAATATAGAAAGTCACGCCATTGGCTGGCTCCAAGAACTGCCCTTCTGTAAGAAGCCTTGCCGATGCGTTCTGGGCGATGTTTGTTTGTCGCTCGGCTAGCCGCGATATGCTCATGGGAACAAGGAAATGCGTTAAAACGGACATGAACAAAGCGACAATCAAGCCAAAGTATAGCACCGGCCGCGCCAGACGAAACGGTGAATAACCGGCCCCTTGCATGACTGTCAGCTCTGATTCTGTGGACATGCGGTTGGTGACGTAAATGGTTGCCGCAAAGCTGGCCAAAGGCATGGCAATTTGAATGACAGATGGCAGTGACAACGCGCTGAATTCTAAGAAAACATTGAATGACTGCCCGTCCGCGATCAGTTGATCAAACAAGACAACTGCGCGGTTAATCCAATAGATCAACACAAGGATCAGGCTGAAAAAGCCAAACAGCACCATCAGCTGCGACAGCATATATCTGTCAAATTTTGCCAAAATGGTGTCCTTTGCGATGGTGGCCTGCCTGATTGGCGCCAAACTAACCTAACACTGCGACGGATTGAACAGCTATCTGGTCATTAGAGGGCGCGCGGGCTACCTATTGCCAACCCAATTTAGTCACATAAAGGATCTCCCATGACAACGCCCGCAGAAATCCAGTTTAAAGAGGTCGATCTTGATGCCGTGGCCACCGCCAACGGCAAGATTGCGGTGTTCGTCGATATGGACGGAAAAATGGATGCGGGTGCGCGCAAAGTGAACACGCTGGGGCGCAAAGCCTTGGCGCGATTTGTGGAAAGTGATGCCTTTGAAAAAATGACCGCGGGTGACCTGACAAACCTAGCCTACCCGGCAGGACTGGCCGCCGAAGCGATTTGTGTGATTAAACTGGGCCGCCGTCCAAGCAGCCAGGAGGCCCGCAAAGCAGGCGCGCAACTGGCCAAGGCGCAAGCTGGCAAAGACCTGTTGGTTCTGGCGGGCAGTATCGGGCGGGCAGATGAAATCGCTTTAGGGCTGGTACTGCGCGGCTATGATTTTGATACGCACAAATCAGCAGAGAAAAAGCCAAAAGGTGCGATCGCCTTTATGGTAGCCAAACCCGAAGACGCCGCCAAATCAGCAGCCCCGATGGCCGCCATTGCCGAAGGTGTCTTTTTCACCCGTGATTTGACAAATGAGCCCGCCAACGTCCTGACAACAGATGATTTCGCGGCGCGACTGGCTGCGATGCAGGAACTCGGGCTTGAAGTTGAAATTCTTGAAGAAGCTGATCTTGTTAAACTTGGTATGCGCACATTGCTTTGCGTCGGCCAAGGGTCTGACAGCCCGTCCAAGGTCGTCGTGATGTCATGGAATGGTGGCGGCAAAGAGGCCCCGTTTGCCCTTGTCGGCAAGGGTGTCGTCTTTGATACAGGCGGTATCAGCATAAAACCTGCGGCTGGCATGGAAGACATGACGATGGATATGGGCGGTGCTGGGGTTGTGGCCGGTGTCATGCGGACACTGGCGCTGCGCAAGGCGAAAGCCAATGTCGTTGGTCTTGTGGGTTTGGTTGAAAACATGCCGTCGGGCAATGCGACACGTCCCGGCGATGTCGTCAAATCCATGAAGGGTGACACGGTCGAGATCATAAACACCGATGCCGAAGGGCGATTGGTGCTTGCAGATGTGCTTTGGTATGCGCAGGAGCGGTTTAAGCCGGTTGGTATGATCAACCTTGCGACGCTGACGGGGGCGATTTTGGTTGCACTTGGCCACGAGAATGCAGGACTATTTTCAAACTCGGACGATCTTAGCGATGCTTTCTTGAAAGCCGCAGCAACCGAAGGCGAAGGTGCTTGGCGGATGCCGCTAAGCCCTGCCTATGACGAACTGATAAAATCGCAGATTGCCGATATCAAGAACGTTGGCGGACGCTTTGCGGGGTCGATTACGGCCGCACAATTCTTGCAGCGGTTTGTCAAAGCCGATGTGCCTTGGGCGCATTTGGACATTGCGGGGACGGCCAGCGTGAAAAAAGAAACAGCGCTTGCCCCCGCGGGTGCGACAGGTTGGGGTGTCATGGCGCTGAACCGGTTGATTGCGGACAAATACGAGCATTAGATGGGCGCGGTTTACTTCTACCATCTGACGACCAGTCCTCTAGAGGCGACCCTGCCGATGTTAGTCGGCAAGGCGCGCCAAGCGGGATGGCGGGTTTTTGTGCGCAGTGCTGATCCGGCGCTGACCGTGCGGCTGGACGAAGTGCTGTGGCAAGGCGCGGATGACGGGTTTTTGCCGCACGGGATCGCGGGCGGTCCACATGACGGCGAACAGCCGGTGTTGCTTGGCGATGTGCCCAGCGACGGCTTTGACTGTTTGATGTGCGTCGCGGGGGCCGCCGTCACAGAGCCCGAAGTCAAAGCGCTCGAGCGTGTATGCATCTTGTTTGATGGGCACAATGACGCGGCCCTTGATCATGCACGCGGGCAGTGGAAAGCGCTGACTGATGCGGGGTGCAGTGCGCAGTATTGGGCACAAGAGGACGGGCGTTGGACGAAAAAGGCCGAAAAATAAGGTGGATAAAAATCCGCCTTACCTGTCCTAGAACGCGAAGCTTGCGTCGAAGTCTTCGGCCAATTCGGTCACTGGGGCCGCGCAAGCCCCTAAAAACATCAAAAGTGCCAAACATCTGATCATCGCATCAATACCAATTCGCCATTTGTGATCTCTATCCGATTATAAAGCCCCAGATACGTCATGCCCAGCAAAGACGTGTCCATCTCACCGCCATTCACCACCGCTGCAATGTCGCGGTCCGCTATCCCTTCAAGGGCCACTTGATCTAGAATCACTGGGGCTGTGCGGACAACGCCGTTTGCGGTATTGGCGCTGCGTGAATAAACCAGTCCCGCAGGATCAAGCCCGATCCGTGCGGCATCACGCTGTGACAAGACAACCTGGCTGGCACCGGTGTCGACGATAAAGCTGACAGGGGTGCCGTTGATATCAAGGGTCAGGCGGTAATGTCCATCAAATCCGCGCGGCACAGCGATTGTGCCGCCATCAACAAGCGCTTGGCGCGGGTTCACGTCGCGGCTGATATCTTCCCATAGGCCGTAGGCGCCGACGACACCGACAAAGATCAATGCCCAGATAGCCGCCTGCTGCGCCATTTTGCCCATATTTGACCGGCCTGCAACAATGGCAGAACCACCAATAGCGGACGCCAGCAGCACCAAATAGGTCAGTTGCATGATTTGATCTGTGCTCATGGGATCGATATAGGCACTAGCCGCCGATCCCAAAACCCCTTAGGCCATCGAGCACGAATTGCACGGCCAAAGCGGCCAGCAACATGCCCAGTACACGGGTGACGATATTCAAGCCGGTTTTACCAAGGGCGCGTTCAATCGCGGGGGCCGCAATAAAGGCCAACATGACGATCGCGAGAACGGCGACAATCACACCCGCTATCGCGCCCAAATCAGCGGTGCCTTGCGACTGACCCGCCAGCAAGATCACGGTCGTAATTGCGCCTGGGCCAACGATCAATGGCAAAGCGAGTGGAAAGACGGACGGATCATCGTGATGTTCGGCTTGGCCTTCGGCCGCGTTATCTTCGCGCCGCGCCTGTCTTCGTTGAAACAGCATATCAAGTGCCGTCAGAAACAGCAGGATGCCACCCGCGATGCGGAAGGCGTCCATAGAGATGCCGATAAAGCCCAAGACTGCTTCGCCAAGTAGCAAGAACACCATCATCAATGCAGTAGCGACCAAAACAGCACGGGTCGCAATCGCACGCCGTTGCGCAGGCCCCATGCCTTGGGTCAACGCGATAAAAACCGGCGCAAGGCCGGGTGGGTCGATGATGATAAAGAGCGTGGTGAACGCGGCGATGAGGGCGGGGATTTCGGTCATATTGGGTCCGGTGTGGCAGAGGTCAGTTCCTGGTGGCAAGAAGTTTGATGCCTCGGGCGGAAGTTTCCAGATGAAAAAGAAGTTGGCAGGCCGTTACTGGTTTTGCGCTTTTTCAAGTTTTTCCAGCGTGGCCATCCACATTGCTTCGGCGCGTCCCAGCCCGTCCATGACTTCGGCGTATTTCTTGTTCCAAGTGGCCAGCTCGCCGGCTTTTCCGTCTTCGTAGAGTACCGGGTCAGCCAGTTTCTTGGCAAGCTTGTCGCGCATTTCGTTAATTTTTTTAACGCGCTCTTCGCCTTTGCGCGCGTCAGCACGCAGTGCCATGATCGCTTCGCGGGTCGGCTTTTCTGATTTGACAGGCTTGGGTTTGTCTTTGTCCGATGCTTTTTCAGGCGTCAGCAGCATTTTGCGGTAAGACGCCAGATCATCATCATATGTCGTGACATGCCCGTCTTTGACCAACCACAAGCGGTCGACAACCATGCTTAGCAAGTGCATGTCGTGGCTGACAAGGATCACAGCGCCAGAATAGGCAGTCAGCGCTTCGACCAGCGCTTCGCGGCTTTCAATATCAAGGTGGTTTGTCGGCTCGTCCAAAATCAGCAGATGCGGCGCGGGCAGGGTGGCCAGCAGCAGGGATAGGCGTGCTTTTTGCCCCCCCGACAGGCGTCCGACCGCGGTATCAGCTTGGTCGGCCCCAAGGCCAAAACCCGCAAGACGTGCGCGCAGTTTCGCTTGGCCTTCATTGGGCCGTTCGCGGAAAAGGTGATCCAGCGGCGTTTCTTCGATCCGCAATTCATCCACTTGGTGTTGCGCGAAAAAGCCGATGCGCAGCTTGTTCGAAGTCACCATCTTGCCGTGCATCACATCAAGGCGGTTGGACAGCATTTTTGAAAGTGTTGATTTGCCTTCGCCGTTACGGCCCAGCAGTGCAATCCGGTCGTCTTGGTCAATCCGTAAGTTCAAATCGCGAAGGACAATCGTGGTGCCATAACCCACCGCAGCTCCCTCGGTCGCAATAATCGGCGGCGACAATTCTTCAGGTTCCGGGAATGTGAAAACAGTGCGTGCCGCATCTTCGGGTGCGCGGATGGTTTCCATCTTTTCCAGCATCTTGACGCGGGACTGCGCCTGCTTGGCCTTTGATGCTTTTGCCTTAAAGCGGTCCACGAAGGATTGCAGGTGCGCGCGTTGCAAATTCTGCTTTTTCGCTGCTGCCGCCAGGACGGCGCGGTTGGCCGCACGTTGGCGTGCGAATGTGTCGTATGTGCCCGTATAATAGATCAGGCCTTTGTCTTCGAGATGCAGGATGCCGCCGACCGACCGGTTCAGCAATTCGCGGTCGTGGCTGACGATCAGCACGGTGTGAGGGTATTTGGTCAAATAGGCCTCAAGCCAAAGCGCGCCTTCAAGGTCGAGGTAGTTTGTAGGCTCGTCTAATAGTAGTAGGTCAGGTTCGGAAAACAGAACTGCCGCCAAGGCCACACGCATCCGCCAACCGCCAGAGAAGGCAGAGCAGGGCTGTTGTTGTTCTTGATGGGTGAATCCTAGGCCGCGCAGGATGGTGGCGGCGCGGGCTTCTGCAGACCATGCTTCAATATCGGCAAGGCGGGTTTGGACTTCGGCGATGCGGGCCGGATCTGTCGCGGTTTCAGCCTCGGCCAAAAGCGCTTCGCGTTCGGTGTCGGCGCGCAGCACGGTGTTGATCAAAGACACCTCGTTGCCGGGGACCTCTTGGCTGACGCCGCCGATTTTCCAGCCCTTTGGGATCGAAACACTGCCGGTATCCAGCACCATTTCGCCACGGATCACGCGGAAAAGCGTCGTCTTTCCAGACCCGTTGCGCCCAACAAGACCAACCTTGTGGCCTGTAGGTATGGTGACGGTGGCGTGTTCGACCAGCGTGCGGCCTTCGACAGAGTATGTGACATCAGAAATTTTAAGCATGCCGCGCTATGATTGATCCCGTTGGTGCGGTCAATGGGGGTTTCGCATCGGCTGATCTGATCATTGGGTTCCGCGCTGG
>JBLHTS010000225.1:0-6250 GCA_047627695.1 Yoonia sp. | reverse complement strand
TGCGAGTGCGGGGAACCGCTCTAGCAGCCAATAGCTGAATGCTGCAAATTGTCCGGTCATCATCATCAGGCCAACGGTCCATAATAGCAGGCCAGAGGTCCGTTCAATGCGTTTCATGTGGCGCTTCATCCACGCCATCACACCTTTGAGGCGCGGGAAGAACGCGGCAACAAGCAAGAACGGAATACCAAGGCCCAAAGCGTAAAACGCCAACAAGACGGTGCCACGTGCAACATCGCCTTCTGAAGCCGCAAGGCTTAGGATTGCGCCAAGGATTGGGCCAAGGCACGGTGTCCAACCGAAAGCAAATGCAAGGCCAAGCAGGTAAGCGCCAAAAGCCGAACCGCCTTTGTCGCCTGCATCCACACGCAATTCACGGTCCAGAAATCCGATGCGAAATACGCCTATGAAATGCGCGCCAAGAATCATGACGAGCGCCCCTGCGACGATGATAAAATAGTCCTGCACTTGCAGCAGCATCCGCCCCATCGTTGAAAACGCGAGGCCGAGTAGCAAGAAGACCGTCGAAAGTCCCATCACAAAAAAGACTGCTGAAACAAAAACCCGCCGACGGGCTTTGCCCGCTTCTTCCATTTCGCTGACGGACACACCGCCCATATAGGCCAAATAGGGTGGGACAACAGGCAGCACACATGGGCTCAGGAACGATAAGAAACCCGCCAAAAGGGCGATCACCATCGCTGGTAGCAAAGCGGCATCAAAAATCAGCGCGGTATCAAGCATGGGTCATCCCTTCACACCCTATCTAAGCCAGTGATGCGGGTACGTCACGGGGGAAGCGGTCACAAGTTAGTGGACAAAATGAAATATGAAGCCTACGTCAGATACATGAATTTTGACGCTGAACTTGATGCAAAAGGCCTGCTATGCCCCCTGCCCGTTTTGAAGGCGCGTAAGCGTTTGCAAGCGCTTGGCGCAGGTCGGGTGTTGCGGGTAGAGGCCGACGATCCTGCCGCGATCGTTGATGTGCCGCATTTCTGCAACGAGGCGGGGCATACTCTGGTCAGCACACAAGATTTGGGCGCGTCACAAGTCTATTTCATCCGCAAAGCCTGATCGAGGATTGCGTCAAAACCGGCATCACCTGTAAAGCCCAGATTTTGTGCAAGCGCCGTGTCAAACAACGTGGGCCACGTGCCGACGATTGCTTTGATCCGCTCATCCGGCGCCATTTCGATAAGATCAGCAGCATCAGCGCTATGTGCGCGCAAAGTTGCGATCATCTCTGACACCATCACCCGCATTCCCGGCACATTAACCGCTCCGAACGGCGGCCAGTCCGCGATGGGCACTGATGGCGCATGCCAAAGGGCCGTGACTGCTGCCTGAGGCGAGGTCACCCACATCGCCATGGCTGGATCAACGGGGCAAATCGCAGGCAAGCCCGCCAGCGGTTCGCGGATGATGGATGATGCGAAAGACGACGCCGCCGCGTTGGGCTTGCCTGGGCGCACTGTGACTGTCGGCAAACGCAATGTCCGCGCATCAGCCCAACCGCGCCTGCGGTAGTCTGCCATGACAAGCTCGGCCATGGCTTTGGTCACACCATAGGTATTTTGCGGCTGTATTTGTGTGGATTCTGTCAGCGGTTCGGTCGGACTGCCGCCATAAACTGCCAGCGACGAAGTACCAATCACTGGCACGCCGGGGGCAACTGCTTTGGCGGCTTCAAGCACAGCCGTTGTGCCGCCCAGATTGACCTGCATCCCCAGATCAAAATCCGCTTCAGCCTGCCCGCTGACGACAGCGGCCAAATGATAGATCAAAACCACGTCTTGGGACATTTGTGCGCGCACTTCGGCAGCATTGGCGGTATCGATCGCCGTGAACCGTACGTTTTCGATCAGCGGCACGACAGCGCCTGCACGGTCCCATAAATGCAATCCAGGATTGGAAAGACGCTGCCCACCGGGCAGCGTCACACCCTTTTCACGGATTTTATGTGCTAGTGCCGCGCCAAGAAAGCCGCAGCCTCCTGTGATAACGACACTGCCAGACATTAGCGCCCGAGAGACCACCAGCCCTTGCGCTTGGGCTGATCATCAACAGCTTCTTCCACAGGTGTCTCTGCGACAGGTGCCGGAGCTGGCTCCGGTGCGGGCACAGGTTCTGCGGCAACGGGTGCCGGCTCTGCGGCAAGGTCGGCAACAGGGGCTGCTTCAACCTTCGGCTTGGCGCGGCTTTTGCGCTTTGGCTTTTCTTGCACTTCAGGTTCTTCAACCGCTGTTGCATCTGCCGGAGCTGCATCTTCTGCAACAGGCTCTGCCTTCTTGCGACGTGTCCGTTTTTTCGGCGCAGGTTTTTCAGATGCTTCCGGCGCGTCTACTGGTGCGGCTTCAGCCTCTACAACTGGGGCAGCTTCCACCTCTGCTACAGGTGCGGCCTCTGCCTCTGGTGCGGGTTCAGCATTTCTGCGGCGGTTGCGCGTGCGCTTTGGTTTTTCTTCAGGTGCAGGTGCGTCGTCGTCAGACGCAACAGCCTCTTGCGGCGCTGCATCAGCATTGCTTGCATCCGATTCAGGGCCTTCGCCATTCTCTGCCTGCTGCTCTTCACCGTCGCGGCTTGCACCACCCCGACGACGACGACGCCGGCGACGCTTGCGCTTGGGACGATCTTCGTCATCTCCTGCAGTATTTGCTGGTGCTTCTGCTTCTGTGACTGCAGCGACCACTTCCACATCGTCATCATTACTATCAATAATGACGCCAGTGTTGTCGTCGACATCGTCATCCATCATCACCACTGAGGCGACAACCGGTGCAGCCTCTGGCACAATACGGGTGGCAGTCTTGAACTTTTCAATCGCGTAATCAGGCGACACAAGCGTGGGATCACATTCTATCCGTACAGACATGCCGTAGCGCGCCTCGATGTCAGCGATATGTTCACGCTTGCCGTTCATCATCGCATTGGTGATCGAAATCGGCGCTTTGACCAGCACCTCTTTTGAGCGGCCACGCACGCCTTCTTCTTCCAGGGCGCGCAGGATCGACAATGTCACGTTATCGTCGGACCGCAGCAAACCAGTACCGTGGCAATGCGAACACATCTGTGTCGTGGCCTCTAACATGCCCGGACGCAGACGCTGGCGCGACATTTCCATCAGGCCAAAGCCGGAAATCCGGCCAACCTGAATGCGTGCGCGATCTGTCTTAAGCTTGTCTTTGAAACGCTTCTCAACCGACGCATTATTGCGACGTTCGTCCATGTCGATGAAGTCGATGACGATCAGACCTGCAAGGTCGCGCAGGCGCAACTGGCGGGCGACTTCGTCGGCGGCTTCAAGGTTGGTCTTCAACGCTGTCTGCTCGATCGAGCTTTCTTTGGTCGCACGACCAGAGTTCACGTCAATCGCAACAAGCGCTTCTGTGATGCCGATCACGATGTAGCCACCTGACGGCAGTTGCACAGTCGGATTGAACATCCCGTTCAAATAACCTTCGACCTGAAAGCGTGCATAAAGTGGCAGTTGCTCAGTGTAGAACTTCACGTTTTTGGCGTGAGACGGCATGATCATCTTCATGAAGTCCTTAGCGGTGCGGTAGCCCGCCTCGCCCGCCACGATCACTTCGTCGATGTCTTTCGAGTATAGATCGCGGATCGACCGTTTGATCAGATCGCCCTCTTCGTAGATTTTCGCAGGCGCAGAGGATTTCAGCGTCAGCTCGCGGATTTGTTCCCACATACGTTGCAGATATTCGTAATCGCGCTTGATCTCGGCTTTTGTGCGCTGGGAACCGGCAGTGCGGATAATCAGACCGGCACCTTCTGGCACGGTCATTGATCCAGCGATTTCTTTCAGCTTTTTGCGGTCTACAGCGTTGGTAATCTTGCGGCTAATGCCGCCGCCACGGGCCGTGTTCGGCATCAAGACGCAGTAACGACCAGCAAGCGACAGATATGTGGTCAGGGCAGCGCCCTTGTTGCCACGTTCTTCTTTTACAACTTGGATCAGAAGAATTTGACGAACTTTGACGACCTCTTGGATTTTGTACCGCTTTGGACGTGGCTTGCGTGCAGGGCGTACGTCGTCTGCGTCATCTTCGTCAGCGACGCTTTCGATGCTGTCGTCTTTGCTGCTTGGATCGGCCTGGTCATCGTCGTCGTCTTCCGACGCGTCATCGTCTTCCGCGGCAGGCGTATCAACCGGGGTTTCTGCAACCAGCTCCATCGGCGAGCTGCCCTCTTCGGGATCAGAAAGATCAATGGTTTCCATGCCCGCGATATCGCCAGAAGTTTCTTCCTCGGGCGTCTCAACTTCGCCTGTGACGACAGCATCATCTGCGGACATGTCAGCAGCTTTGCCGCGGCTGCGGCGACGGCGCTTTGGCGCAGGCTTTTCGTCTTCTTCGATCTCTGCGTCTGCTTCGGCTTTCTGCGCTTCGGCATAGGCCTTTTCTTCGGCGATCAACGCTTCGCGATCCGCAATCGGGATCTGGTAATAATCAGGGTGGATTTCCGAGAACGCGAGGAAACCGTGGCGATTGCCGCCATAGTCCACAAACGCGGCCTGCAGAGATGGTTCGACCCGTGTTACCTTTGCAAGGTAGATATTCCCAGCAAGCTGACGCTTGAATTGGCTTTCAAAATCAAATTCTTCGACTTTGTTCCCGTCGACCACAACAACGCGGGTTTCTTCCGCGTGTGTGGCATCGATTAACATTTTCTTTGGCATTTTTTCCGTTCGCACATAACCCCGGCGGGGCCCCTGGGGGCGCTGAAGTCCGTGTTATATGTCTAATTAAGGCGATCTCTGCGCGGGCAGTTCCAGCACCCCTTGGGGTGGCTGTGCGTTGCCTCATGTTTTGCGCGCGTTGCATCGCGTTGCTTCTCCGACACTGGCTGGCAGTGCCCATTCATGGCCCGGTCTACGATTTAGCGCATGACCAAGGGCGTTCTTCTGATCCCGAAAGATCAAATCAGCTGCTTTGCCCGCGATATCAGATCAAAGGCGAAACAGAGAATCTCGAACGAATGTCACCGCGCAACCAAAGCACGAGCATCCGTATCCTATACATAGGGGACAATTGACCACTTACACAAGTGGTTGCATGCAAAGTCGATCTATTCGAAGAACAATTCTGCTACAACAGGTAATCCGACCGCTGCAAACCGTATTTCGCCATCTTTTCGTTCAATGTGCGGCGTGGCAAACACAGTTCCTCCATCACCGAAACGATCGATCCTTTGTGGCGGCGCATGGTGTTGTCGATCAACATACGCTCGAACGCCTCGACGAATTCCTTGAGCGGCTTGCCTTCGGTGGTCATGGCCGGCCTAGTTTCTTCTTCATCAGCCATAAGCAAAGACGCGATAGACCCCGTTCCACGTCTGTTTTGCAGCACTGCCCGTTCGGCCACATTGATCAACTGGCGCACATTGCCCGGCCAAGGGGCCTGCAGCAATTGAGCCGCTTCTTGGGCGCTGACCTGCGGTGCATCACACCCATATTCATCAGCGAACTTTTCACCCAATCGCGTAAAGAGCGACAGAATATCCTCGCCACGCTGACGCAGCGGCGGCACCGTGATCCGCAATGCGGCAAGGCGGTAAAAAAGATCAGAGCGTAGCACACTTTCGCATGTCTTGTCTTGCTCTTGTAGGTTGCAAATCGCAACAATGCGGGTCTCGGCTGGTGTGCCTTGTTCGTTGATCGCTGTCAGCAATCGGGCTTGCATAGCGTGGCTGAGTGCTTCGATGTCCTCAAGCACCAAAGTGCCGCCGTTGGCTTCTACAATTGCAGGGATTGGCTCATTATCCCTTGCAGGTCCAAAGACCATCCGGCCCAACGTTTCTTCGTCAAAGGCCGAGCAGCTAAGCAGCACGAACCTCTTGCTGGAACGCGCGCCAACGGCGTGCAGCGCATGGGCGACCAGCGTTTTGCCGGTGCCTGTTTCACCTTCGATTAGGACATGGCCGTCAGCTTGTCCCAGATCGAGAATATCCTCTTTGAGCCGCTCCATCGACGTGGAATTCCCAATCAGCTTTTTGATCAAGGCACTGCCATCAGACAGCTCTTTGCGCAGCGCGCGGTTGTCCAGCGTCAGCCTGCGGGCGTGGGTGGCCTTTTTGGCAAGTTCGGTCATCCGGTCAGGGTTGAAAGGCTTTTCCAGAAAATCAAAGGCACCAACGCGCATTGCTTCAACCGCCATCGGCACGTCGCCGTGGCCTGTAATCATGATCACGGGCAACCCGCTATCAACACCCTTTAGCTTTTTGAGCAATTGTA
>JBLHTS010000224.1:0-6253 GCA_047627695.1 Yoonia sp. | reverse complement strand
AGTTTGGCGATGGCGGGCGGTCGGCCTCGCCCATCCTCAGCGGTCGAAAAGTCGAGCAGGCGAAAGCATCGCAAACCTGCGGGATGTCGTGCAGGCCATCAGATCCGGTGACGGTGAAATGGCAGAAACGGTTGCCCGCAAAGAAGCGCGTTTGGCAGCGACAGAGGTGCTACGGGTCTTGGGGTCATTGGAGTAAGCGAAAGATTCTTGTCCATGATCGACTGCGCTTTTTAACCCGCAAACGCCGGATATTATCCTCAATGTCCACTCGGGTTGCCATACCCAAGACTTTAAATCTTAACGATAGCGATAACATCGAAAAGTTTGCGCTAACATGTGAAGTTATTGCTTTCTTTGTATATCTCGCCGCGTTACGCACGAATTAACGCAATAAGCGAAGGACAAAGCCAATGGATCAAGGCCAAGTTAACCCCGAACTTACGTTGTCTCTGCAGGGATACCCAGACTTGGGTGATGTGTATTATAACGCGACAGAACCTGATCTTGTTTCCCATGCTTTGCGCCGCAACGAAGGTACGTTGGGCAAAGGTGGGACGCTGATGGTCAACACTGGAAAATTCACGGGTCGGTCGCCAAAAGACAAGCACGTCGTCGTATCAGAAACCACGGAAGACGTGATCTGGTGGGACGCAAATGCCCGCATGACCGCCGAAGCCTTTGACGTTCTGCATGATGATATGCGCGCGCACATGGTGGGTAAGGACTATTTTGTTCAGGACCTCTTTGCTGGCGCCGATCCGCGCTACCGGATTGGGGTGCGCATTGTCTCGGAACTCGCATGGCACAACCTGTTCATCCGCCACATGCTGATCCGGCCTGAGGCAAGCCAGTTGGATGACTTTATGGCAGACTTCACGCTTGTGAACTGCCCCAGCTTTTTCGCAGATCCAGAGCGTCACGGCTGCCGCACAGAAACGGTCATCGCCTTCAATATGGAAAAGAAGCTGATCTTGGTGGCTGGTACAGAATATGCTGGTGAAAACAAGAAAGCCGTGTTCTCTCTGCTGAACTACTTGCTGCCAGAGCAAGGCGTGATGCCAATGCACTGTTCTGCGAACCATGCACCGGGCAACCCTGTTGACACCGCGATCTTCTTTGGCTTGTCGGGCACAGGCAAGACAACGCTTTCAGCCGATCCAGAGCGGGTCCTGATCGGGGATGATGAACATGGCTGGTCTGACCGTGGCACTTTCAACTTTGAAGGTGGATGCTACGCCAAGACCATCAACCTTTCGCCGAAATCCGAGCCGGAAATCTTTGCGACGACAACGATGTTCTCGACTGTAATCGAAAATATGGTCTGCGACCCGCGCACTGGCGAGCTTGACTACACCGACGATAGGTACACGGCCAACATGCGTGCGGCCTATCCGTTGGAATTCATCGCGAATGCATCAAAAAGCGGATTGGGCAGACACCCAAAGAACATCATCATGCTGACCTGTGATGCATTTGGCGTGTTGCCTCCCATCGCCAGGTTGAGTCCAGCACAGGCGATGTATCACTTCCTCTCCGGCTTCACCTCGAAAGTCGCTGGAACCGAACTCGGCGTAACAGAGCCAGAGCCGACTTTTTCAACCTGCTTTGGCGCACCGTTTTTGCCACGTCGTCCGGAAGTTTATGGCAAGCTGCTGCGCTCCAAAATTGCGACGCACGGTGCAACTTGCTGGTTGGTAAATACCGGCTGGACTGGCGGCGCATATGGCACTGGCAACCGTATGCCAATTACGGCGACACGCGCGCTGTTGTCGGCTGCTTTGGACAGTTCCCTCAACAACAGCCACTTCCGCAAGGATCCAAATTTCGGGTTCGAAGTGCCCAATAAAGTGCCCGGAGTTGATAGCATGCTGCTTGATCCGCGCAGTACTTGGATTGATGGTGCGGCCTATGATGTTGCTGCGAGAAAATTGGTCGAGATGTTCTCGAACAACTTTGAACAGTATCTGGTACATGTCGACGAAGACGTAATAGCAATCGCTATCTGATCGTGATCGAAAGCGCCGGCCTGAGGGCCGACGCGTTGCCTACCAGCTTGCTGATATGTATTGGGTCTCCATGAACTCTAGCATGCCCTCATGGCCGCCTTCGCGTCCCAAACCTGATTGCTTGGTGCCGCCGAATGGGGCTGCCGGATCGCTGACCAATCCGCGGTTCAGACCAACCATGCCGTAATCCAGCTGTTCGCAGACCTGCAAGGCGCGCTTCATGTCCTCTGAAAACACGTAAGCCACCAGCCCATATTCGGTGTTATTGGCGCGGCGGATGACGTCTTGTTGGTCGGTGAACGTCTGAATTGCTGCGACGGGGCCAAAGATTTCGTCTGCGACGCAGTCGGCGGTTTCGGGCACGTTGGACAAGACGGTTGGCGGATAATAGAAACCTATCCCGCCTGGTGCTTTGCCGCCCAGTTCGATCTTTGCGCCTTTGGCAATTGCATCTTTGACAAAATCTGCAACCTTGTCACGGGTCTCGGCGTTGACCAGCGGCCCCACATCCACGGATGGGTCGGTGCCATCGCCCATTTTGAGCGCGCCCATGGCCGCAGCGAACTTTTTGGTGAAGGCCTCAGCCACATCCTTGTGCACATAAAAGCGGTTAGCAGCAGTGCAGGCCTCACCCAGATTACGCATTTTGGCGAGCATTGCGCCTTCGACTGCAACATCGAGGTCGGCATCCTCAAAAACGATCAGAGGCGCATTGCCACCAAGCTCCATCGCGGGTTTCAGGACCTGATCAGCCGCGGAATGCAGCAGCTTGCGACCCACCGAAGTTGAACCGGTAAAGCTCACGACACGTACGCGGGCATCATGGAGCATGTGATCGACCAGCGCGCCAGTTTTGCGTGAGGGCAGGACATTGACCAATCCCTTGGGCACGCCAGCCTCTTCCAGCAACGGCATCAGAGCCAGCATGGTAAGGGGCGTTTCCGAAGCGGGTTTAATGATGACTGCGCATCCAGCCGCCAGAGCTGGTGCAATTTTACGGGTCCCCATGGCCGCAGGATAGTTCCACGGAGTGACCAGCACCGCTAGGCCTGCGGGCTTATGCTGCACAATGATCCGCGCACCTGACGCAGGTGCATGTGTAATCATCCCGTCCGCACGCACGGCCTCTTCGGCAAACCAGCGGAAGAACTCGGCTGCATACGTGGCCTCGCCCATCGCATCAATCCGAGCTTTGCCGTTCTCCAGTGTGATGAGATGTGCAAACTCTGGCAAGCGGGCGGTCATCAACTCCCACGCTTTGCGCAAGACCTCGGAGCGGTGGCGTGGGGTTTGAGCGGCCCACAGCGCCATTGCCGCTTCGGCGGCATCAAGGGCGGCATCTGCGTCTGCAATCTCGGCAGAGGCCACAGAAGTCAGCACCTCTTCGGTGGCTGGGTTTATCACGTCAAATCGAACCTTGTCGGCGCCTTCGACCCAAGCACCATTGATGTAGAGATTAGTATATTCCATTTTGGACTTTCCGTTAAACGAGGTGATGCAGCGGGTCAGCAAGACGCCGGGCCAAGCCAGAGATGAAGGCGATGGCTTGCGCGTCTTCCATGTGATTGTTGCCAAATTCGAAGGTAATGACATAGCTGTCGCCGTCGGCACCAATACTGAGCGTCGGCACGCCTGTATCGCCAAGACGGAGCGACGTGAGGAAGCTACCACTGAGGTCGTGTAGAATAAAGGTCGCGTCTTCGTCGGTTTCTTGCGGTGGCACAGACAGCCGTGTGAAGTCGGGGTTACGCAGATAGGTATCGTCCCCCTCAGGATGTGAGACGTGCACCACCAAAGTTGCGGCCTCTGTCGCGGCGCGGAACGCACCCGCGGCGAAGCTTGTGAACATCGCGGTCGGAGTGACTGCGATCACACCATCCGTTTGCATCCAGTCGATGAAGTCACGCGATCCTTGCTGCCGGCAGCGCGCTGTTATCTGCTTTGTCGTGGCCATGACCACTGTCTGAGCGCTTGCAGCTCGTTGTGGCATTTGGCGCAGCGTCGCAAGATCAGAGACGTGATAAGGCATCGGCGCTCCTGCGGCGGCCAGTAGGCCAAGGTCGAGGCCTTCTTCGGCGGCCAGACGTCGCGCCTTAGGCGACGAAAGAACGCGACCAACAGTTACAGCGTTTAGTGCGACAGCAACCGGTGCTGCAGGCGCTGGTGTAGGCGCGGGCGCCGCTTCTGAGGCAGGTTCAGGGGTAGCCTTCGGTGCCGCCACCGCATTATCTGCAGTGGCAGAGATCACTGCAATCACTTGCCCAACCGGCACGTCATCGCCGTTCGCAGCGCTGACATGAGTCAGAAAACCGTCGGCCTGAGCCTCAACCTCCATCACAGATTTGTCAGTCTCAACCTCGAACAACATATCCCCTTTGGCCACCGGGTCACCCGGTGCTTTCAACCATTGGACAAGCTTGCCCGTATCTTGCGCCATGCCTAGCGCTGGCATGATGATATCAGCCATGGAACATCTCCCCCGCCATCAGCTTGCGTGCATTTGCAGCGACACCTTCCGGCGTGGGCACAGTAATATCTTCAAGCGCGGGCGAGAAAGGGATTGGAACATCCATAGCACCCATGCGGATGACAGGACCGTCAAGGTGATAGAAGGATTGCTCCATGATCCGGGCCGCAATTTCAGAGGTCACACCAAAGCTCTGGTGCCCCTCATCAATCACAATACAGCGGCTGGTCTTGCGGACCGATGCATTGATCGTGTCCATGTCCAAAGGAACGATGGTGCGCGGATCAATGACCTCTGCACTGATGCCTTCGGCGGCGAGAATGTCGGCCGCCTTTTCAGCGACCTGCACCATGGATGACGTGCCTATAAGCGTGATGTCAGACCCTCTGCGCTTCACATTTGCGACGCCAAAGGGGATCAAGAGCTCTCCCTCAGGGACCTCTGCTTTGTCCTGATACATCAGTTTGTCTTCAAAGATCACGACCGGGTTGTTGTCGCGGATTGCGGTTTTCAGCAGTCCTTTGGCCTCCAACGCCGAAGACGGCATTGCCACTTTCAAACCTGGAATATGAGCAACCAGAGCATGCAGTGACTGGCTGTGCTGTGCCGCGGACCGGCGCGTGGCGCCCATGTTGGTGCGCAACACCAATGGCACGCTCAACTTACCACCAGACATGTAATGCGTCTTGGCGGCCTGATTGCAAAGCTGATCCATGACCAAGAACAAGAAGTCCCCAAACATCAGATCAACGATCGGGCGCATCCCCGTCATAGCAGCCCCCACAGCGATCCCCATAAAGCCGGGTTCCGCAATAGGCGTGTCAATCACGCGGTCAGTGCCAAATTCTTCGACCAGACCGGATGTAATCTTAAACGGTGTGCCCGCTTCGGCCACGTCTTCGCCAATCAAAAACACCGTATTATCACGGCGCATTTCTTCGGCAATGGCCTCGTTAACAGCGGTGGAAAAAGTAATTTCACGCATTATGGCGTCTCCGCAAAGACGTGCATGTCGACTTCGCGCACGTCAGGGTACTTTGCGTCCAAAGCATAGGCGACTGCCGCCTCAGCATCGGCTTGGACCTCTTTTTGGATCATCTCAAGGTCGGTTGCGTCAACGATGCCTTCCTCTGTCAGCCATTTGCCAAAGTTTGTGATCGGATCGCGGTTTTCTTTCCAGTCTTTTTCTTCTTCCTTGGAGCGGTAGTATTCGCGGTTGATGTCACCCACATGGTGGCCGTGGTAGCGGTAGGTTTCCAATTCGATAAAGAACGGGCCTTCGCCCTTTCGGGCACGCGCAACTAGCTTTTGCGTCAGGTCATTGACGGCCAGAACATCCTGCCCGTCGACCTTGAATGCTTCAATCCCAAAGGCTTCGGCGCGCGCTGTGATCACACCCGCGGCAATTTCTTCGGTTTTTGTATATTCGGAATACCCGTTGTTTTCGCAGGCATAAATGACAGGTAGCTTCCAGAGCGCTGCCATATTCATGACCTCGTACAGCAGACCTTGCGCTGTTGCCCCATCACCGAAGAAACACACGGTTACATCGTCAGAACCTTGCATTTTGGCGCGCAGGGCAGACCCTGTCGCGATCCCCATAGACCCGCCAACGATAGCATTGGCTCCGAGGTTGCCGTGGCTTTGGTCTGCAATGTGCATCGAGCCGCCTTTGCCGCGGCAATAGCCTTCTTCTTTGCCCAACAGTTCGCAGAACATCCGTTTAAAATCCGCGCCCTTGGCGACGCAGTGCCCGTGCCCGCGGTGGGTCGAGGTGATC
>JBLHTS010000223.1:0-6307 GCA_047627695.1 Yoonia sp. | reverse complement strand
CCTCCGTCAGACCATGTTCTTCGGTGTGAACGTCGAGCATGAATTGCGCCAAAGCGCGGTGCAGCCGTGCGACAGAACCAGAAAGAAGCACAAAACGACTGCCAGACAGTTTGGCGGCGGTCTCAAAATCCATTCCGGGGCGAATGGCGGGAATGTCGAAATGTTCTGCAGGCGCAAAGTCAAAGTGGCGCGGTGTGCCGAAGCGGTGGATTTCGACATTGTCATGCTCATCGGCCCCGTCCGGGATATTGTCATCAGGCAGGTTTGGAATGCCCATCAGTAGATCGGTCAAGGCCGTATCTTGGGCCTTTGCTTCATCATTCAGGGCTGCGATCTGTGATTTCTTTTCGGCCACAAGCGCGCGCAGGCGTTCAAATTCGGCCTCGTCACCACGGCCTTTAGCAGCGCCCACTTCTTTTGCGGCTTTGTTTGCTTCGGCTTGGGCGGTTTCTGCGGCTAGGATTTTGGCGCGACGTGCTTCGTCCATGGCAAGGATCTGCGACGAGACAGGCGCAATCCCACGGCGAGACAAAGCTGCGTCAAAAGCAGCGGGGCTGTCACGGATTGTGCGAATGTCATGCATGGCATCGGTCCTTATTTCGGCGTTTCAGTGCGGTCCATATGCCCGATTGTGCGGACTAAGTGAACTGGGAAATGTTGCGATCACGCGGTTGCCATTTGCTTTTGCGCAGTTCCTTTCCCATATGCAAAAAAAGACCGCGATGATGCGGCGCAATCGCGGTTGCCATTCAAGTGTCGCGGACATAGTGTGCCGCGACTTTCTAAGGCAATGAGCCGTACTGAAAAAGGGATGGAATATGAGACCTGCTGACCTGATTATGCTCCTGTTAATTTTCGGGATCATGTATTTCCTACTGATCCGCCCACAGCAGAAGAAGCTAAAACAACATACTGCTATGCTTGAAGGATTGCGCCGCGGCGACCAAATCATCACCCAAGGCGGTATTGTTGGCAAAGTCGTCAAAGTAAAAGACGAAGCCAATGAGGTCGAAGTCGAAATTGCAAAAGGCGTAATCGTACGTGTTGTGAAGTCGACAATTACGACCGTCATGAACAAGACCGAACCGGCAAACTCCTAAAATACTGCCGAAAAAGGCGCGCTTCATGCTCAATATCTCGTTTCCCAAGCAGCTGATGATCTGGACGACGGTCGTCGTCGGCCTGGTCTTTGCGATGCCAAATGGCTTTTACGGTCGGGTGGAAACCCACAATGACGCGGTCGCGATCATCGAGAGCGGACAAACCAATACAGAGCTTGAAGCAGACGCCGCCCTTTGGCCTAGCTTTTTGCCATCGAACCTTGTGAACCTTGGCCTTGATTTGCGCGGCGGTGCGCATTTGCTGGTCGAAGTGCAAGTCGAAGATGTGCATGCGTCATTCTTGGAGGGATTTTGGCCAGCGGTGCGGGATGCTCTTGCAGGCGAACGCAATACTGTAGGTTTTGTGACCCGCGATGACAGTCAACCAACAGAACTGCGTGTGCGTATTTCTGAAGCCGCAGGTGCTGCGCGGGCCTTCGAGATCGTACGCGGGCTAGGCAGCCCAGTGGCGTCTTTCACGGGTGCCGCATCTTCCAATATTGATGTCACCATCAACGGCACGCTGCTGACGATCAAGCTGAGCGAAGCAGAAATAGTTGCGATGAACGAGCGTACGATCATGCAAACGCTCGAGATTATTCGCCGCCGGATAGACGAGGTTGGCACCCGCGAACCCACGATCCAGCGCCAAGGGTCTGATCGGATTTTGGTGCAGGTCCCCGGTGTCGGGTCTGCAAATGATATTATCGCATTGCTTGGTACAACCGCGCAACTCACGTTCAACCCCGTGTTGGGACGCGTTGCTGATGCTGATGCCTCGCCCGGAACAGGCAACATTCTTGTGCCTGCGCTTGATGATCCCGGTGTTTTCTACATTCTTGAACGTCGTCCTGTTGTCACCGGTGAAGACCTAGAGAACGCGCAGTTGGATTTTGACCAGAACGGGCGCCCTGCGGTCGCATTCCGGTTCAACACGTCTGCGGCACGCGAATTTGGTGACTATACGCTTGAGAATATAGGCAGTCCGTTTGCGATTGTGCTGGATAACCAAGTGATCTCGGCCCCAACCATTCAAAGCCACATCCCGGGCGGTTCGGGCATCATTACCGGTAACTTCGACGTTGACGAGGCCACCAATCTTGCGATTTTGCTGCGTGCAGGTGCGTTGCCGGCAGAGTTGACTTTCCTGGAGGAACGCACAATTGGCCCAGAACTTGGTGCTGACAGTATCGCGGCAGGCCAAATTGCCTGTATCGTGGCTGGAATTTTGGTGCTTGTTTATATGATGCTGAGTTATGGTTTGTTTGGCGTCTTTGCCAATATAGCGCTGATTATCAACGTCGGGCTTATCTTTGGACTGCTAAGTATTGTGGGGGCCACCCTGACGCTGCCTGGAATCGCGGGGATCGTGCTGACGATTGGTATGGCTGTCGACGCCAACGTCATTATTTTTGAGCGTATCCGCGAAGAACTCAAGACCGCCAAAGGACCTGCACGGGCAATCGAGCTTGGGTATGAAAAGGCGCTGTCGTCGATCATTGACGCTAACATCACCACTTTTATGACTGCCGTGATTCTATTTACCATGGGCTCTGGTCCGGTCAGCGGCTTTGCTGTGACTTTGGGCTTTGGCATCATGACGTCTGTTTTCACTGCGATTTTCGTGACAAGATCCTTGATTTCGATCTGGTTCGCGCGCACCCGCCCTAAGACTATCGAGGTATGATATGCGCCTAAGACTGGTTCGCGAAGACACATCCATCGATTTCTTTAGCCGCTCCCGCATTTGGCTAGGCATTTCCATGATAGCGATGGTGATCGCATTTGCATCCTTCCTGATCCAAGGGTTGAATTACGGTATTGATTTTCAGGGCGGCACAAGCATCCGCACCGACAGCTCTATTCCGGTTGATGTGGCCCATTACCGCACCGTGCTTGAGGCGCTTGAGCTTGGTGATGTGTCGATCGCGGAGGTGGATGATCCACTGTTTGACGAAGATCAGCACGTTGCTTTGGTCCGCGTGCAGGCCCAAGAGGGCGATGAACGGATCGCGACCGAAACGATTGAGGCGATCCAGACAGCGCTGCGGACGATTGATCCCGGTATGACTTTCCCATCTGTCGAATCTGTCGGCCCCAAGGTGTCGGGCGAGTTGATTCAGACTGCGGTGCTTGCGGTAACCCTCGCAGTGCTTGCAATCCTTCTATACATTTGGATGCGGTTCGAATGGCAGTTTGCCGTAGGTGCGGTGCTGGCGCTGGTTCACGACGTGATCCTGACCATTGGCATCTTTTCGGAACTGCAGATCAAGTTTGACTTGGCCATTATTGCGGCCTTGCTGACCATCGTGGGCTATTCGATCAATGATACCGTTATTGTTTTTGATCGTGTCCGCGAGAACTTACGCAAGTACAAGAAAAAGGACCTCAAGGAGATCCTGAACCTGTCAATCAACGAAACACTCAGCCGGACTTTGATGACATCCGGGACGACGATGCTGGCGCTTTTGGCGTTGTTTGTCTTAGGCGGCGACGTGATCCGTGGTTTCGTCTTTGCGATGATGTGGGGCGTCTTGATTGGGACGTATTCTTCGATTTTTGTGGCTTCTACTATCCTTCTGGTGCTTGGTGTTAAGCGGGACTGGTCAAAGAAAGACCCAAGTGCCGGCACGAAGTATGGCCATGTGGACACCTAAGCGAGGGCAGTATGCGCCTGAACGAAATCAGATATAATGATGCGTTGCCCATCGATGGATACGGCACGGGTTTTTTCCGGATTGGTGGTCAGAAATTCGAGGGCGCGGTTTTGGCATTGCCCAACGGCGTGACCTCTTGGGGCGGTTTTGACGATATGGCGACGATGCTTTCTGCCATCAACACCATTGATGTTTTGTTTGTTGGCACGGGCGCAGAGATTGCCCATTTGCCCAAAGACTTTCGCACAACACTCGAAGACGCTGGTATCGGGGTAGAGGCGATGGCCTCACCTGCGGCCTGTCGCACTTACAATGTTGTGTTGTCGGAAGGGCGGCGCGTGGCTGTGGCCCTTTTGCCTGTCTGAATGCTGCGCGTTCATAACTTTGCCTGTGCCCGCGGCGGCGTACCCGTTCTGGCGGGTGTCAATTTCGAAGTTGAAGCAGGCAGCGCGCTGATCCTGCGTGGTCCGAACGGCATCGGCAAAACGACACTGTTGCGCACTTTGGCCGGATTGCAGCCTGCGACCCAAGGCGCTGCGGTGTTTCCTGAAGATGAAGGTGCCTATGCCAGCCACGCTGACGGTATCAAAACGGCGCTGACAGTGGTGGAGAACCTGAAGTTCTGGGCCGATGTGCATGGTGCGCCTTTGCCCGAAGACATCCTAGAGACCTTTGATCTAGCCGACTTGCGCGACCGACTTGGCGGCACATTGTCGGCCGGACAAAAACGCCGACTTGGATTGGCGCGCTTGGGCGTGATCGGGCGTAAGGTTTTGTTTCTTGACGAACCGACTGTTTCGCTTGACGGGTTTTCGGTTAAGCTTTTTGCAAGCTGGCTGCAGAACGCGCATCTTGGCGCGGGCGGGATCGCCGTGATTGCGACGCATATTGACCTTGGCCTGTCCGCGCCAGAACTGGACCTGACACCGTTCAAAGCCGCGATCGACGCAGGCGGCGGATCAGACGAGGCGTTCTTGTGATTGCTTTGCTACTGCGCGATCTACGCTTGGCGATCCGCGCGGGTGGCGGTTTTGGGCTGGGGCTTGCGTTTTTCCTGATCGTTGTTGTCTTGGTGCCGTTTGGTGTTGGCCCAGATACGGTACTTTTGTCGCGCATCGCACCTGGCATTTTGTGGGTGGCTTCATTGCTGGCAGCGCTTTTATCGCTCGACCGAATTTTTGCGCTGGATTACGAGGATGGGTCGCTTGCGCTTCTCGCTACCTCGCCGCTGCCGCTTGAAGGGGTGGCAACGATGAAAGCGCTCGCGCATTGGATCACCACGGGATTGCCGTTGACCTTGGCAGCACCTGCACTTGGGTTTCTGCTGAGCCTTGCGCCTGAAGCCTACCCCTATTTGTTGCTGTCCGTGTTGATCGGCACGCCCGCCTTGTCGATGATCGGCACATTCGGGGCGGCTTTGACCGTAGGCTTGCGCCGCGGCGGGCTGTTGTTGTCGTTGCTGGTGCTGCCGCTTTACGTCCCGACCCTTATTTTCGGGGCTGAGGCGATCCGGCGCGGGGCAGAGGGCCTTGACCCGACTGGCGCGCTGATGTTGATGGCGGGGATCACTGCAGGCAGCTTTGCTTTTTTGCCTTTTGCGACTGCGTCCGTCTTACGCATCAATCTGCGGTGATCAGGGATTGAGAGCCGCTCCAGAGCAGGATAGATAACGGCCATGTCGATGTGGGAATACGCAAATCCGAAACGGTTTATGGGCTGGACACGGCCTGTGCTGCCGTGGGCATTCGGCCTTGCGGGTCTGTGCCTGAGTGTGGGCCTGATCTGGGGGTTTTTCTTTACGCCGGATGACTTTCGCCAAGGATCGACAGTCAAGATAATTTACCTGCATGTGCCAGCAGCACTGATGGCGATCAATGCGTGGATCATGATGTTGGTTGCCTCGCTGATTTGGGTTGTGCGGCGCCATCACGTGTCGGCACTAGCGGCTCGTGCTGCTGCACCCGTCGGCATTGTTTTCACTTTGATTGCACTCTTTACGGGTGGCATTTGGGGCCAGCCGATGTGGGGGACCTATTGGGCGTGGGATCCGCGCCTGACGTCGTTCCTGATCCTGTTTTTGTTTTACCTCGGCTATATCGCCTTGTGGGAAGCGATCGAGGATCCTGACACCGCCGCGGACTTGACGGCCGTGCTGTGCATGGTTGGTTCGGTCTTTGCGATCCTTTCGCGCTATGCGGTCTTATTCTGGAACCAAGGACTGCACCAAGGTGCGTCGTTGTCGTTGGACAAGGAAGAGAACGTGGCAGACGTGTTCTGGTTCCCTTTGCTGGTCAGCATCGCAGGATTTGTGCTTTTGTTCATCGCATTGGTACTGATGCGCACCCGTACTGAAATCCGCGCCCGCCGTATCCGGGCGCTAGAAGCGAGGGCGCGTCGTGCCTGATCTGGGAACTTACGCTGTCGAAGTTTTGTTGGCGTATGCGGTCAGTATTGCGCTGCTTATGGGCGTCGTGGGGCTAAGCTGGCGGCGTTATACGCGTGTGCGGGCTGCCTTGGAACGGGCTGAAAAGGATGGCTAAAGTGTCACCT
>JBLHTS010000222.1:0-6316 GCA_047627695.1 Yoonia sp. | reverse complement strand
TCGCTCGTCAGATGGGCCGTCATTTCAAATCGTCCGCGCGACCATTTCAGGGCGTTGTCCAAAAGGTTGCCGATCACTTCCTCCAAATCGCTTTTGTCCATGCGGACCCGTAGGTCCGGCGTCACATCCGCCGCGAAAGCCTTGTCACTGTTGCGGGCAAGCGCCCCAAAGGCCCGCTGCATCCGGCCCAGCGCATCATCTAGATCAGTGAATGTGCTGATCGACGCATCCGTGCCTTCGGCACGCAAGCGCGCGAAAGAGCGTTTCAACTGCGCATCTAAACGGTCCAGCGCTTCGAAGGCTTCACCGACGGCCAAACCTTCGGATTGAAGGCGCGACAACTCGTTGCGCATAATGGCGGATGGGGTCTTGATCGCGTGGGCAAGATCGGCGGCTTGCCTGCGAGAACTGCGCAGGGTTTCACGGTTGCGTTCAAGCAAGCTGTTGATGTCGGTTACAAGGGGGACAACCTCAATCGGGTAGTCCTGCGGGTAAAGCCCGTCTTCGTGTTCCCAGCGAGCAGCAACTTCGGCGCGCAGGGCGTCCAGAGGCTTTAAAACGGCTCTGACCAACGCCAAAGCGCCAATTAGCCCAGTGATCGCGACAATGCCAAAGGCCGAAAACAGACTGCGGCGCAGCAGGGCCGTCTCTCGATCAAGCGCATCATAAGAGGACGCCACTTGAACGTGCCAGCGCGATCCATCGTCCAGCGACAGCCATTGCGAAATACTCAGCACAAGATCATCAGCTGGCCCTGCAGCTTTGCGGCGGACAAGCTCCGTTTGCGCAGGGTCAGCCTGAGGCAAAAGCGTATCGACCAACGAGGGCGATACAAACAACTGCCCATCCGAACTTTGAATTTGCCAGTACTGCCCCGAAAAAGGGCGCTGATAAATGGGATCGCCAATTATACAGCCAAAGTTATCCGGAAAGGCTGCGTTGTTTGCGACCGCGACCAAAGCCTGTGTGTGCCATGTCTGCAAAAGCGCGTCAAAGCGGGCGTCGGATTGCGAATTCAGGTAAGAGGCAAGCCCGACAAAACCAAGTACAACCGTGATCAAACCCCACAAGACACCGCCCGCCAACGCGCGTGTCCGCAAAGATGTCATGCAGCCGCTTTAATGACGTAGCCGCGACCCCGCACCGTTTCGATCAAATCGGCACCCAATTTCTTGCGTAGACGGTTCACGAAAACCGCAATCGTGTTTGAATCGCGATCCCCTTCATATTGGTAGATGTGCTGCGACAACTCTCTGCGCGACACAAGACGACCAGAATTATGAAATAAATAGGACAGCACGGCGACTTCTTGGGCGGTCAGATTAATGGGGGTGGACCGCAGCATCACTTGATTGGTGCGGCTGTCAAAACTGACTTCGTTCTTCTCAAAGACCGGGTTCGCTTTGCCGGCATTGCGCCGGATCATCGCGCGGACCCGCGCAGATAGTTCAGCCATGTGGAACGGCTTGGTGACATAGTCATCCGCACCCGCATCAAGCCCATCAACACGGTCCGTCCAATCATTGCGGGCGGTCAAGATCAAAACCGGCGTCTCCACACCACTTGCACGCATATTCTTTAGCACTGTAATCCCGTCTTTCACCGGCAAACCGATATCAAGGATCATCATGTCGTAAGGCTCTGTCTCGGCCAAAAACAATGCTTCTGCACCGTCAGAGGCCACATCAACAGCTAGGCCGTCTGACATTAGTACATTCTTGATCTGGGTCGCGAGCGCTGGCTCGTCTTCTGCAATAAGAATTCGCATTGTTATTTTCTAATTCTGAGACATGGCAGAAATTGGGCGAAGATCATGGCGCATTAGTTCTTCCGCCCGTTTCCACGACCATCGCTGCTAGAGCTGTTTCCACCACCGTTGCCATCGCCGCCTGCGTTGTTTCCGCCACCATTGCTTTTGCCACTGGAGTTGCTGACGCCGCCAGAATTTCTGGGGCTACTTGATTGGTTCGCGTTGCCGTTGTTCGTGACAGAAGCACGCAGACTGTAAATGAAGTTCCCAATACCAAAGTCTGCTGTCGATGGCGGATTTGCACTGGCAAAACTCAGCACAGATTGCCCCTTATCAGAGCTTAGATTGACGGCGCGGCCCGTATCGCCATCCACCATGAGGGTCGCGATCGCGCCAGCGTCATCGCGGTACAAAATGCGGTAAGTTACGGCATTACCCTGAGCAAAGGCACGGATGTCTAAAATGTCCCCGCCGGTAAAACGTTCAACCCCTGCGATCAACGCTATGGAGCGGATGGCACGGTTTTCGGCAACCGCCAGACGCAAATCCGCTTGCGATAACTCGCGTACTTCTGCTGTTACAGTGTTGGCCCAGAGCAGGGTCAAAAGAAGTAAGGTTCCAGCTTTCATGACGGAGTATTTAGATCAGAAAACGGGTCGCCGTGCTAGCTTTTCCTGCGCACGTGCTCAAGTACCAGCATTTGCTTCCAGAGCAGTACGCGGGTCGGAAGAAAGGCGCTCAAGAATATCATCGACTTCTGGAAACCGCGCGCTCAACTCTACCCGGTGTCGCGCAAGATCAAAGATGTTATTCCCTGTCCCGTTTTCATGCGAAGGACGTGAATAATAAAGGCTTTGGAACAGATGTTGATTCAAAACGTATCCTTTCGCGGTGGCAGAGACTTTTTAACCGGTGTCGCAAAAGCAACTGAACTGAATACACTTCCAAGCTTACGCCAAGTAGGCGGAAAGCCAAGGGACCATCAAACCTTGCGGTGAAATTTACCCGCCGATTTTCGTTGTCATGGGATGCTCAGCTTCGAAAGCTACGACTTTTTATATATGTATTACATATAGTTAATTGGTCTTTACCCGAAATACGCTCTCCGCAGTGAATTTGTGCCCTCTGTTCGATGCGGAAAACCTCATCGTTTTCGAATTCGTACTAATGAGGATAAATAGGGGTAGTTGTTTCCACCCCCCCTCATGAGATTCGCCAATTGACAGGAATTGAACAATCGTTCATTTTTGCGAGATGTTGAAGCAGCAAGCGTCGTTACACGAAACCCGCGCCCACTTTGTTTGGGACATTCCGGCTCGCTATAATATCGGTGTCGACATTTGCGACAAGCACGCGGCCGCGACGCCTGACCGCATCGCCATTATTGATGTCGCTGATGACGGCAACGTGACCGAGTATAGCTTTGGCGCTTTGCGTGATCTTTCGAACCAACTGGCACATGCGTTGTCAGAAACAACCGAACCAGCCGACCGAATCGCTGTGTTTTTGCCGCAGTGTTTCGAAACCGCAATCGCCCATGTGGCGATCACCAAGATGGGCTGCATTTCGCTGCCGCTTTTCACCCTTTTCGGACCAGAGGCCCTGCTACATCGCCTGCGCGATTCAAACGCAAGTGTGGTCATCACGAACGCGCATGGTGCGAATGTTCTGACGGAACTAGCCGCAGATTTGCCCGCTCTCAAGCGCATCCTTTGCATCGATGGTCCAAAGCCTAACGCCGACTGTTTTCACGCCGCCTGTGCCGCGCAGTCGACAATCTTTATTCCCGTCGACACCGCCGCAGATGATCCTGCCATCCTGATCTACACCTCCGGTACGACCGGCGCGCCCAAGGGCGCATTGCACGGTCACCGCGTATTGCTGGGCCACTTACCCGGTGTTGAAATGAGCCATGATTTCTTTCCTCAAGTGGATGACAAAATCTGGACGCCAGCTGATTGGGCATGGATCGGTGGGCTGCTGGACGTGCTCATGCCCGCGCTGCACCACGGTGTGCCTGTCGTCGCCTGCCGTTTTCGCAAGTTTACCGCCAAAGCGGCATTTAATCTGATCCGCACCCAGGGCATCCGCAATGCGTTCTTGCCGCCAACTGCGCTCAAGCTGATGCGCCTTGATACGCCTGACACATCCGTTCCTATGCGGACCGTCGCCAGTGGCGGCGAAACTTTGGGCAAGGAATTGATCGCGTGGGGTCAGCAGGTCTTTGGCACCACAATCAACGAATTCTACGGGCAGACCGAATGCAACATGATCGTGTCGTCCTGCGCAGCCCTTGCACCTCCTGAACCGGGTGTCATGGGCTTTGCCGTCCCCGGCCACACCGTTGACGTAGTGAACGAGGACACTGCAACACTTTGCCAAACCCAAGAAGAAGGCAGCATCGCTGTCCGCGCACCTGATCCAGTGATGTTCCTGCGTTACTGGAACAACCCCGACGCTACCGCCGCCAAATTCATCCGCATCGGCGCAGACGACTGGTTATTGACGGGTGACAAGGGTTGCAAAACGCTATCGGGGCGCATCCAGTTCATCGGACGCGATGATGACATCATCAGCTCTGGCGGCTACCGCATCGGACCTGCCGAGATCGAAGACTGCCTGCTGACCCACCCCGCAGTACAATTGGCGGGTGTGGTCGGCCAGCCCGACCCGATCCGTGGCGCGATCGTGGCGGCATATATCCAATTGGCCGAAGGCATCGCAGGCTCTGACGCGCTAGCGGACGAGATTGCCTATCACGTCAAATCGCGGCTGGCCGCCTATGAATTCCCCCGCGTGGTCCGTTTTATCGAGGACATGCCAATGACGACCACTGGCAAAATCATCCGCGCAGACCTGCGGGCACGCGCAGAGAAAGAAGTTCAAAATGACTGAAGATGTTGTCCTATACCAAGCCGCCAGCGGCGTCGCGACGATCACCCTGAACCGGCCCCCACAGCGCAATGCAATCAACCCTGCGGTCTGCGACGCGATGCGCGCGGCCTTTGATTAGGTCGAGGCTGATCCAGCGGTGCGCGTCGCTATCCTGACCGGCGCTGGCGCACTATTTTGCGCAGGCATGGACCTCAAGGCTTTTGCCGAAGGGGCCGGTGACACCATACTTTTCGGCCAATACGGCTTTGGCGGCTTCGTCAAACGACAACGCAGAAAACCTGTGATTGCAGCCATAGAAGGGGCCGCCATCGCAGGCGGGTTCGAGCTGATGCTGGCTTGCGACTTGGTGGTCGCAGGCACATCGGCACAATTCGCCCTGCCAGAGGTACGCATCGGACTGATTCCGGGAGCAGGTGGCGCAGTCCGTTTGCCCGTCAGCGTGCCGCGTGTCCGTGCCAATGAAATCTTGTTGACGGGCAAACCGTTCAGCGCACAAGAGGCCGCAAATTGGGGCGTGATTAACCTTGTCACACCTAATGGTGAAGCGCTGGCAAGCGCCACGAAAATCGCTGCTGATATTGCCACGAATGCTCCGCTTGCGGTCAAACATACACTTGCCCTTGCCCAAGCAGCGCATAACACCAATGATGCGTTAAACTGGCCACAGAATGACAAGATTATCCGCGAAATCGGACAAACCGCTGATGCCGCCGAAGGAGCGCGGGCGTTCATAGAACAGCGCGCGCCTGTCTGGCAAGGCAAGTAGCCAGGATCGCACAATGCAAAGCGACGTTATCATCATCGGTGCGGGTCTGGCGGGACTTGTGGCCGCCAATGAATTGATTGCACGTGGCAAGCCCGTCGCGATCCTTGACCAAGAAGGCCGCCAAAACCTTGGCGGGCAGGCGTTTTGGTCCTTGGGTGGTCTGTTGCTGATCAACAGCGGCGGATGCGCGTCCGCGATAGCCTCGCACTCGCAACAAACGACTGGATGGGGTCCGCCCAATTTGACCGACCCGAAGACCACTGGCCGCGCGAATGGGCCAAAGCCTATCTGGATTTCGCAGCGGGCGAGATGCGGCCTTGGCTACATCAACTAGGTATGCGCTGGTTTCCGGTGGTCGGCTGGGCCGAGCGCGGGGGCAGCTTTGCTAGTGGTCACGGCAATTCAGTGCCACGGTTTCATATCACTTGGGGGACAGGTCCGGGGGTTCTGCGTCCCTTCGAACAGCGGGTTTTAGAGGCAGAGGCACTAGGCAAGATCGCAGGTATTAACGGCGATATCCTTGCTCCTGATGATGCCATCCGAGGGACCGCAACGAACCGCAACGTGATCGACAGCTTTCAGCCTAGCGCAGACCAAGTCATCGTCACGTCTGGCGGGATAGGCGGAAACTTTGATCTGGTGCGACGCAATTGGGACGCTTCGAAGTCAGGACCGGTCCCGCAAGAAATGGTGTCGGGTGTGCCGGAACTCGTGGACGGGTTACTGCTTGATATCCTCAAGGACGCAGGCGCCGATCTGATCAACACCGACCGGATGTGGCATTATACTGAAGGTGTGCAAAACTGGGATCCGATCTGGCCGCATCACGGTATCCGTATCCTGCCCGGACCTTCGTCGATGTGGTTCGATGCAACGGGCGACAGGTTGCCTGCGCCCTGCATGCC
>JBLHTS010000221.1:0-6320 GCA_047627695.1 Yoonia sp. | reverse complement strand
GCAACGATGTCTTCGCGCAAACGGACAGAGTTGATGTTCCAAGTGGCTAGGGTGAATGTCATATCAGTTACTTTCTGTCAAAATTCATGGGCGCAGTGCGCTTGCAGGCTTGATCTGCCCAGCCACCAGATTACGCCGGCTTAGGATCTGTGGGGACATACGCGCCTGCGCCGCAGGGTGCGCAGGGTCCAAAACGCCCAGATTGACCAAGATTGTCGTAATCGCCGCCTCGCTTGCCCGGGTCGCGCCATCAACGATCTTAAGTGCAACGCCAACGCGTTTTTCGGGGATGATTGCCACGAAAACACCCTCTGCACCGGTTTTAATGGCTACTTTGTGGTTCATGGCACGCATCAATTCGGTACAGGCACGGTTTTCTCCCGCGACAAGCTCTGGATAGGTGATCATGGCATGGATCAGACGCTGGGCGGCCTTGCTGCGCGTATCAGAGCGGTCACTAGCGTTTGCAAAAAAAGCCATCGCCCGCGCCAGGCCGAGGACTGAGCAGGCATGATTGGGGGCAGAGCAGCCATCGATGCCAAACATCGGGCTGGATTCCCCGGTGATTTCTTCGAAGGCGGCTTTGCAGGCCTGCTGCACCGGATGATCGATCAATTCATAATCGGCGTCACCGCCCAAGTGTTTGTTTAGCGTCAAAAAGCCTGCATGCTTGCCTGAACAATTGTTGTGCATCTGACACGGCGATTTATCTGCGCGGATCAGACCGTAGCGCGCGTCCCGATCGTCAGGCATCTGTGTGCCGCAGCGAAAAGCGTCATCCGTCAGGCCAAGTTCCTTGAGCCATACCTGTACGCGGTCGGTATGGATCGCTGCACCGTTGTGCGACGCGCAGGCAAGGGCGAGCTGTTCTTCAAGCAAATGCGCCCCTGCACCACTTTCCAACAGCGGCAGCGCCTGAAGCATTTTGCTGGACGAACGCGGGTAGATCACAGCAGCCGGATCACCCCACGCCTGCACAATCTGACCCATGTCATCACACACAACTGCGTGACCTTGATGAACGCTCTCAATAAGATTTCCGCGCCAAACCTCAACCAGATCTACAGGATTTACCATTTTTTCACCTCCTTGAATTGTCAAAGTTATATGCGATATCACGCCCACAGCCGCTTTGAGGGCTTTCCCCTGCACGCAATTATTTGCTAGGGGTGGGATATCGGGTTGAATAAGACCCCGCTACCCCGAAAGGTGCCGCTAGACGTACCAAGGGTAAGGCTGTGTTTCCAGAGGCACGGACAGCTTGGAGGCTGTAAGATGATTTTGAATTTTTCGATTAAGATTGGCTTTGCCGCAGCACTGCTTTTTGCAACGACCGCTGCGGCGCAAGAGAATAGCAGCAATCGCGTCTCCGCGAGTACAGACTGGAGCGTCTTTGTTGAAAGCGATCCTAGCGAGTGCTGGGCAGTTTCTGCCCCCAAGGAAACGCTGAACACACGCGACGGCAACACCGTTGACGTCCGCCGTGGCGATATCCGTTTGATCGTGTTTTATCGCCCCTCTGAGAATGTGAATGGTCAGGTGATGTTCACCGGTGGCTATCCTTTCGCACCAGAATCAACCGTCAGCATTCAAATCGGCGATGCCAGCTTTCAGATGTTTACCCAAGGCGAAACCGCTTGGCCTGCAACGCCAGAGGAAGACGCGAGTTTTGTCGCCGCTATGATGCGTGGCGCAAATGCCGTGCTGACCGCGCGTTCGGGTCGCGGCACACAAACACAAGACACATTCAGCCTGCTAGGTTTTACCGCAGCCGTTGAAGAGGCCGCCAACCGCTGCGCTGGGTGATATTCCCTCACTGACGAAGTAATCAGGTGGCTTTCTTGTGAAGGCCGCCTCTTTCTCTTATATGCAGGGCTAATCCTGAATTGAGAGAATCCCCATGGACGTTAAAGCCCCCATCACGCAAGACGTGCTGACCATCCCTCGCAAAACGCCCGAGGGTCCGCAGAATTTAATCGGTTTGTCGCGCGATCAGATGCGTGATGCATTGATTACTGTTGGGACACCTGAAAAGCAGGCCAAAATGCGTGTTGGTCAGATTTGGCAGTGGCTTTATCACTGGGGCACACGCGATTTCGCATTGATGACCAATTTGGCCAAAGACTATCGCACGATGTTGGCCGAGAACTTTGTGATTGCTTTGCCAGAGGTCGTAACACGTCAAGTATCCGACGACGGCACCCGCAAGTATCTGGTGCGCATCGCTGGCGGTCACGAGGTCGAGGTCGTCTATATCCCTGAAACCGATCGCGGCACGCTTTGTATTTCCAGTCAGGTCGGCTGCACGCTAACCTGTTCTTTCTGCCATACTGGCACCCAAAAGCTGGTGCGCAACCTAACCACCGCCGAAATCGTCGGTCAGATTATGATCGCCCGTGATGATCTAGGCGAATGGCCCGAACAAGGCGCGCCAAAGAATGAGACGCGTTTGCTGTCCAATATTGTGCTGATGGGCATGGGCGAGCCGCTTTATAACTTTGAGAACGTGCGCGATGCGATGAAGATCGCAATGGACCCCGAAGGGCTGACTTTGTCGCGCCGCCGGATCACCCTGTCGACATCTGGCGTGGTCCCAGAGATTGCGCGAACCGCCCAAGAAATTGGCTGCATGTTGGCGATCTCTTTCCATGGGACCACGGACGCGATCCGTGACCGCCTTGTGCCAATCAACAAGCGTTGGCCGTTGGTGGACCTGCTCGCGGCCTTGCGCGACTATCCTAAAGTTTCGAATTCAGAACGGATCACCTTTGAATACGTGATGCTGGACGGCGTGAATGATACTGACGAAGACGCCCACCGTTTGATCAAGCTGATCGAGGGCATTCCTGCCAAGATCAACTTGATCCCATTCAACGAATGGCCTGGTGCGCCTTACAAGAGGTCGTCCAATAACCGCATCCGCAAGTTCGCCGACATAATCTATAAAGCAGGCTATGCGTCCCCGATCCGCACCCCGCGCGGCGAGGATATTATGGCTGCCTGTGGCCAGCTAAAGTCCGCAACAGAGCGTTCGCGTAAATCCAAAGCACAAATCGCCGCAGAGGCCGGGCTTTAAACCAACAACGCCCGCGCTTCATCTGGAGACAGTGCGGCGGGGCGGTCGCAGGTTGTGCTGAGGTCAATGAATCGCCGCTCTTCGCCTGCCCGCAGGATGCTGGTCATCACATCAACCGCATGCACCGCAAGGTCGATGCTGCACCGATGCGCGCGTCCTTCAGCGATGGCGGTTGCCATATCGGCAAGGCCTGCGCAGCGGAAGTTCGCAAGGTCGCCTTGGTTTGGCACGCCAAACGGGTGGTACCATGCGGGGAGTGCTGTGATCTCGGCGCCCGCGATGCTTTTCTCGACCGCGCCACCAAAGAAATTTGGGTCCGGGACAAACGGCGATCCGGTTTAGCCATAAAGCTCCATATTCGCGTGGCGGTGCGCCCAAACATCCCAGCTCGTCCCTAGGGTGACAGTCGCACCGTTGGCAAAATAAAGCAGCGCATGGATGTTGGTAGGCATATCGACGGGGACGGTTTCGCCTTTGCGCGGGCCGATGCCGATTGTGCGTTCTGCAAAGGTCGCGGTGGCCAATGCTGCCACAGATTTCACAGGTCCCAGAAGCTGGATAAGGTTGGTGACTGGCTCTAAATCGTTATAGGAAACCCTATATCGATTTAGATTGACCCCATAGGTAAAATTAAGTCACGCTCAGTGACATCCCAACTGCATTGGCGTAAGGCGTTGTTGTCAGGTTATTTTTGGCGACGTCAGCGCATGCAATAGCGCGGAACTGGCGCTTGAAAACAACGTCAAGACAGGAGAAACGGCAAAAATGCAGCACGGTAAGTCACAGCCCAAAAAGGCGATGACACACCTGTCATCAGACGGAAAGCCAACGCTGAAAACGATTGCGCGACTCAGTGGTTTAGCCGTGCCGACCGTGTCACGTGCGCTGAGTGATGCCCCCGATATTGGCGCCAATACCAAAAAACTGATTCGCAAGATCGCCCACGACATTGGCTATGTGCCGAACCGTGCGGGTGTCAGACTGCGTACGGGCCGTACGAATGTCATCAGTCTTGTGATGTCTACCGAACATGATCTGATGAGCCATACCGCCCGTCTGATTGCATCTGTGGCAGGTGGGTTGCGACACACGCCTTTCCATCTGATCGTGACCCCGTTCTTCCCCGACCAAGACCCGATGGACCCCGTCCGCTATATCGTCGAGACCGGATCGGCCGACGCCATTATCATGAACCAAATCCAGCCAGACGACCCGCGCGTCACCTATCTGATGGAACGCAATTTTCCTTTTGCCACTCATGGCCGCACAAATTGGTCTGACCAGCACCCTTACTACGACTTCGACAACAATGCGTTTGGCGTAATTGCCGTAAATGGCTTGGCCGCACGTGGCCGCAAGAACATCTTTGTTATCGCACCTCCAGCTTCGCAGAACTATGCGCAGCATATGATCGCGGGTGTGCGCGAAAGCGGGCAGGCCAACGGCGTACAAGTGACGATTGCCGATGGGATCACCACCGACACTCCCAGCGCAGAGGTCGTGGCACATGTAAGTCAGGCGTTGAAAGATCACCCCCAGATAGACGCTATTGTGACGGCGTCGACATCTTCCGCGATGGCAGCGGTTGCGGCGCTTGAACAGCATGGAGCGCAGGTTGGTCAGGAAATTGACGTCTTCTCAAAGGAAGCGATGCCGTTCCTCAAGCTGTTTCGCGCAGATATTCTAACTATTTCAGAGCAGATCAACTCGGCGGGGGATTTCTTGGCGCGGGCCGCAATCCAAGCCATTCGCAAACCAGAAAATACGCCGATGCAAGAACTCGAAGTACCTTCACAAGATACGGTCTAGCGCCTGCAATATCTTCTCAATGGGCTGATCGACCAAAACCGTCACTGACGGGTTTTGCGGGGATTCGAGCGTCGCATATTGGCTTTCGAGCAATGCTGCAGGCATAAAATGGTCACGGCGTGCCTTCAGCCGTTGGGCGATAATATGTTGTGGCGCATCAAGGAAGACGATCCTCAAATCAGGGATCGCTGCGCGCAAATGATCGCGGTAGGCTTTGCGCAATGCAGAACACGCAAAGACTGTGACGGTGTCTTGCCGCGCGGCGTTTACTGCTTGCACCAGCTTATCCAGCCAAGGCCACCGCATCGCGTCCGTCAGCGGCTGACCTTTCGCCATATGATCAATGTTGCTTCGGGGGTGATAATCGTCACCATCCAAGAATGCGCCGCCATACTGCTGCGCAAGCGCCTTGCCGACGGTGGATTTCCCCGATCCCGAAACCCCCATCACCATAATGGCCCGCTGCATTTACCGCCCCGGGATTGAACCGCGTTTTTGCCCTTTGCCTTCCCAGTTTTCCAAGGCGGCAATCGCCTCTTCTGCTGTATCGACAAAGCGGAAGAGTTTCAGATCGTCCGCTGAAATAGTGCCTGCATCGGCCAGCGCATCCCAGTTGATGATCTTTTCCCAAAACGCACGCCCGAATAGCAAGAACGGCACTTGTTCCATGCGGCCTGTCTGGATCAGGGTCAGGGCCTCGAACATCTCATCCAAGGTGCCAAAGCCGCCTGGAAATACGCAGACCGCCGAGGCACGCATTAGGAAATGCATCTTGCGGATCGCAAAGTAGTGAAAGTTAAAGCACAGCTCTGGCGTGACATAAGCGTTTGGTGCCTGCTCGTGCGGTAGAACGATATTGAGGCCGATTGACCGCCCACCCGCCTCGAGCGCACCGCGATTGCCTGCTTCCATCACACCGGGGCCGCCGCCTGTGGCGATCACGTCGTCAGTACCCCCGGTTTCCAACGACTTGGCCGTCACCATTTTTGAAAAGCGCCGCGCCTCTTCATAGTATTTCGAAAGGTCCGCAAGGGTTTTCGTGCGGGCGGTGTCTTTCTTGGCAGGCTCTGGAATGCGCGCGCCGCCGAACAGCACGATGGTTGAATTCACGCCCGCCTCGTTCATCAGCAATTCGGGCTTGAGCAGTTCCAACTGCAAACGCACGGGCCGTAGTTCTTCACGGCACATGAAATCATCGTCAGCAAATGCCAGAGCATAGGACGGTGCGCGGGTTTGGGGTGTATCGGGGACACCTTTGACCTCTTCACGGTCTTGATGACTGTCGCGGAAAGGGTGGTGACGATTGTCGTTCATGTCGTTGATCCTGTCTTATTTCCACGCAGCCTTGCCCGTCACAGGCCAAGATGCAATGCGATACCATTAGACCTCACTTCGATCAGGGCGCGCGATCACAAAAGCGTCAAGCGCCGCGCGG
>JBLHTS010000220.1:0-6362 GCA_047627695.1 Yoonia sp. | reverse complement strand
GGCCGCGAATATTGGCCGCGCCAAGCGGATCGACGACGGTCGTTTTCGCTATATAGAGCGGATTAAATCCACGTTTCCAGCTGGCATGCGCCTTGACGGGCTTAAGGTCGTGATTGATTGCGCCAACGGGGCCGCACACCGCGTTGCACCAGAGGTTTTATGGGAATTGGGCGCGACTGTAATTCCAATCGGTGTCAGCCCGGATGGTTTTAATATCAATGATGGGTGCGGGTCGACGAATACTGCCACAGCAGCCGCGAAGATCGTAGAGGCCGGCGCGCATGTCGGCATTTGCCTTGATGGCGATGCGGACCGCGTGATGATCTTGGATGAGACAGGTGCAGTCGCAGATGGCGACCAACTCATGGCGCTATTGGCCGGACGCTGGGCCGATCAAGACCGGTTAAATGGCGGCACTTTGGTCGCGACCGTCATGTCCAACTTGGGACTAGAGCGTTACTTGGATGGTCGCGGTTTGCATCTGGCCCGCACTAACGTGGGCGACCGCTATGTTGTCGAGGCAATGCGCGCAAATGGCTGGAACTTAGGCGGTGAGCAGTCGGGGCACATCGTGATGACCGACTATGCCACGACGGGCGACGGTCTATTGGCAGGATTGCAGTTCTTGGCCGCGATGATCGAAACAGAACAACCGGCAAGTTTCCTGACCAAGTCGTTCGAAACCGTGCCTCAGATTCTCAAGAATGTGCGTTTCGAAGTCGGGCAGGACCCTCTGGGTATTGCAGCGGTGCAGAAAAGCATTGCAGATGCCGAAGAAAAACTGATCGGAAAGGGGCGTCTTTTGATCCGAAAATCAGGAACCGAACCACTGATCCGCGTGATGGCTGAATGCGAAGATGATGTGCTTTTGGGTCAAGTCGTCGATGCGATTGTGGCTGAGGTAACTGCTGCGACCTAACGCAGAAGCAGTTTTTTCAAACCCACCCATTGGCTGATCAAAAGACCGATGAAGATCAGGCCAAGGGCTGCAAAAAAGCGCAGGGGCAGGACTTCGCTAAGGACCAACACGCCAAAAAGCATCGACCAAAGTGGCACTTGGTAGTTCACCAAGGTCATGAAAATCGCACCTGCACTGCGGATTGTCGCAACGCGGATCAATGCGGCAAGCGCAGTTGGGATAAAGCCAAGCACAAGGATTGCGATCGTCGACCGAGGGTCAGTTATGGTCGGGATGCCTTCGAAAATCAGCATGGCGGGGACCAAGGCAAATGACCCAACAGTCAGCAATAGTGCAGCCATTGTAATCGGGTCAATGGGCGGGCAACGGCGGGTCATGATGCTGGAAACGGCATAGGAAATGGATGCGGCGATACAGGCCAGTTGGCCCAAAGGTTCCAGCCCCGTGCCAATACGCAAAACGGCAGGGCCGATCAGTATAATCGCGCCTGAAAACCCCATAATGACACCCAAAGTATTGCGCAGGCTCATTTTTTCATCAGTGAAGATATGCGCCAGCGGCAAGACAAACAGCGGAAGCGCCGCCATTGAAATGCCTGCAAAGGCAGAGGGTACATATTGCTGCCCCCAACTGAGCAATGAAAAGGGGACAGCAGTGTTTAACAAGCCGATCGCCACCAAGTAGCGGCGCATTTCTGGTGTAAATACTGGCGGTGGGCGGTTCATCACCCGCATCAACAATAGCAAAGCGGCGGCACCCAGTGTTGTGCGCGCGCAGGCCACTGTCAGCGGCCCATAGCCTTCGAGCGCGATAGCAACGACCATAAAGGTCGCCCCCCAGATCAATCCAAGGGCTGCAATGGACAGCCAGTTCCATATCGTCGGGGTTGGGATGCTCATTGTAAGTCTTTCGCTGCGTTTCCAGAGAGCTGTGTGATCCCATTGCTGACACGCAGCAAGCACTTTGACGTCAAGTTAGGGTTGCATCTGTGACTAAGCTGGCTGGATATGGCGACATGATCACAAATTCTCATCCCATCGCGCAGATTTTTGCTGCGCAAAAGGACGGTACTGTCGCGCGACGGACAGCGTTTGGTTATGATGCGCGCAGGGCTGCACTCGATAAATTGGAAGCCAAAATACTGGCCGAAGAGGATGCCATTTGTGCAGCACTTCACGCTGATTTCGGAAAACACCGCGACGAGGTCATGTTGACTGAAATTCTGCCGATCTTGCTTGAGATTTCCCATACACGCAAACATTTGCGCCGTTGGATGCGCCCAATGCGGGCGGCTTCGGGTTTGGCGTTTTTGGGCACGTCCGCCAAAGTGCGACCCACACCCAAAGGAACGGCGCTGGTGATTGTGCCATGGAACTTTCCGTTCAATCTGGCATTGGGGCCGGTCGTTTCAGCGTTGGCAGCGGGGTGCGCGGTGATCTTGAAGCCTTCTGAATTCACGCCGGCAACAAGCGCCCTGATCAAAGCGATGATCTCTGACATCTACCTTGCCAATTTGGTCACCGTTGTCGAAGGTGGCGTGGATGTCGCGACAGAACTCTTGTCGCTGCCATTCGATCACATCTTTTTCACTGGTAGCCCAGAGGTCGGGCAGATTGTGATGGCCGCAGCCTCAAAAACTTTGGCATCAGTTACTTTGGAACTGGGTGGCAAATCACCCGTCATTGTCGGCCCGGACGCCAATATCAAGAACGCCGCGCGTTGGATCGCGTGGGGACGGTTCATGAATGGCGGGCAGACCTGCGTCGCGACCGATCATGTCTATGTACATGAAGCTGTGCACGGGGATTTTCTCGATGCGCTGGATGCGCAGATTACGCGGATGTACGGGGATAACCCGATGAAGTCTGACAATCTGGCCCGAATGATACACGCACGACAATGGACGCGCGTGGTGCAATTGATTGATGATGCCTGCGCGAAAGGAGCGAGAATCCTGACGGGGGGGCAAACAGATGAGGCGGCGCGCAAGATTGCCCCGACAGTTTTGACAGATGTCCGCGATGATATGGACGTGCAACACACTGAAATTTTTGGACCCCTTTTGCCTGTCATGCCATACCTCGAACTCGAGGACGTCATTGGCAAGATCAACGCTGCGCCGCATCCACTTGCACTTTATATTTTTGGAAAGAAGGCTTTAGCGGATGAAGTTATCACAAGAACCACTTCCGGAAACGTAGGTGTGAACATGAGTGTCATGGTGTTTGCTCACCCTTCGGCCCCATTTGGTGGCGTCGGACGGTCGGGCAATGGCGGCGCACACGGCTATGCTGGATTTGCGGCGTTCAGCCATATGCGCCAAGTGCTGCGCGCCCGGTTGTTCCCGTTCCATTTGGTGTTTCCACCTTACACCAAAGTTACGCGAAGGCTGATCGCTATTTTTCACCGGATTGTCCGGCTCTAGACGCAATAGGGCCACGCAATGTTGCGCGGCCCTATTGAGTTGATGTTCGAAAAGCGCTTAGTTCTTCGCCTTATCGACCATTTTTCCTGCGGAAATCCAAGGCATCATATCGCGCAGCTTGCCGCCGACGATTTCGATCTGGTGCTCGTCATTGGCACGACGGGAGGCTTTGAGCGTTGGTTGTGAAACGGCGTTCTCAAGCATGAAGTCACGCACGAATTTGCCGGACTGAATGTCAGTCAGCACATCTTTCATACGCTTCTTGGTTTCTTCATATGGCAAAATGCGTGGACCAGAGACATACTCGCCATATTCGGCTGTGTTCGAGATCGAGTAGTTCATGTTGGCGATACCGCCTTCATAGATCAGGTCAACGATCAGCTTTGTTTCGTGCAAACACTCAAAATAAGCCATCTCTGGCTCGTATCCGGCTTCGACCAGGGTTTCGAAACCCATGCGGATCAGTTCGACGATACCACCGCAAAGCACGGCCTGCTCGCCGAAGAGGTCAGTTTCGCATTCCTGACGGAAGTTTGTCTCGATGATGCCGGAGCGGCCGCCGCCGATTGCAGAACAATAGGACAGGCCGATTTCCATTGCCTTGCCGGATGCATCACGGTCAATCGCCACAAGACAAGGCACGCCGCCGCCTTTGGTGTATTCGCCGCGCACGGTGTGACCGGGCCCCTTTGGTGCCATCATGATAACGTCAACGCCTGGCTTTGGCTCGATCAAGCCGAAGTGGACGTTCAAGCCGTGAGCGAACGCCATCGCAGAACCTTCACGCAGGTTGTCGCGGACGTATTTTTTGTACGTTTCCGCCTGAAGTTCGTCGGGCATTGTGAACATGATTAGGTCGCACCAAGCCGCAGCTTCGGCGATACCCATTACGGTCAGGCCTTCGCCTTCAGCTTTAGCTTGGCTTGGCGATCCTTCGCGCAACGCAACAACAAGGTTCTTTGCGCCGCTGTCGCGCAAGTTCAGTGCATGGGCATGGCCTTGAGAGCCATAGCCAAGGATGGCTACTTTTTTGTCTTTAATCAGGTTCACATCGCAATCGCGATCGTAATAAACGCGCATAATTGTCGTCCTTTGGTTAGTGTTATCTGATACGTGTTATAACGGCAATTTCACGATATGTGACTGTTGGAATTTATATATATCTTATGAAATGATGATTGCTATGTGGAATTTGCTCAATTATGCAATTTTCTATGCTTGATGATATAGACCGCCGTACATTACGCTTGTTGCAGGCCGACCCCACGCGCGGCGTGCCGGAACTGGCCGATGTGATCGGGGTCACGCCCGCCCGCCTGACGCGCCGGTTGGATCGTTTGCGCAGCGACGGGGTGCTACGCGGCAGCCATATCGTGATTGACTGGAAAGCGCTGGGATACACCGTGTCTGTCAGTCTGCGGATCACGTTAGACAAGACAATATCGCGTGCCTTTGATGATTTTATCGCAGCCGCCCGCGCCGTGCCAGAGGTGATCGAGATCCAGACATTCCTTGGCCGTGTCGATGTGCGTTTGTCCTTGATCGCACGTGATTTGTCGGACTATCAGCGCATCTACCGGGAACAGATCCTGACCCTGCCGCATATCGCTGATATCGAGGCTTTGATGACAGTCACTACCGTAAAATCTGACGAAAGCCTGCCGCTATGACGCTGGATGATCTTGACCGTGCGATCCTGCGCGCGTTGTCGGCAAATGCAGATCAATCGACGACACGCTTAGGGCAAAAGCTGGGGCTGAGCCAGCCCGCGACGTGGCGTAGGATCAAGCGTTTGCAGGATGCGGGGGTCATCGCAGGTCGGCGCTTGAAACTTGACGCTGAAAAGGTTGGTTTTGGCGTAACCGTCTTTCTGGGTGTCAAACTCGCCACCAAGGGCCGTGTGAGCCTTGAAGATTTCGAACGCGCCATCGGCGCGATCCCAGAGGTGCAAACCGTTGATCACGTCCTCGGCCTATATGATTACCGGTTGCGCGTAGTTGCCCGTGATCTTGCCGACTTTGAACGTGTGCTGCGTCGGCGGATTATGACGATGCCCGGGGTGGGCAACGTAGAGGCGAATGTGTTGCTGAGTGAAGAACGCAGGCCCGGACCAATATAGATCAAAAGCAGTATCTGAACCAAAACCACGCGCGAAAAGTGCGCTGTATTCTTGTCGGAACATTTGAATGTATACCGAAATAGGCTTTGCTTTCGGGACCGTGCATGATTACCCAAAGTGAACACTTGGAGGATAAAGACATGGACAGCGCACGCACATCGGTAGACCCAGACGGCCTTATGGAATTTTCGGTGGTTTTCACTGACCGATCTTTGAACCACATGTCCAAAGCGTTTAAGGGCGTGATGATCGACATCTCTGCAATGCTCAAAGAGGTCTATAATGCCGACCACGTGGCCGTTGTGCCAGGTGGCGGGACTTACGGGATGGAGGCGGTTGCCCGCCAGTTCGGCTGCGACGCCCATGCGCTGATCGTACGCAACGGGTGGTTTTCCTATCGGTGGAGCCAGATTTTTGACACTGGAAAATTCACATCGCAGACCACGGTGATGAAGGCCCGCCAATCGGGCAACAATACCCGCGCGCCGTTCGCACCAGCCCCGATCGAAGATGTTGTTGCTGCAATCAAAGTGGCAAAGCCTGACGTGGTTTTTGCCCCGCATGTGGAAACCTCTGCCGGGATAATCCTGCCAGATGATTACATCACCGCGATGGCCGCTGCCGCGCATGAGGTCGGTGCGTTGTTAGTACTTGATTGCATTGCGTCTGGCTGTGTGTGGGTCGATATGAAGGCGACTGGCGTCGATGTTCTGATATCCGCCCCGCAAAAGGGCTGGTCTGCCACCCCGAGCGCAGGTCTGGTGATGATGTCGGACCGTGCTGTCACACGCATGGCAGACACGACGTCGAATTCATTCACGGTTGATCTGAAGAAGTGGCACAGCATCATGCAGGCTTACGAAAACGGCGGTCATGCCTATCACGCAACGATGCCAACC
>JBLHTS010000219.1:0-6379 GCA_047627695.1 Yoonia sp. | reverse complement strand
AGTTGCTGCAGCGGCCTATGGTACAGAAACGGTTAAGCGTGCATTGAAGATTGTTGGCCCCGGCAGCCCTTGGGTTGTAGCGGCTAAACGGCAGTTGTCGGGATTGATCAATCCCGGTCTGCCCGCAGGACCATCTGAGGCCATCATCTTTGCAGACGAAACCGTCCATGGCGGATTGGCAGCTTTGGATGTTTTGGTTGAAGCTGAACATGGTCCAGATAGCTCAGCATATTTGGTAACTCACTCTCGACGTGTGGCTGAAGAAGCCCTTGCTGCATTGCCCGATCACTGGGCCAAAATGACAGACCAACGTGTTGAGTTTTCGAAAGCTGTTATGTGCGGTGATAACGGTGGAATCATACTGACGTCGTCAATAGAAGAGAGCTACAAATTCATAAACGACTATGCGCCCGAACATCTCGAACTGCTTTCAACCGAACCATTTGAGCATTTGGGATATATTACTGAGGCTGCCGAAATCTTGATGGGGCCGCACACACCGGTGTCCATCGGTAACTTTGCACTTGGGCCTAATGCGGTTCTTCCGACAAGTAGGGGAGCATCCACTTATGGGCCACTCAGCGTTCATGACTTCGTTAAATGTTCTTCAATTGGATATGTGACAAAACCTGCATATCCTGAAATGGCAAAGCACGCGCGAGTGCTTGCTCGTTATGAAGGCTTCTCCTCCCACGAAAATGCTGTCTCAGAAATGCGCGACCAGTACCTAAAGAAGTCCTGACATGAAATCTGTCCGACTGCATGATAAACTCGATATTAGATTTGACAATGTGGATATGGCTCCACCACCTGGTAAGGGTGAAGTGCGGGTCAAGGTAGCCTTTGCTGGCATCTGTGGATCTGACATTCACAATTTTAAAACCGGCCAATGGATCTCTCGTAAGCCATCAATTGTGGGTCATGAGTTTTCAGGTTGGGTCGAAAGTTTGGGTGAGGGCGTAACCGACCTCACACTTGGCGACAAGGTTGCAGCGGATTCACGATACTATTGTGGCAAATGTAATAATTGCCGGTCCGATGCGTCCCATCTTTGTGAAAACCTAGGCTTTGTTGGTGAAGCTATTGATGGTGGGTTTGCAGACTTTATAACGTTACCGGCTAATTTGCTGATCAAGTGCAAGCCCAATTCCAGGCTGGATGTTCTAGCTTTGGCAGAACCACTTGCTGTTGCTCTCCATGCAATCAATCAACTCAACATAGGTTATGATCAGCCATTATTGGTTGTTGGTTGTGGACCAGTAGGTGCACTAACCGCACTCGCATCAATGTGCCTGTCCAAAGGACCGGTTTTAGTGAGTGACATAAATAAGGAGCGCGAAGGGCTTGTTTCGAAAATGGCTAACGCAACTCCCACCGAGTTGTCTGAATTCGACCAGTTCAAGAGTGGCTCAATAAAACCTGTCAGACACGTATTGGATACGACTGGCAATATCAACGTCATGTCACACCTGATTGCTAATTTAAGCGGTTGCAAAATCGGCTTGGTGGGCATTGGTTCAGGCGAAGTTAGTATCAACCCAGTACATCTTGTCGAGCGGGAGCTATCTCTCATCGGATGCCATGCTTTTACCAACGAATTGCCCAATGCCGTTGACCTACTGCAACAAAACCCTGAACAGTTTCAGCCGGTCATAGGCTCTATGATTTCATTGGAAGAAACCCCCATGACCTATCAAAACATCGTTGATGGCCATGCCACCGGCATCAAGACGCTTCTGTCTATAAGCCAAGAAGGAAAAGTGCCTTGAACACAGCCGCACAACATGACCAATTGTCTCGCACAGCCGCTATTCGCCAGCTTGCCAAGACCGACAGGCGGCAGGCGATCACGCAACTGATTGCGTTCCTGCAAGACACATTCGACCTTACAATCGAAAATCTTCAAATCAATGACGACCAATACTCGCTCAACTCTCTGAACGGGTTTTTTGAAGCGGACGGTGCTGCTTTCTTTTTTAAATTCCATCAGGAGGAAGGCGAGGAAGACATGAAGGGCGAGTATTATCGCGCCGAGATCATTGCCGATGCAGGACTGCCCATTGATATGCCCGTCATGACATCAACACTGCCCGGCGAACAAATATTGGTTTACAAAAGGCGCAATGATAAGCGCTTCTCCGATGTGTTGCTGGACTTAGACCTATCCCCTGACGTGAAAGCCGAAGCAACGGCCGCAAGAGCGGAGGCGGTTTTAAACAAACAGATTTTGGAAGTGGCGCTACGCACGTTGCATCCTGTTAGCGTAAGCCAAGTGCGTGAAGAACCTGTCCATCATCTATTTTTTGACCGAATGCTTGATCTGAAATCGGGCGCTGTTCCGGGTGGACGTTACAAAGACTTCTACGTGGATCAGATCTTTTCCTTTCCCGGTGTTGAATTGCATTGGCGCGAGTTTTCGCAAGCCAAACTTGTCGTCAACGGGCAGTCCATGCGCTCCACATTTGGTGAGATTTTCGAGGCTGCAGCACGCAATCTACATCCTGACAATCTAGCCAACGCAGGGGGCTTCACCGCCCATGGCGATGCACATAACGCCAATGTCTGGTTTGAGGCAAGTGGTGCTGAACCAACATTATCCTATTTCGATCCAGCCTTTGCCGGTGAGCATATCCCATCACTTCTTGCCGAAGCGAAAGCAACATTTCACAACACACTTGCCCATCCTTTATGGCTTTATAATGCAGAGGATGCAGCCTCTGTATTTCAAACGGAAGCCACTCATAAAAACGGTGTTCTCTCGCTCGATTCCAATTGGTCTTTAAGCCCCGTGCGGCAAAAATTGCTGGACGCCAAAATCGAAGCCTTTTGGAAACCGTTTTTGGCCCATCTCTTCAAGCACGGTATGTTGCCCGATACTTGGCAGCAAACATTGCGGTCAGCACTTGCCATGTGTCCGGCATTAGTGATGAATCTGCGCGCGAACGCCGATCGGCACAATCCGGCATCTTCTGCCATTGCGTTTTCTCTTATTGCCCTTTGCGGCAGCGAACCAGAAGCCGGCACTAATCTGGTGGCGGAGTTCCTGCACCGCATTACCCCTTCACAACACTGAGCCTGTCACCATGAGCACCATCGTCAACATTGATGATTTAAGGTTGTTGGCCAAACGGCGTTTGCCAAAGATATTTTTTGATTACATCGATGGTGGAGCATTCTCCGAAACGACGATGAAGCGCAATCGGACAGATTTCGAGCGTTGGGAGCTGGTTCAACATGTTCTCAGGATAACCGAAAATCCAAGCCTCGATTCTAGCTATCTTGGTCAAACACATAAACTGCCCTTTATGTTGGGTCCTGTGGGGTTTCTCGGTCTATATCGAGGCAACGGTGAGATTCAGACCGCCAAAGCTGCAAAGAACAAGGGTATACCACTGTGCTTGTCGACTTTCTCGATTTCGTCCATCGAAACGCTCAGGCAAAAAGTCGGGGGACAACTCCATTTTCAACTGTATATGGACCGTGATAGATCGTTTGTTGATAAGCTTCTTCAGGCCGCAGTCGATGCAGATACCGACGTTCTGTATCTTACAGTGGATACTTCGGTCACATCAGTTCGTGAGAAGGACGTACGTAACGGTTTCCGCGAGATAACACGTCTGAACGCCCCCTTATTGTTCTCAATGATGCAGAGGCCTGCATGGTGTTTAGATATGCTCAGAACGGGCCGCCCAAGTGTCGAGGCCGTCCGTGATTTTCCTGAATTTGGCACGGGTGCATTGGAGCAAGCCTCAAATCTATCTGGACGACTGGATCCGTCGCTGACTTGGGATGACGTCAAATGGTTGCGGGAAAAATGGAATAAAAAGCTTGTCATCAAGGGCATTCTTTGTGCTGAGGATGCAAGGATCGCACAAGATTGTGGAGCTGACGCGGTTGTCATTTCTAATCATGGTGGGAGACAATTAGATTTTGCAGGATCTACAATCTCCCAGCTGCCTGCGATTAGAAAAGCTGTGGGGCCAGAATTCTGCGTGATGATAGATGGTGGCTTTAGACGTGGCAGCGAAATCATTATTGCACTAGGCCTTGGTGCCAGTAGCGTCTTGCTGGGGCGAGCATATGCGTTGGGTCTGTCTGCTGGCGGTCAAGCAGGCGTAGAGAAAGCAATCGATATATTGGCAGACGAGATTAAAATCAGTCTCAAACTGATGGGCCTGAACTCCATCAAAGAGCTTCAAAAGAACGGCGCCGAATGTGTGAAGCGTATTGGTATCTAAAAAACTGTCAGCTCGAAGGTGTGAACGTGGCAACCAACCGGTGGTTGGCTCCAGAATACCATAGCTTTGCCCAGGTAACATTTCCAAGATCGTTTTGAGTTTTCCGTTCAACAGCTAGACATGGCTCGCCGGCATTGATGCCCAAATGAGTTGCCACATTCGTTGGGGCTATTTCTGCACTAATCTGATGCTCAGCAGAGTTCCATGGCACCTTCTGCAAAAGCCAAGAGCCTGGCGATTCATTTTCGAAAGAAGCACTCTCGATCTCCGGTACAGCATCAATATTGACGATGCGTTCTTCAAAGCAAAATGGCGCTTCATTTGCTAAGTGAAGGCACTCCAAAAGACGAACTTTTTTTGATTTCGATTTATTCAATCGGCCTGAATCTTCCCCGTTTGAGGCGCGAACATCGTCTAGCAGAAGCGAGTAGGCATATACCTTACCTGCGTCTTCGACTTCCTTCTTGATGTTCGTTATCTCAAGCGCCGCTGACAAGGCCTGAGGTGCTTTGACGTATGTGCCTGATTTTCGGGTCCGCTCCAAAAGACCTGAACGGGCAAGCTGGGTAAGCGCCTTGTTCACCGTCATCCTCGAGCAGCCATACTCCTTGGCCATATCGGTTTCGAACGGAATGCGAAAACCGGGAGGCCAGCGGCCAGACACAATGTTTTCTCTGACCTCATTGAGAATTTTCTTATGCAAAGAGGGCGTCTTTTGCTTTGGTTCTTTATCGAGGGATTTGATTTCTACATCCATATTTTAAGTATATACATAAAGTCGATTGAGGGAACCGAGTTTGTCACGGAGCTTGCGGCGACACCAGGATGGTAGATCAGTTTTTTAGTCGTGACATAATCCCAGCAACCCCTTGGGAAAATGGCTATTTCGCGATTTGTGTGGGTGGGTTGTTTTTCTGTCACTTGATGATGTCCCCATATGTTGTGGTGTAGGGTGATGCTGGCAGGTGGCTGAGCTTGTCTGCGATCAGGTAGGCCATGAGTATTAAGTTGCGGGGTTTGCGATAGCCTCGTGCGCGCGCCTTGGCCGCTTGGATCAAGCCGTTGATCGCCTCAACCGCGCCATTACTCAGGGCGCTGTCGAAGCCGTTGAGGATGCCATCTCAGTGCGATTTCAGGGTCAGGGCGAGTTTTTTGAAAGGCGCCATTCTACTGCGGCGCGCCCATCGGAACCAGGCTTGCATCTGTACCTTTGCCACCGCCTTTGTGCTGGCCGTGGCGAAGATTTTGCGCAGCGTTTCCTTCAAGCGGAAGGCGCGCCCTGTCTTCAGCTGCATGCGTGACAGCGTGTGGTGCTGTGCAATCTGTTTTTTGGTCCACTTCTTTTTGTCCTTGAGCCACATCCATCGGCTGCGTTTCAGGGCGGGCTCTGCGCGCGCCTCAGCACGCCTGACCTCTTCCAGCGCGGCGTTGGCCAGCTGGATGACGTGGAGCCGGTCGAAGGTGATGGCCGCGCCGCGCCGCCGGAACGTAGTGGTCAAGCACGCGCCATATACGGTCGTCCCCGACCTCGAGAAGATCGGCTATGGCCTTCACCGGCATCTCTCGGGCCATGGCGATCACGAAGGCATCGAACAACTGGCTGAAGCCGCTGCCGCTGCGCGCCCAAGGAACTGGGACTTGTCTGGTCTTGCCGCACTGCGTGCAAGCAACGCGGGGAACGGAGGCGTTGATAAACGCCTTATGCTCGAAGAAGCGAAGATGCTCCCAGTTCCGCGGCCGTGTGTCGTGGACTGGCTGATCGGGCGCGCCGCAGGACGGGCAAGCGAACTGGGTACCCGACTGGAAGCGGACCTCGAAGTGGATCTCCTTGGCCTTGGCATCAAAGCGCACGTCGGCGACGCTCCAGGGCGCTTGCAGGCCAGGTTCGCAGTGAACTGGTACATCAGATCGCGCCACGTCCAGAAGCTATCTTTTTCTGCTTTGCGAAACTCGGTCATGCCCGCCATCGCCCTTTGGAAACTGTGACTGTGCAAGTTAGCAAGTGCGGGCAGAACGGTGTCCACAGCCACATCCGACGCCACTGACTTCTGCCCTACATCAATAGTGGTGATCCGCCCGCTCGCGACGATCAAACGCACGTTCTTCGCCCAACCGTCGGGCAATTTGGCTTGCTTTGCGAA
>JBLHTS010000218.1:0-6390 GCA_047627695.1 Yoonia sp. | reverse complement strand
CCGAGGAAGCCATGGCCGAGGAACTCGCGGCCTTCAGATCAACCGTTGCACTTGAAATTTGAATCCAAGGGGTAGCTCACCGAATGGACCAAAGAATGATTTTACATTATGCTATTGATTGGGGGCAATGGGAGCCCTTCTTTGTTAAGGGCGGACAATGTCTCGTATTGCACGTGAAAAGAAAATCCATGCGATAGTAAGGAAAATGGATGACTCCGGAAATATATCTTTCAATTTAGACTACCATAATGACATTTTGTGTTGGTACCATCCAATCACGAATGAAGGTTCACCTGATCCTGACTACTTGGTGTTTTCAATACATGGGAGCGAAATCCCGTCCATTTGGTCGTTTCAAGGCGAAGTTAACATTGAGAATACTATAAAACGCTTTAACGACGCAAAGGTTAGGGATAGTGATCTTACGTTCTTGGAGCAAGCAGGCAACTATATAGTGCGCCAAGTCCGGCCACGATCGCATTGGATTCCTAAGTGGATTCGGTTTGGATGTTGACTTTGGGCTTACCGTAGCTGGTGCTCTGGCGATACGATTACAACAACGTCAGACTGCACTCATCGCTTGGCAACCAAACATCCACAGGAGCGCGTGAGCAATTTTAAAGCTCCGCGTCCGATACGCTTGTCCAAATCAACGACGAGGACTATGAAAGCCAAACTCGCAAATTGTCGTTATGCATGAGGGAGCCTCGGGGGGCAGGTCAGTCCGCCCAAACGATAACCAAAAAATATGAATGTCACACGACATTGTATTCGAATGCGCGCTCCCTTTGGTTGGAAATTTCTGTCCGGAGGCGTTTGAGGCAAAACATCACATGCTACGGGTGATGTCGCAAGCGGACGCATCTTATGTAAGAGCAGTCAAAGGCAGGAACTAGAAATGTCAAAGATGAAGATAGCCGGTTCCCTTCGCTATTGGCTGGAGTGTGGCGTGATAAGAGCCATGATCTCGACGCTAAACATCCTTCCGTTCCGCCAGCGCAGTGCGTTCATGGCGTGGGTAATGTCCCGGATCATTGCGCCGGTGGTCGGATATCGAAAACGGATACGCCAGAATCTGGATCTTATCTGGCCAAATCTTGGGACAGCCCAGAGAAATATCCTGACAACAGAAGTCACGCGCAATATCGGGCGCACAATCTGCGAGCTGTTTTCCCCGCAGGACCTGTTGTCTATGGCGCAGCAAACGGAGCTGACAGGACCGGGGTTGGTTGCGTTGGAAGAGGCTCGCGCCGCCAACCGGCCCGCAATTGTCGTCTCCGGCCATTTTGGCAACTATGATATCGTTCGCGCCGGATTGATTGCCCAGGGATTTAATGTGGGGGCATTGTACCGTCACATGAACAATCCGTTCTTTCATGAATTCTATCTCAAGAATATTTCTACCATTGGCACACCTTTGTTTGAACGAGGTCGTCCCGGTCTTGGCCAAATGGTGCGGCACCTTAAAGCGGGGGGCACATTGGCGGTGTTGATCGACGTGCGCGCCAATAGTGGAGTGCCTCTTCCTTTCGTTGGTCATGCCGCGTTGACGGCGACCTCGATGGCCGAACTGGCGCTGCGGTATGACGCGATCCTGGTCCCGTTTTATGGGACTAGGCTGGCCAATGGAGAGGGTTTCATCGCCGATCTTGAAGCACCGATCCCGCATACAGACCCCGAAACCATGACCAGAGCGCTAAACCACTCTCTTGAGGTGCGCATTCTTAAGAATCCTGAGCAATGGTTCTGGGTACATAACCGCTGGAAAGGTGCTGGCTCATGAAGTTGGCAGTCATACTGTAATCCTGATCCAGCTGGACAATCCTCCAAAACGGATCGAAAAACCAAGACACCTTCAGGGGCCCCGGTATTCGATCTCGTATCAACGTGTTTTTAGAAATCGGTGACTCAAGTGGCCAAGATAGCTTTCTATGCGAATAATTTGACGGAACGCGGGACCGCTGTGGCATTGTTTGATTATGCCGACCATAATCGCACCCTTCTGCGAAACGAAAGTGTGGTCCTCTATGATGCGACCTTTCCGGGCAACAACCCCAAAGTTATAGAGAAGTTTAAGGCTGCGTTCGATCTGATCCCCTGTAACAGCTTCGCAGAGGCAGACAGCTATATTGGTTCGGAAAACTGCGATCTGCTGCATGTTCTCAAAGCCGGAAAGCGTGATGATCTGGTGTCCAAGGCTGTGCCAACGATGGTACATGCTGTCTTTGCAACGACAGTTCGCCAGATTCACGGAGCATCATATGCGTATGTCTCTGAGTGGTTATCCGATCACTGCACACGGGGGTTGCTGCCTTGGGTGCCTCATATTGTGGCTATCGGTGATAGTGATGAAACCCTGCGTGGTGAGTTGAATATTCCACAAGAATCCATGGTGTTTGGCTGCTACGGCGGGCCGGACAGTTTTGATATCGGCTTCGTAAAGGGTTCGGTCATTCCGAAGGTTCTGGAGATGCTGCCGCAGACCTACTTCATTTTTATGAATATCAAAAAGTTCATTGACCATCCGCGGGTAATTTTCAGAGCAGCGACAGCTGACATGGGTGACAAGACCGCCTTCATAAATACGTGTGATGCGATGCTGCATGCACGGTCTCGGGGCGAAACTTTTGGACTCGCGGTCGGAGAGTTCTCATTGCGCGCAAAGCCTGTGCTGACGTTCGGAGGCTCAAAGGAAAGGGCACATCTGGATGTGCTGGGCGAGACAGCACAGGTGTATCGAAGTTCAGAGGGCCTTTATGAGTTGATCAAGAACTTTGATCGATCTGCCCCGTCCGCGCAGCAAGCGTATCGGCAGCATTTTTCGCCAGCGCCCGTTATGCAGAGATTTGATGAAAAGCTGATAAAGTCCGCACAGGCAGGTGATCTTGATGGCGCGCGCAAGACGATTGGCTTACGGCGATGGGATCCCGTCCTTATGGCGCGCCCCAAACTAAGAAAGATACTCGGGAAATTCTGAGGCCCAAGAGGTGGCTGGGCAGTTCAATCAGACCACTGTGGTCAGACCGCTTACGTTGTCGCGCGCCTGATGCGTACGATGTTTATCCGTTGGCTTGGATGCCCTATAGGTAGATGCGGTCCCGACGTTGGACTTAACAGGATAGCGAGCGAAAATCTGAACATGACAAAGAGAACACAACCCGTTGCCAAACGCCCCGATGTTCAGGGCACGTTCGAAAAAGCCATGGCAATCAGTGTCCGGTTCCCCGGTAAACTGGGCTATATCGCACGTCGCAAGCTCAAGCGCCGCCAGTGTGCGCGCATGCAAGATACCTTTTCGCAGGTTTTGGCAGAGACGCTGGCTGGTGACCTTTGTATCGACCTTGGGGCCAATGTCGGTTCCATCACGCGGCGCATGGCTTTGACCGGGGCTGATGTGATCAGTTTTGAACCTGATCCCGGGGCCTTTGCAGCGTTGCAGGATGCGGTGCATGATCTGCCTAATGTCACGCTTGTCCACAAAGCGGCGGGTCATCAACCCGACAGCCTGCTGTTGCACCGGTCCGCCAAATGGTCGCCTGATGATCCTTCGGGACACACGCAAGGCTCGTCACTTGTGCATAGTGGCAAAGACATGGCCGCCGAAAATGCAATCCGGGTCGATGTTGTCGACGTCATCGCCTACATTGAAGCTCTGGATCGCGATGTCCGTATCCTAAAGATGGATATCGAGGGCGCAGAGTGGGACATCCTAAACCGGTTAGTCGATCATCCTGTTCTCTCGCGCATCGACTGCATTTTTGTCGAAACCCATGAGCGTCAGGATCCAGAACGCTATGTGCCGATGTTCGAGGCTTTGCAGGATTGGGCCGAAAAAATTGAGCGGCCTTATATCAATCTCTATTGGGTTTGATCGAAAGCATTCAGTTTGCGACTTCATCCATGCCGTCCGCCGTCTTTCAGGGCGCTCAACGCCCCCTTCATATATCCGACATTTTTGGCGCGTTTTCTTTTCAGGAACAGGGTATCGGGTGCGATCAGCCTGAACACAGCAGCCCCCAATGTGCTCAGTTTGGGTCGCGGGTGTCCGTACTTTTCGAGTGTGTAGACGCGCGAACGTGCTGAATAATAGGCCTTGAAGGCAGCAACCTGTGGTGACCGCGGAGAGCCTTGCCCGCTAAGGTGAACCACCTGCGCGTCGTGGCAATACATCAGCGGCCCATGTTCGCGCAGCCGCAAGGACAGATCATCATCCTCGTGATACATGAAGATTGCAGGATCAAATCCGCCGATCTTCTCAAACAGGGCTTTGCGGCAAAAGATGGCAGAGCCTGCAAGAATAGACACTTCTGCGTCGCTTGTGGGTAGGGGGCCTTTGAGCCGTTCCTTTGGCCTGATTTTGGAGCCACGGCGAAAGCTCTGGCGGGCTTTGCTGTCAAGGATTCTGGGGTTGAACGCACTGGCGTTCCTGTAGCGCTGCGCCGCTTCAACAAGAGCATCAAGGGCTCCCGGTTGCAGTTCGGCGTCTGGATTGAGGAAAAGCAGGAATTCTGTGTCCGCTTTCACCGCACCCTGATTGCAGGCAGGGCCAAAACCGATGTTGTCTGCGTTCAGGTGCAGCGTCGCATCATGGTCTTGCGCCAGTTTTTGCAGCTTGCCCGTGTCGGATGATGCATTGTCCACCAGAATAACGGGCGTGCCTTTGGGAACGCTTTTCAGCATAGCCGGAAGCACGGCCAGACTGTTGTGGCAAACAGTGACGATGGTGACGCGATGATCGGCCAAACTGGGATCCTTCCTCCAAGAGTTCAACAAAATGCTTTGGAACAGACACGGGTGGCGGCGCGCGCCCTTTACACGCCAGAGACGCCCGTGCCTCCGTTCTTCCCCTCGGAAATAAGACGCCGGTAGATTGCAATGATGGCGTCGGCTTCGTGCTTGATCTGATGCTGCTCGACAACTTTGCGTCTTGCGGCCTTGGCCATCGCGTGACGCAGGGTGGTGTCGCTCATCAACTTGTCTGTGGCCGCAGTCAGTTGAGCAAGGTCTTCGGGAGGCACCAAAAACCCTGTCTCATCGGGTACAACAAGGTCTTCAAAGGCCCCGACGCGGGTTGCGACGACAGCAACACCGCATGACATCGCCTCAAGCGGAGTCAGTCCGAAACCTTCCCAACGTTGTGGCGCTACGTAGATATCGCTGGCCTGAAACCACGGAGCAATCGTGAAACCCTTGTCTTCGGGCAGGATACGCAACCTGTCGCCAAGGCCCGCTGCGTCTATTTTTGATTTCAAACCGTCGACAAAGGCCTGCTGGTCGCGGGTGACTCCCCCCATGATGACCCCCTGCGCTGACGGATGCCGGGGCAAAAGTGCGATCATGGCATCGACAAAGATATCCGTTCCCTTCTGCTCTCTGATCCGGCCAAAGCATCCGACGATCAGCGCATCCGGGTCGAGCCCAAGTTTGGTTCGCAAGGCGGTGCGGTCAGCATGCGGGGCAAACGCCTCCGTGTCGATCCCATGCAGCACCACTGTGGCGGGCACCCCAAGATAGGACTTCGCCTTGCCAGAGGCCGCGATGACCGCGTCCATCCGACGGATGAGCCAGCGCGAGTATTCGCCCCTGCGCCGTTGCGCCGCTGAGGTGAAGACAAGCTTCAAACGCTTGCGGAGCACAAATTTCAGGAGCACACCGGCCAACATTTCGATGTTCCGGCGCGCATGCCAGATGCGGTAACCTGAGGGTCCTGACCGCGATAGAAACAGAAGCTTAGAGAGCGGAAATTGCGGTATGTCGGCCGGTAACACAGGTCCCGTGGTCGCAATGGAGATCTTGTTTGCCTGAACCGGCACAAGTCGAAATACAGTCGAGGAGACACCTGAATAACGCCGCTTCAGGTTCGGCGCGATGACATCAATTGTATCAGTGTTAACCTGCATGCCCTGATCCTGGTTGCCCATTGTTTAGATTTTTAGGCAAGATACTGGATGGTTGCATCGAATGCCATGACAACATGCACTTTCAAGAACGCTATGCCCCGACGCCTTGGCTGCCTAAAGTTGTCCGGATAGCCGAAAGTATTTTTCAAGTACGCGCGTGGAAATGATGCTTTCTTTCAACGGATCTGTGAACTGGTCGACCCAGGCATGCGCGTTACGGATGATCTCTTCGGCTTCATCCAAATGGACTGCATAGTAATCCACCTTATCTTCGAGATCGCTAAGATCGTCTTTGAGCAGGACAAAATGCTTGCCCGGTTGCAGGCGTCCTTCCATGAACCATGTCTCAAACCGCAGCAATGGTGACATCACAAGCATATTTGACGCCATGGCCCACTTCAGGTTCGTTGCCACATCATGGCCTTCGAGTGATACAAAGAATTTGTGTTCTTTTTGCTCTTTGTAGGTGAGGCTCCGTTTCGGAGGTAGA
>JBLHTS010000217.1:0-6406 GCA_047627695.1 Yoonia sp. | reverse complement strand
TGAAACCCGGCGGTATCCACATTTGCTCGACCATCAACCGCAATCCTAAAAGCTTTGCAATGGCGATTGTGGGCGCAGAATATGTGATGCGCTGGCTGCCAAAAGGCACGCATGAATGGAAAAAATTCATCACGCCGGATGAATTGTTCGGATTTATCGAAAAGTCTGGAATGACTCCCGTGGACCGCAAAGGGTTTGTGTTTAATTTTGCAAAGTTCACATGGTCCATCTCTGATCGCGATCTTTCGGTGAACTATGTGACCACAGCAACAAAGTCCGCTTAGTCCAAAGCACCGCGCAGTTTTAGTCGCATTTCGCGCAAAACAGGCAAGGCCATGCGCACTTTGTCCTCGCCGACCCCTTCAACGACATCAGCGATCAAAGGTGCGATTGCTGCCAAAGCAGCGTTGCGCGCCGATCGACCCGAGGGGCTGATCGCGACCATCTTGCGACGTGCATCATCCCAATCGGGACGAATATGAACCCACCCAGCCCATTCAAGTTTATGCAATGTGTTGGTCATGGCACCGCGTGTCAGGTTGAATGTCTTGGCCAGCTGCGCCGGAGACCGCTCTGCACCAGAGTGGGCAAGGTGGTTGAGAACCGAAAAATGCGACAGCTCCATGCCCTTTGGCAGCACCCGTGCCACGCTGGCGCGGGCAAGTTGCTCTACCACAAGAATTTCGCTGAACAGTGAAACAGCAAGGTCATCTGACGTCTTGGACATTATGGGCCTTCGAAGGGGCGGTCATGACTTAGGGCCGCAATACGTTTACGGCTTTGTGCCACTTCCGCTAGGTCAAGATCAACCATTGCAATCCCGGGCACCGTCCCCATGTCGACCAAAACTTCACCCCAAGGCGAAACGGCCAGGCTATGCCCATAAGTTTGGCGGGGCTTGCCTGATTGCGCCGGATGTGTGCCAGTTTGAGCGGCCGCCAACACATATGATCCGGTTTCAATCGCGCGCACGCGCAACAGGGGTTCCCAGTGGGCCGCCCCTGTGACGGGTGAAAATGCGGATGGAACCAGTAAAATATGCGCACCTGCGTGCGCCAAGGCGCGGTAAAGATAGGCAAAGCGCACGTCGTAACAGACACTCATCCCGATTTTGGCAAACGGCGTATCAGCGACAACGGCGCATTCACCGGGGCGGTATCCAGCGGATTCGCGGTAGCTTTCTGAGGGAGAAACCGTCACATCAAACATGTGGATTTTGTCATATTGCGCGACTATGCGACCCGCCGGATCAATCAAGAACGACCGATTCGCAAAACGCCCGTCCGCGTCCCCAGTTTTCAACGCAAGTGACCCAATCGACAACCAAACACCATGCCGAACCGCAGCGTCGCACAGACCCGCCAGCGTGATGTCATCGGCTTGATTTTGCAGTACCCGTGCCTGATGCGCCCGATCTTGCGACACGCAATTCGTCACCTCTGGCGTCAGGACGAACTCTGCACCTTGCCCCGCTGCTTGCCCAACTAGCTCTGACGTCACGGCCAAGTTCGTGGCTGGGTCATCACCTGAATTCAACTGAAGCAGGGCGACCTTCATGCGGCAAGCAGGGCGTCCAGTTTTCCGCCACGCTCTAGTGCAAATAAATCGTCGCAACCGCCGAGGTGTTTACCATCAATAAATATCTGCGGGACCGTGCTGCCGCCCTTGGCACGCTGGATCATCTCTGCGCGGCGTTCCGGCTGCGCCGAGATGTTCACTTCGGCGTAACTGAGCCCTTTGGAATTCAGCAGACGTTTCGCCATGTGGCAAAAGCCACAGGTAGGTTTGGTGTAGATTTCAACGCTCGCCATAAAAGTCGTCCTTAGATCAGTATCCCCGCTATTTAGGCATCTTTAACCACTCTTGCCAGTGTCACAATCGACACGTTTGCGGCACCCGCAGCCCGCAAGGCCTCGGTACTGACGGCAAGGGTTGCATCGCATGTCATTACATCATCGACCAACAACACATTACGGCCCAAGATCTGGTCACGACGTTTAGGGTTTGCGGTAATCGCATCCGCAAGGGTCGCTAACCTTGCGTCGCGGGTGTGGCCATCTAGCAGCGTGGTCTTCTTGGGGCGCAACAGCGCATCAACGCAAACCGGTTGACCCAAAACTTTTCCAACGGCCTGCGCCAAAAGAGCGGACTGATTATAACGTCGCTTCAATAGGCGGGTCCAATGCAGTGGGATTGGAATAAGAATGGGGTCCAACAGATCCATTTTTGCGGTTTTCTGCGCTATCCATCGCGCAACAGCAGGCACCAAGTCAGTCCGATCCCCGTGCTTGAGGCCCAAAACCAACCGCCACCCGACACCTTAATAGGCAAAAACCGCGCGGCCTTGATCCCAAGGGCGGGCGATGGTCATGCAGTCGTCACGTTGTACCCTTGTGCCATCATCATCACCGGGCAAAGGGGTGCCGCAACGGTCACACACCAGCCCGTCGATAAAGACAGTTTTCGACCAACAGGCCCCGCAAAGCCCAAAGTCTGCGTCGGTCAAGGCATCACATGCCACGCATTGCGGTGGGTAAATTGCTCGAATGACGCTTTGCAACTGCATGAATGCACCCTAAATGACCCTGATGACGATGCCCCAAATCACTGACCGCGCCGCTTTGATGCGCAACCGCAACCGCGCGCTACCCAGCGCGTTGTTTCTGCAAGAGCAGGCCGCCGATGAAATCCATGAAAGACTGATAGAGGTTAATAGAACCTTTACGTCAGTCGCGATTGTCACCGGTTTCCCCGATTTTTGGGCGGCCCGCTATCCCGATGCAACCATCATTTCTGACGAAGAAACCCTAGTTTTAGAGTCTGATTCTCATGATTTGGTCTTACACGCGATGTGCCTGCACTGGGCCAATGATCCAGTCGGCCAATTGGTGCAGGCGCGCCACGCTTTGAAACCCGATGGGTTGCTACTTTGCACCTTTTTTGGTGGACAAACGCTGCGCGAATTGCGGACCTCATTGGCCGAGGCAGAAGCTGCAATTACTGGCGGCCTGTCGCCACGCATTGCACCTATGGGCGAAATCAGGGACTTGGGCGCATTGCTGCAACGCGCAGGGCTTGCGTTGCCGGTAGCAGATAGCACGCCGTTAACGGTCAGCTATGCCAATGCATTCCACCTTATGCATGACTTGCGCAAGATGGGCGAAAACAACGCGCTTTCCCAACGAATAAAACACGCCTCCCGCCGCAATATCTTAACCGAAGCGGCAAGCATCTACGCAGATAATTTTCGCAACAGTGACGACCGCGTGGATGCCACTTTCGAAATCATCACTCTGACGGGGTGGGCACCTGCACAGAATCAGCAACAACCCTTACGTCCGGGCAGTGCCACGACGCGTCTGGCCGACGCATTAGGGACAAAAGAAACACCTTTAAACAAGTCCAATGACTAAGCCGGCCCGTATTCTATTTAAATGCACAAAAAATACCTCTACTTAAGGGACGATGAATATGTTCGTTGCAGAGACCAAATCCGAAGCTCGCCCTGCCGTTTGCCCAATGCACGCGCAGCCCGACCACCCGAAGGTAAAGCCGGCACGTGTGGGGATTCTGCTGGCGAACCTTGGCACACCTGACGGCACGGATTACTGGTCCATGCGGCGGTATCTGAACGAATTCCTATCGGACAAACGCGTTGTCGATTATTCGGCATGGATCTGGCAGCCGCTCTTGCAATTGATTATTTTGACAAAGCGTCCGTTTTCGTCTGGCGCGGCCTACCGGTCCATCTGGAACCAAGAAGACGACGAAAGCCCGCTGCTGACGATCACGAAAAAGCAGACTGCGGCGATCAAGAAGCAAATGGTTGCTCGCTATGGCGACGATGTGCGCGTTGCCTTCTGCATGCGCTATGGCAATCCTTCGACCAAGTCCAAAGTCCGTGAAATGGTCGAAGACGGGTGTACTAAAATCCTGTTCTTCCCACTTTATCCACATTACGCGGGTGCCACTTCAGCAACGGCCAATGACCAATTTTTTCGCACCTTGATGGAAGAAAAATGGCAACCTGTTGCACGTGTCGTGGAGCCTTATTTTCAGGAACCCGCCTATATCGAGGCGCTCGCGCAGTCGGTTGAAAAAGCTTACAAAGCCGCTGAAACAAAGCCGGAAAAGCTGATTTGTTCGTATCACGGTGTGCCAGAGCGTTACTTGCGCGAAGGCGATCCGTATCACTGCCAGTGCCAGAAAACGACGCGCTTGCTCAAAGAGCGGTTGGGCTGGGCAGACACCGAAATCGTGACAACTTTCCAGTCGCTGTTTGGTCCCGAAGAGTGGCTTAAGCCTTACACCGTCAAAGAGGTGGCCCGTCTTGCAAAGGAAGAAGGCGTCAAAAGCATCGCGATTTGCGCGCCTGCTTTTTCCGCGGATTGCATCGAAACGCTGGAAGAAATCAACGAAGAGATCAAAGAAAGTTTTGAACATGCTGGCGGTGAAAACTTCACCTATATTCCGTGCTTGAACGACGATCCTGCACATATTGATGCGCTGACAGGCGTGATTGAAAAGAACCTCAAAGGCTGGTTGGGCTAGCCTAAGATGAAAGTCGCGCTGACAGTCGATGGCGCAACGGTCGAGGCACATAACCTTGGCCCCTGGCTGGGTCTTGAAGCTGCAGAGGTCCCCGCAAAAATGCGGTCAGGCGAAATCACCAGCCAGTCTGAAGAAGGCGCGGATGAGGATGCGTGTCGCACGCGGCTGACCTTTTTGGTACCGCGGTATTAGGGTCCGTATTATCTGTGATGAGTCCGGCGATGTGGTGAAAACATCGCGATCCACAGCTGCGGACCGGTAGCCGCTAGTTTTGCCGCTCTTGATACGCTCTTCTGAAGAAATCTGACAATTCTTCAAAAAACACCGATAACTGCGAAAACAGGGCATTTAAGGCGATACGCCGCCATCTATTGCCTCATTGGAAACATATTTCTCCGGCATACAATCAGTGTTTAGAGTAACTATTTATGGAGCATGCCGCGTTTTTGGCATGAAAGGTAGAGATGACAGCAGCGAATCATGCTGACCTTAATGTCATACCCAACGAGGGTAGCGAGGCACTCCCAAGCGGGACTACATTGCTCGGTGATCAATTTACGATTGAACGCCCGCTTAGCAATGGTGGATTCGGAATCACCTACCTTGCGGAGGATAACTTCCTGGGACGGCGTGTCGTCATCAAGGAATGTTACCCAGAGGCGTTTTGCCGCCGCGATGGGAAGAACGTGCATGTCCGTTCACACATCCACCACGAAAAATACCGCGCTATTGTAGAAATGTTCATGCGCGAAGCGCGAAGTATCGCCAAACTGCGCCACCCCAATATTGTCGGCGTGCACCGGATTTTTGAAGACAATGAAACCGCCTATATGGTGCTGGATCTAATCCACGGCCGTGATCTGCTAAGCCTGATCAAGGACGAAGATGACGTTCTTAGCCCGCTTCAAGTGAAAGAGGTTCTGATAAAGACCCTTGATGCAGTCGAACTGGTTCACCAGAACGATCTGCTGCACCGTGATCTATCACCGGACAACATCTTGCTCGACAAATGGGGCAGCCCTGTTTTGATCGACTTCGGCGCAGCACGCGAAGAGGCGAGCCGCGAAACGCGCGCATTATCCGCTGTGCTTGTTGTTAAGGACGGATATTCACCGCAAGAGTTCTATTTCGCCGGTGGCAAACAGGGCCCAAGTAGCGATCTTTATGCACTGGGCGCTACGTTCTACCACTTGATCAGCGGCGAGGCCCCACCCAACAGCCAGACCCGTATGGCGGAATTCGCTGGCAACAACCCAGATCCTTGCGAACCGTTGCTGGGGCGTTTTCCTGAATACGACGATGAATTCCTTGAAGCCATCGATAAGGCAATGATGATCCTGCCCAAGGCCCGCCTGCAGTCGGCGCGCGAGTGGCTTAATCTAATCACTAAGCGAAGCGACCGCGCACAGCCAATAAAGATGAGCCCGACGAAGAGGCTCGACAAGGTTTTGACCCGCTTGGTGTCTGAAACGAACGAATACGTCCTCAATTCGCAACCAAGAGATGTGCTACCCAAGTCCCGCAGACCCTCACCTGCTACGCGGAAAGTGACGTCGCAACCAGAATGGGCTGCCGAATTCAACCGCGAAACCAGTGAAGTGCTGCATGATCCTGCACCTGCACCGGCCACCTCAAATGACTTAAAAGATGCCGTCATTCAAAAGCCCGGTACACTGGCTGTACCTGCAAAAAAGCGACGCCGATATTTCGGACTTTTCAGTAGGGGTTAAGCGCCCAACGCAACAACGAAAAAGGGCGCCCGATTGCGGGCGCCCTTTTTCGTTTTGGTGTTCGCCACCTTAAATCAAAAGTACCTGTGTGCCGACGACGGTCAGATCAAAAAGCTCTGCGATTT
>JBLHTS010000216.1:0-6487 GCA_047627695.1 Yoonia sp. | reverse complement strand
CTCGCCGGCGACGGCATTGGCCCCGAAGTGATGAACGAGGTCAAGCGCGTCATCGACTGGTTCGGCGACAAGCGAGACCTGAAGTTTGACGTCTCAGAAGACCTTGTCGGTGGTGCCGCATATGACGTGCACGGCGTGCCACTGCATGATGACACGATGGCCAAGGCACAAGAAGTCGATGCCGTTCTGCTGGGTGCCGTTGGCGGTCCCAAGTATGAGAATCTGGACTTTAGCGTAAAGCCGGAACGCGGCCTACTGCGCTTGCGCAAGGAAATGGACTTGTTTGCCAACCTGCGCCCCGCGCAGTGCTTTGACGCGCTGTCAGACTTTTCGTCGCTGAAAAAGGACATCGTCGCCGGTCTTGATATCATGATTGTGCGCGAACTGACCTCTGGCGTTTATTTCGGCGAACCGCGCGGCATCCACATGGAAGACAACATGCGCGTGGGCATCAACACTCAACGCTACACCGAAGCCGAGATAGAGCGCGTCGCACGTGCCGCCTTTGATTTGGCCCGCAAGCGAAACAACAAAGTTTGCTCGATGGAAAAAGCCAACGTTATGGAAAGCGGTATCCTGTGGCGCGAAGTGGTCATCGAGGTGCATCAGGCTGACTTCGCTGATGTTGACCTCAGTCATATGTATGCCGACAATGGTGCGATGCAGTTGGTGCGCGCGCCTAAGCAATTCGACGTCATTCTGACCGATAACCTGTTCGGCGACATTCTGTCCGACTGTGCCGCGATGCTGACGGGCTCGTTGGGAATGTTGCCATCGGCGTCCCTTGGCCTGCCAATGGCTAATGGCCGTCCAAAGGCGATGTACGAACCGGTTCACGGGTCTGCGCCGGACATTACGGGCCAATCCAAGGCGAACCCGATTGCGTGTATCCTTAGCTTTGCGATGGCGCTGCGCTATTCTTTTGATCAAGGCGCTGAGGCGGACCGTCTCGAAGCAGCAATCGAAAAGGTACTTGCCGATGGCGCACGCACAGCGGACCTGATGGGTCCAGAGGACGGCAAACCGCTCAGCACGACAGAAATGGGTGATGTGATCCTTTTAGCACTCACCGCGAGCGTCTGATGTCGCCCAATGCAAAAGGCGCGCTTTTTGCGCTGCTTGCTTTCGGCATTTTTTCGACACATGACGTGGTGGTAAAAATTCTGGGCGGGGTTTATTCCCCGTTCCAAATTGTCTTTTTCAGCGTCTTGCTTAGCTTTCCTTTGGCAACCGTGATGATGATGCGGGACGCAAATCCGGGCACATTGGTGCCACGCCACCCTTGGTGGCTGGCATTGCGCACAGGGGCGGCAGTCGTTACTGGCGTGTCGGTTTTCTACGCCTTTTCAGTTCTACCGTTTGCGCAAGTTTATGCGATTCTTTTTGCGGCCCCTTTGCTGATCACGATCTTGGCCATTCCGGTGCTTGGCGAAACGGTGCGTTTGCGCCGCTGGATTGCGGTAATCGTTGGTCTTGTGGGCGTCTTGGTCGTTTTGCGTCCGGGCGATACCGAGTTTTCGCTGGGCCATCTTGCAGCCCTTGCTGCCGCAATTGGTGGCGCATTGGCCTCGATCGTGGTCCGCAAGATCGGCAATGAAGAGCGGCCAGTTGTGATGCTCCTTTACCCCATGATGGTGAACTTCATTCTCATGGCCTGCGCACTGCCATTTGTTTATGTGCCAATGCCTATCGAACATCTGGGGATGCTTGCGATCATCGCGACATTTGCATGGTTTGCCAGCCGCCTTGTCATTGCGGCCTATCAAGCAGGCGAAGCTGCGATTATCGCGCCGATGCAATACAGCCAGATCATTTGGGCAAGCGTGTTTGGTTATTTCTTCTTTGACGAATCTATTGATCAGGCGACCGCCATCGGTGCTGGAATTATCATCGCCAGCGGCATGTATATCGTCCTGCGCGAAAGCCGCAGCGGCACATCCGAGAACACACCGGTCTTGCGCACACGTTCACGCGGCGAAACAGCAACGACACCGCGTGTGTCGCTATTCATGCGGTTTGCCGGAAAAACCCCGCCACGGCAGGAAAAAAGCTAGCGCGCCTGCGGTGGGGCAAAGCTGCGCGGGTTCGCGCGGGCCCAACGTTCGCGGTAGATCGGGTTGTCGTCACCGTCATCTAGCAAAAAGCCTTCTCGTAGATAGGCGTAAACATCTGCTGCTTCAGTCATCTGCCCATCACCTTGACGGGTCATGAAATGGTAGGGCAAGAACCCGTGAGGATCGTCCAGACCCGCGGCCCCAGCCATTTCGCCCAATGCCCTAAGGGTATTTGCATGAAAACGCGCTTCGCGTTGGCCCTTGTCGTTCACATTCAACGCCTTTTGCCGCATCGGATCTTGGGTTGTGGCGCCAACTGGGCAGTGGTTGGTATGACAGGCCTGCGCCTGAATACAGCCGATTGCGAACATGTATCCGCGGGCCGAGTTGCACCAATCTGCCCCCAATGACAGCGCACGGGCGATATCAAAGGCACTGATGATCTTGCCAGCCGCGCCAATCTTAACCTGATCGCGAATACCTGCACCACGCAGCGTGTTGTGTACGAATGTCAGACCATCAATCATCGGCATGCCAACGTGGTTTGCAAATTCAAGCGGTGCCGCTCCGGTACCGCCTTCAGTCCCGTCAACCACGATGAAATCCGGCACAATGTTTGTTTCCAGCATCGCCTTGACCATGCACATAAACTCTCGACGGTGACCGATGCAAAGCTTGAAGCCAACAGGTTTACCGCCCGACAATGCGCGCAGCTGCCCGACGAATTGCATCAACTCCAACGGCCCGTCGAAAGCGCTATGTCTCGCAGGCGACACACAATCCACGTCCATCGGAATGTCGCGGGCTTCTGCGATTTCCGCGGTGATTTTGGCCGCAGGAAGCATACCTCCGTGACCGGGCTTTGCGCCTTGGCTTAGCTTTATTTCGATCATTTTGACCTGGTCGCCGCTCGCCTGCTCTTTGAATTTGTCAGCACTGAATGAGCCATCATGATTGCGACACCCAAAATACCCGGAGCCGATCTCGTAAATTAGATCGCCGCCACCTTGGCGGTGATAGCGACTGATCCCACCCTCGCCGGTGTCATGGGCAAAACCGCCTAGCTTTGCACCTTTGTTCAAGGCAGCAATTGCATTTGCGGACAGCGCCCCAAAACTCATGGCCGAGATGTTATATAGCGAAGCATCATAAGGTTTTGTGCAGTTCTTGCCGCCTACCGTTAGGCGAAAATCGGTATTGTCAAAATGGGTCGGCTGCACCGAATGGGTCAATCAAGAGTAGCCAGCTTCATACACACGTTCGTGGCTGCCAAAAGGCCGTTTGTCTTCGGCCCCTTTCGCGCGTTGATAGACCAGTGAGCGTTGTTCGCGGCTAAAGGGTTGTTCTTCTTGATCGCCTTCAATCAAGTACTGGCGAATTTCAGGGCGGATCTTTTCGAATAAGAACCGCAGATGGCCCAACAACGGGTAGTTGCGCAAGATCGCATGATGTTCTTGCCGCAGGTCATGAATGCCAAGCAGTGTCAGCGCGCCAAAGACAGCCGCAAGGATGAACACCCAAAGTGCCCAAAACCCGACAATCAGAAAAAATACGGTCAAAACCGCAACAATTGCAAATGTAGTGTAGCGTTGCAGCGAAATTAATTTTTGCACGGCGATCTCTTCCTCTTAGAAGGTTACACTATGCGGCTGTTTTGCTTAATAAAAGGGCGCTTTTTGATTGCAGTCGCTCACTTAGGTGTATCTGGCGTCAAAAATCGGGCGTCACACCGGGCAAATCAAGGGCCCTAATCAGATCGCGCAACTCCTGCCGCGCCGCCACATTCGAGATATTCATCCCCTTGACCCCGACATCACGCAGATCAAGCAACGTTAGGCCGCGTGGAAATAGCTCGCGAAAAATGACGCGCTCGTTAAAACCGGGGGCGGTGCGAAATCCAATACGTTTGGCCAGTTTCGAAAGCGCACGGTGCATCTTTTCTTTGTTGACCATCGCTTGTGCACCTAACCGGTTACGCACAACGATCCAGTCAATCGGCTTCAATCCTGCCTGGCTGCGCAGTTGTCGGGCATTCCAGACCATTTCTGCATAGACCGACGGGCCGGTGATTTCTTCGCCATCACTGTCCACGTGGGCCAGTAAGTCGAAATCAATAAAGCTATCATTCAGCGGTGTAATCAGCGTATCCGCCAGCGAATGCGCAACCTGACTTAGCCGCGTATGCGAACCGGGGCAGTCGATCAGGATAAAGTCCGCATCTGCTTCCATCTTGGCCACAGCCATCGACAAGCGGTGATCAAATACGTTTTCTCCGGGTTTCAGGACGCTTTGATCGATCTCGGGCAGTTCGTGATAAGATGGGGTCGGAAGATAAAGCCCCTTCTTGTCCATGTAGGCCTGTCGATTATGAATATAACGCCCAAGTGTCTTTTGGCGCAGGTCCAGATCAAGTGTGCCGACTTTATGACCCATACGTGCAAGCGCTGTTGCCACATGCATAGAGACGGTCGATTTACCCGCGCCGCCCTTTTCGTTGCCGACAACAATAATATGCGCCACTGGACGATTCCCTACCATTCGAAGCTTTGGACCACTATATGGTGTGGTGGTCCGAAGGGAAAGCAGAGGCAACACACGCAGCGTCCTTTTTAGCAGGACCTTGACAGGACAGCGGGAAAGCATCATGTGCCAATCAACCGACGCATCCTGCCGCGTGAGCAGAGCAAGATAAAGAATCTTTGCAATGCGTCGTCTAACCTCAGGTTCCCACATCACGCAGGGGTCCCGCGCCAAATCGGCGTCCGGACAATGCGGTCTCGGCAGTCAGTATTTTGGCGCAACCTTGCACTGGTTCATGGCATTTTACCGTGGGCTAAATGATATGCGCGGACCGCAGGTTCGCAACAAATAGGATATCCATTCATGGATTTTGACATGCTGGGCCTCGCGCCCCGACTGATTGCCGTACTTAAAGAACAAGGGATCACTGATCCCACCCCAATTCAAACCCAAGCCATCCCGCACGCCATGAATGGCCGCGACGTGATGGGCCTAGCCCAAACCGGCACCGGCAAAACGGCGGCCTTTGGTCTGCCGATGATCCACGCGCTTATGAAGGCCGGCGTAAAGCCGAACCCGAAAAGCGTCCGTGGTCTGGTGCTTGCCCCAACACGTGAGCTGGCCAAGCAGATTGCCGAAAACCTGACCGCATATACCAAAGGTAGCCACCTCAAAGTGGCGCTTGTGGTCGGAGGTGCTGGCATTGTGGCACAGACCAAGCGTCTGGCTGGCGGTGTTGACTTGCTGGTCGCGACACCCGGTCGTTTGATCGACTTGCTCGACCGCCGCGCCGTGCGTCTGGACGAAACAATCTATCTGGTCCTCGACGAGGCCGACCAAATGCTCGACATGGGTTTCATCCATGCATTGCGCCAGATCGCGCCACTGCTGGCAAAAGACCGTCAGACGATGATGTTCTCGGCCACCATGCCGAAACTGATGTCTGAATTGGCGGGGACCTACCTATCCGATCCGGTCCGCGTTCAAGCGAACCCCCCGGGCCAAGCCGTTAAAAAGATCAACCAGTCTGTGCATTTTGTGGCCCAAGCCGCTAAGACGGACCTGTTGGTCGAGTTGCTCGACAAGCACCGCGATGAACTGGCGTTGGTCTTTGGTCGCACCAAACATGGCTGTGAAAAGCTATACAATGTGCTTGAGAAAAAGGGCTTTGCCGCTGCTTCTATTCACGGCAACAAATCCCAAGGCCAACGTGATCGCGCGCTGGCTGCTTTCAAATCAGGCAAAGTACGTGTGCTGGTGGCGACTGATGTGGCGGCCCGTGGCCTCGACATCCCGGATGTGCGCTATGTTTATAACTACGATCTGCCGAACGTCGCAGAAAACTATGTCCACCGGATCGGCCGTACGGCGCGTGCGGGTGCAGATGGCAGTGCCGTTGCATTGGTCGCACCTGACGAGATGATCGAACTGCAGGACATCGAAAAAGCGATGAAGGAAACCATCCCTGTCGGTTCCGGCCGTGCATGGGAAATCCAGCCCGGTCAGAAAAAGCGGCCTAACGGCGGCGGCGGCGGCGGTGGACGACGTGGTGCTGGCGGCGGCGGTGGAAACCGCAGCGGCGCACAACGCGCGGGCGGCAAGCCCGGTGGTGGCGCAAAACGCCGTAATGGCGGCGGGGGTGGCGGAGGCCGTTCACGCAGCAGTTCTGCAGCTTAAAGCGCTTCGGCGAACTTTTACTGAATAGAAAACGCCATCTGATATTTTAGGTGGCGTTTTCTTGTCCGTGTAATCGGCAGTGGGGCATCCTAAGTCTGAGGTATGGGTGTGATCAACCTAAGAGTTGAGATAGCCACCCAAAATCGCAATGAACGCGCCAACATGGACGACCATAATTGCACGGTCTTTCCACATGACACCCACCAAAAACCAAAGAGCGATCCCGATGACGAACG
>JBLHTS010000215.1:0-6490 GCA_047627695.1 Yoonia sp. | reverse complement strand
GTGCGCGCCAAACGCAACGACGCTTCGAGCATGGCGTTCACGGCCAGATCGGCCTCGGTTACCGGGCCAGCGCCACCGGGTTTATCGGTAATGCTGGGGTCGTTTTGAAAGTACTTTTTTGCGATGACGCCTGCATGGCGTGCTGCGTCTATCAGCAGCGCAAGGTCAGTCTCCGGCAAGGGTCAGCCCTGACACCAGCAGGGACGGCACCACTCGCGATAGATGCATGCGGCCATCATTGGCAGGAATGATCGTTTTGAGCATATCGCGCAGATTGCCCGCTACGGTGCATTCGTTGACCGGATAGGTGATTTCACCATTTTCGATCCAGAAACCAGCCGCCCCACGTGAATAATCGCCCGTGTTGGGGTTGATGGTCGAACCGATCATCGAGGTCACCAGAAGGCCAGTGCCCATTTCCTTAATCAGTTCTGCCCGCGTCTGATGTCCTTGGGTAAGGCTGACATTCGTTAGGCTAGGGGATGGGGGTGAACCGGTGCCCCGTGCTGCGTTTGCCGTGCTGTCCATACCCAGTTTGCGGGCAGTTGCCAGATCAAGGGTCCAGCCTGTCAGCACGCCATTATCCACAATTGCCCGACGCGATGTGGCAAGCCCTTCGGCGTCAAACAACCGCGATCCCGTCACGCGCGCGCGATGTGGGTCTTCGATAACCGAAAGGCCGCTTGGCAAAACCTGTTCGCCAATCGCGTCGCGCAACCAGCTAGAACCACGCGCGATCATCATGCCATTCGTGGCTTGCAGCAGGCTACCGATCAACGCGCTGGCGACGCGTTCGTCGAACAAGACCGGATAGCTACCAGTCTTTGGTTTTTTCGCACCAATACGTTCAACAGCACGCTCTGCGGCGATGCGTCCGATCTCTTCGGCGTCGCGCAGGTCGGCCTGAAACACGCGGCTGTCATAGTCGTAGTCACGTTCCATCCCCGCACCCGTGCCGCTGATAGCGACACATGACAGACCACGGTCACTGCGGGCATAGCCTGCGGAAAATCCGTTGGTTGCGGCCAAGTGGATGCGGCGGCGGCCATATCCGGCAGATGCCGACTGAACCTGACTGATACCAGCATTGCGCAAGGCGGCGGCCTCTGCGCGGGTCGCGTCTTCTTGCAGTGCGGCGGGGTCAGGTTCATCGCTGGGGTCGAACAATTCGAGCGTTTCTGTCTTAATGTTGGTCGTCAGTTGCGACGGATCTGCAAGGCCCGCATAGGGATCTTCGGGAGCTTCCTTCGCCATTGTCACCGCGCGCTCAGCCATCTGGATTAATGTGCCGGGCTTGGTGTCTGAAGATGACACGCAGGCCTGACGCTGCCCGACAAAAACGCGCAATCCGATGTCGATCCCTTCAGAGCGTTCGGCTTGCTCTAACGCGCCTTCGCGCACCGTGATCGAAAGTGACGTGCCATCGACGGCAATCGCGTCGGCTGCATCAGCGCCTGCACGGCGGGCAGCCGCAAGAATTTGTTCAGAAAGGTCGGAAAGTGATTGGGTCATCAGGTGTCCTTTGCTTGGCCTAGACCTAGTGCGCGGGGGTCCGCCCCGCAAGGTGAGGGCGCAAACGAAAAGGGCGCGGATGATGCCACCCGCGCCCCGCTTTTCAAGGTTTAGTCCTTAGCGGACACGGTTGCCGTTTACTTTGACCTGACCGCTTGGATCGATCTCGACATCAATGGCCATCTGATCGTCGCCGGTTGAACGGGTAAACATTCCCATCATCATACGCGGCCCCATGATATCCTGTTCTGGGACCAGACCCATCGCAACGATGTTATCAAGCAGCTTGTTCAAGCCAGTGATTTCAAAGGTTGCATCTCCAAAAGGGCGGGGCAGCGGTGCAAAGGTTTGGGTGTCGGTGTTGTCAAAAGTAAATGCACCAGAGCCGGTGAACAATGCACCTGCCGCCATAATCTTGAGCGTATCAAGAGAAAGCGATGAAAGCTCGAAGGGGACTTCTGTGCTGTCCATTGCAGCTTGCTGCGCCGGATCAAGAAAATCGATCAATGCACGCGCTTTGCCAGTCAATGCAACTTCGAGTGTGGCAGGGTCACGCGACAAGACTTTGCTTGGATCGAAAATGTCCCAAATCGCATCGCCAATCACAAGATCGACTAGATCGAACTTCAATCCAAAATCTGCGGGCACTTCTGATGTGCCGACGGGCATGCGGAAGCCAAAGCCATATTCAGCAAGGCTGATTTCGATGGGCAGAGGCAGTTCGCTAGTTTGCAGGTTTACGGCGATGTCGGTGGTCCGCGATTCGTAAGCAACAATCTTGCTGTTCAATTCACCCGTCAGTGTCACAGTGCCGGTGCTGACAGAACCTGCGTTTTGATCGCCTTCGGCATTGATGTCAAAAACGTAGTCTGCACTGTCGATGACATAGCCGCCCGCAACAGAGAAGCCGTTTACGAACATGTCGTCGGGGTTTTCGAGGTCCATTTCCAAAGGCACTGCGGCCTCGGACTGGGTTTGAATGCCATTGATTTTGGCAGCAGCGGTCACGTATTCGCCTTCACCACCAGGGATTTGGAAATCAACCAGCAGATCGACAGAGCCGATTGACGCATCACTAGAGATATTGCGCATGGAATCTTTTGAGATATTGTAAGACCCGGCCAGATCGCGGGCAATCATGCGTGCGTCGCCATTGATCGTGACATCGCCATCTACGGCGTCCTGAAACGCAATCTCGTAACTGTCTGCGGTGATGGCGTAATCCATTGATTCAGGATCACCACTGACGATCATTTCCAAGTTGCTTTGGGTCATCATGATCGTGACGACCACACCATCCACGCTCGTGATGATTAAAGGATAGCTATCATCCATTGTGACACGCACGGACCCGTCCGATTGTTCGTTGAAGGTAATGTCTTCGATTGTCATATCGACAACCACATCGTCTTCGACAAGCGATAGGGTGATATCGCGAACGGTTAGTGTCCCGCTGGACGTCTCTTCCGCACCGATTGTCAGGTTTTCATCGCCATATCGCCCAAGCTGTGATTTCCAGTCGTCCCAAACTTGTGCGGCTGTCAATTCTGCGTGAGCGGCGGTGCTTGCAAGTAAAGCTGCGGCACAAACTGCGCTGCGCATTCCAAATGAATTGGTCATGATCTCCCTCTCAATATACATCTTTCGAACCATGGTGGGGTTTTCTATGATGCACCCTGGGTTCGACACTATTAAGCAATAAGTAGCCGCCCATTTGGCTATTCGAAAGGGAGAAGTATGAAAAACATGACAATGAACGGCAAAACAGTGCTGATTACGGGTGCAAGCCGTGGCATTGGCGCCGCCGCAGCCCGTATTTTTGCTGACGCGGGAGCCAACGTGGCGCTTGTTGCGCGAAGTACCGCCGACATCAAAGCCCTCGCTCAAGGGATTGGCGAAAAGGCAATCGCACTTCCTTGTGATGTTTCGAAATACAGCGAAGTGCGTGCCGCTGTCGCTGCCACTATTGCGGCGTTTGGGCAATTGGACGTACTGATCAACAATGCCGGTGTCGTCGATCCTATCGGACATCTGCACGACACTGATCCTGAAAAATGGGGGCAGACGATCGATATCAACCTCAAGGGTGTGATGTACGGGCTGCACGCGGCAATGCCGGGGATGATTGCCCAAGGTGGCGGAACAATCATCAACATCTCGTCCGGTGCAGCCCATGGTCCGGTTGAGGGGTGGTCAGCCTACTGTACCTCCAAGGCAGGTGTTTACATGCTGACCCGCGCGGTTGATCTAGAAGCGCGTGACAAAGGGCTGCGCATTATGGGCCTATCTCCCGGTACGGTGGCGACGCAAATGCAGCGCGAGATCAAAGCGTCAGGGGTTAACCCGATCAGTCAACTTGATTGGTCGGTGCATATTCCACCTGAATGGCCTGCGCGGACACTGCTTTGGATGTGTAGCGCCGATGCAGACGCTTTTCTGGGCGAAGACATCAGCCTGCGCGAAGACGCAATCCGTGCCAAGGTCGGACTGACATGATCCATTGCAGCCAAGACGGTGACACTTGGACCGTGACCATCGACCGGCCTGACAAGGCAGGTGCGCTGACCCGCGAAATGCTGACCGAACTGGCCGATATCGCTGAAGCTGCACAGGCGGCAAAGCTGTTTATCTTAACGGGAACCGGTCCGGTTTTCAGCGCAGGTGCTGATCTGGATGCGGCCCGCGCGGGGCTTGCCACGGATCCAGTGTGGGAACGCTTGTCAGGTGCGATCGCCGCCTTGCCGGGGCTTAGCATTGCAGCGCTGAACGGGACTGTCGCTGGTGGGGCGTTTGGAATGGTGCTGGCCTGTGACCTACGGATCGCGGTGCCTGCGGCCAAGTTCTTTTACCCGGTTATGAAACTAGGCTTCTTGCCGCAGCCCTCTGATCCAGCAAGACTGGCGCAACTGATCGGACCTGCACGCGCGAAATGCATCTTAATGGTGGGCCAAAAGGTGCATGCAGACGAGGTGCTGAACTGGGGTTTGGTCGACAGACTTGTGCCTGCGGACGACTTGCTTGCGACAGCATTGGCGTTGGGCCAAGACGTGCTATCGGCAGAATTGAACCACGTCGCCGCGATCAAAGGCATGGTTGGATAGACTTCTAGCGTGCCAAATGGCACTGCACAAAGACTGAAACGATAAAGGCAAAGTGGCGATGGAACCTTCGACTCTGATGGATCAGGCACGCGGTGACTTTAATCAGGCGGTTAGCCTCGCGCAGGACTGGCTCTTGTCGCCTGCCGCGTGGTCACAATTTGCGCTGCTGATCGGTGCTTACCTGCTGGCGCGTTTGGCGAACCTTATCGTGGCACCACGTCTGACAAAGCTGTTGGTGCCGGATGCCGAAAATAAGTCACTCCTTGCGACGAGGCGGCGGTTCGTTCTGACGTTCCTTCTGCTGTTCCTTGTCCGGAATGCGCTGAAAGACAACGATATCGACATCCCATATCCACACCGCGTGATCGAAATTAAGGGGCAAATTCCAACATGACAGATGCAGTCGTCATTGGGGCTGGCCCCGCAGGATTAATGGCAGCCGAACAATTGACCAAAGCTGGCCTGTCTGTGCTGGTCGCCGATGCGATGCCGTCGGTTGGGCGCAAGTTCTTGATGGCTGGAAAATCAGGCCTGAACATCACCAAAGCGGAAGTCGAGGCCGAATTCGTAATGGCGTATCCAGAGGCGATGGCAGAGGCGATCACCGCATTTGGCCCGAAAGAGGTTATGGCTTGGGCAAGCGATCTGGGCCAACCCTTTTTCACAGGGTCCACGGGGCGGGTGTTTCCCAAAGCGATGAAGGCATCACCGTTGTTGCGGGCGTGGTTGGCACAGCTTGGCGACATAGGCGTCACGTTCAATACCCGCTGGCAATGGGATGGGTGGGACGAAGGCGCGTTGAAGTTCAGCACGCCAGATGGTCCCATCATGCTGTCGCCAAAGGTGACCGTTCTAGCGCTGGGTGGCGCAAGTTGGGCGCGGTTGGGTTCGAACGGCAAATGGGCAGGGCATCTGTTGCCAGATGTCGCACCTTTTCAACCCGCAAACATGGGATTTGAGGTGGCGTGGAGCGACTATATGGCGCCCCATCTGGGTAAGCCAGTAAAGGCCGTGGCACTTACAGCTGGCACGCAAATGTCGCGTGGCGAATTCATGTTGTCGAAATACGGCATTGAGGGCGGGGGTATCTATATGGTGTCGCGGGCAATGCGCGAAGGTGCGCAGCTCTATATTGACCTGATGCCGGATTGGTCACTTGCGCGCGTCAGACAGGCGCTGTCAAAACCACGCGGGAAATCCAGCTTCACGAACCACTTGCGCAAAGTCTTGCGTTTTGACGTAATGCAAATGGCGCTTTTGTCAGAATTCGGACGGCCATTTCCAAATGATCTGGCTGAATTGATCAAAGCACTGCCCGTGCGCCACAGTGGACCACGTCCGATGGACGAGGCGATTTCAACGGCAGGCGGAGTGCGCTTTTCGGCTTTAACGGGCGACTTGATGTTGAAATCACACCCAGGCGTATTCTGTGCAGGTGAAATGCTGGATTGGGAAGCACCGACAGGCGGCTATCTGATCACAGGTTGCCTTGCGACTGGTTTAATAGCGGGGCGCGGGGCGGCAGCCTATTGCCGCTAAGCCACCAAGCGCAATTCTGGCGCGGCACGTTGATAAAGCTGAAGGTCGGCACGATAGCGATGCCGGATCAGGTCAATTGTCGCGGCGTCATAGCGCAGCATTTCATGAAACCTGTGAGGGCGTCCATCATCAGCAGGTACGTTGAACAGGGGTGCGATCCCCATTTGCCGAATGACGCAGCGCAAATCCGCGTCTGCGTTTTCTGTGCGCACAAAATGTGTGATACCTCCGTCTGCCCAAGCGTCGGCTGACCATGCGCCAAAGCGCCGCCAGCGTGGTGCTTGCGAGAAACAAGCGCCTGTGCAATTGGGTTTTGTGTTCTGGAGCCATTTTTCAAA
>JBLHTS010000214.1:0-6552 GCA_047627695.1 Yoonia sp. | reverse complement strand
GTTTGTTCGCGTAGTGGCCCCAGAAAACTTTGTCCGCCTTCGTCGCCACTTAATTTCGCAAATTCCGGGCGCAATCTGTCGTCAATCAAGATCGGATGACCGGCCTGTCCGTCGCTTGTGGCACCGCGCCAGATCAGATGATCGGGAAAAGTGGTTCGCGCACTTAAAACCGCCAGCAGGTCTTGTGTCGTCAAAGCGACCAAATCGGCGAGCATGATCATAAATGCCCCAGATCGCGGCAGTTGGGGGATCGCCCCACGCAATGTCCCTGAAACCCCCGCTGCCGCATCCGCAACAAAAAGGGGTGTCGCGTCGAGATCTGCAATCAAGTCCAAATGATGCGGCGCATGCGGTGCCAATGCTACAAACACATGGTGTTTGGTCGCGACCGCTACACTTGTCTGTCTGCGTAGCAGGGGTACACCGTCCACATCTTCGCGCATTTTATCGCCCCCACGCATCCGCGAGGACTTGCCTGCTGCCAGAATAAGGATGGGTGTCATCCGCGCATGGCCACGCCATCAGGGTCAAACAGCGGTGTTATGATCCGCTTGGCACGTCGCCGTTGGCCCATGATTTCTATTTCGACCTCAAGGTTATCAGTCGCAGCACTGCGCGGTATCAAGGCAAGCGCGATTGATTTTCCCACATGGTGCGAATACCCGCCAGAAGTGCAAAACCCTAGGACTTCACCGTCGATGAACACCGGCTCGTAAGCCACGACATCGGCGTCATCTGCATCGACCTCGAACGCAACGGACATGCGGGCTGGGGGATTGGCGCGCTCTGCCTCGGCTGTTGCACGCCCAATGAAATCGGTGTTCTTTTTGAAGCTGATAAAGCGGTCCATGCCTGTTTCAGCCGCCGTGTAATCAGGTGAGAACTCAGACAGCCACGAGCCAAAAAAACGGTCCAGACGTAGAGACATCATCGCCCGCATCCCAAATGGCGTAATCCCCATTGGTTGTCCTGTGTTCCAAAGCGTCCACCAAAGCTGCCGTTGATCCATTGGGTCGCAGTAAATCTCATAGCCCAGATCGCCAGTATAGCTGACCCGCTGCACAATGCAGGCGACTTGGCCCACGGTCATACGCCGCACGTCCATGAAATTTAGCGCCGCCACATCATCACGCGTACAAGCCGTCAGCAAATCACGCGCACGCGGTCCTGCGATCTGAAATCCATTGCGCCCATCAGAGATATTTTCGACCAATGCATCAGGTACAGCATTTTGCATAAACCAACGGTGGTGAATGTCCTGCGCGCCATAGCTGGCGGTGATTTGGAATTCAGTTTCAGACAGGCAAGACACCGTAAAATCGGCCCAAAGTCGCCCCTTTGGTGACAGCATTGGCGTCAGTGACATGCGCCCCGGCTGCGGGATACGGCCGGCCATGATCCGGTCAAGCCAAGCACGTGCGCCAGTACCCGTAACAGAAAACTTGCCAAAGTTTTGGATTTCGTTGATCCCGACACTGGCACGCACGGCTTTCACTTCACGGGCAGTCGCATCAAACGCGTCAGAGCGCCGGAATGTTGGTGTCTCGTAGTCAGGCTCGCCGTTTTGTGCAAAGTAGTTTGGTACTTCGAGGCCGAATTGATGCCCCCAAACAGCCCCAAGATCGCTGAAAATATCATACATCGGCGTCGTGCGATGGGGACGTGCTGCAGGCAGTTCCTCGTTCGGGTAGCTGACAGAAAAGCGATTCTGATAGTTTTCGATCACCTTGGGCCGTGTATAACCCGGTGTAATCCACTTGCCAAAACGGCCCACGTCCATCGCGGTCACATCGCGTTCGCATTCGCCGTGGACCATCCATTGTGCCAGCATCAGACCTACGCCACCACCTTGGCTAAATCCTGCCATCACGCCACAAGCGGACCAGAAATTGCGCAAGCCCGGAACAGGTCCGACCAGTGGGTTACCGTCCGGCGCAAATGTGAACGGACCATGGATCACGGATTTAACGCCCGCAGTTTCCAAGATCGGGAAGCGCTTGTAGGCAAATTCAATCGAGGCTTCGATTTTGTCGAGGTTGTCTGGCAGTAATTCATGCCCAAAGTCCCAGGGCGTGCCATCTACCGCCCAAGGCTTGCAGGGTTGCTCGTAGAACCCGATACACAGCCCACGCCCTTCTTGGCGCAAATAGCTTTCGCCTGCAGGATCCATCACATGCGGGTGTTCGCTGTCGCGGTCATAGATTTCGGGTAGATCATCGGTAACGATATACTGGTGTTCCATCGGGTGCAGCGGAACATATGATCCGGCCATTGCGGCCACTTCGCGCGCCCAAAGTCCTGCAGCATTGACCACATGTTCGGCGTGAATTGTGCCCTTGTCGGTCACGACATCCCAAGTGCTATCGGGGCGTTGGTTCGTCGCAATCACCTTGGTGTGCAACTCGATAGTGGCCCCACCCATGCGGGCCGCTTTGGCGTAGGCATGGGTCGTACCAGAGGGGTCCAAATGCCCGTCCAACGGGTCGTAAAGACCGCCCACGATCCCATCAAGGTTAGTAATAGGGGCAATTTTGGCGATCTCTTCGGGGCTGACGATTTCAGTCTCTAGCCCCATATAGCGGTGCTTGGCGCGTTCAGCCACCAACATGTCGAAGCGGTCTTGGTTATCGGCCAAGGTCACACCGCCGACATGGTGCAGCCCGCACGACATGCCTGTCAGCTCTTCTAACTCGCGGTACAACTTGATGGTGTAGCCCTGCAAAGCGGCCATATTTGTATCGCCATTCAGCGTGTGAAACCCACCAGCGGCATGCCATGTTGATCCAGACGTCAATTCAGAGCGTTCCAGCAAGACAACATCCGACCAGCCCAATTTGGTCAGGTGATAAAGAACGGAACAACCAACAACGCCGCCCCCGATGATGACAGCTTGGGAAGTGGTTTTCATATCTCGGGCTCCTTGCGCGTTTTGCTCATTATGCCGCGCCAATTCGTAAAGGGGGTTCCGAATGCGACATAACATGTCGCCTGAATGCTATCCTTGGCGCAAACCTTTGCACAGGTTAAAACGGTCATCACAAGGAAGGGTCTACGATGCGATCACACGCTCAAGCGGTTGTTATTGGCGGCGGTGTTATTGGGTGTTCGATTCTGTATCACCTCGCAAAGCTTGGGTGGACCGATGTTGTCTTGCTGGAACGCCACGAGCTGACGTCGGGATCGACATGGCATGCTGCAGCCAACATTCATGGATTGCATGACAGCACCAACATCAGCCGAATCCAGCATTACACCATGAACCTTTACAACGCGCTTGAAGCCGAAACAGGTCAGTCTTGTGGCGTGTTCCAGCCCGGATCGCTTTATCTGGCCCAGACCCAGGAACGCGAGCATCAATTGCGCCTGCAGGCCGCGAAGGCCAAGTTTTACGGGATGAACTTCCACGAAGTCAGTCGGGAAGAGGCCGAACGCCTGCACCCGTTGGTCAATTACGACGGCATCCGCTGTATCATGTATGAACCAGATGGCGGCAATGTTGACCCTTCGGGTGTGACCAATGCTTATGCAATTGGCGCACGGCAGAAGGGGGCGGAGATTCACCGCTTTACGCCAGTGACGGCGACCGCGCAGCAACCCGACGGAACGTGGATCGTCGAGACGCCAAACGGTAATATCCATACTGAATGGGTGATCAATGCCGCGGGTCTTTGGGGCCGTGAAGTGGCCAAGCTTGCGGGTATCACCCTGCCGCTTTTACCGACGGAGCATCAGTATTTCGTCACTGAAACCATTCCGCAAATTGCCGCGATGGACCGCCGCCTTCCTTCTGTTGCGGACCGTGACGGCGAATACTACTTGCGCCAAGAGGGGCAGGGCTTGCTGGTCGGAGCATACGAAAAAGATGTGCGCTTCTGGGCCGAAGATGGCACGCCGCAAGGGTTTGGTCACGAGCTTTTCGCCGATGACCTAGAGCGGATCGAAGACAACATCATGCGCGCAATCGACCGCGTGCCAGTTGTCGGCGAGGCAGGGATCAAGCGTGTCATCAATGGTCCGATGATCTGGTCACCTGACAGCAACGTCCTTTATGGCCCGCACCCTGATCTGCGCAATTACTTTTGCTGTAACGGCATTATTCCGGGTTTTAGCCAATCGGGCGGCATGGGGCTTATGGCCGCGCAATGGATCATCAAAGGCGAAAGCGACTACGACATGTTTGCATGGGATGTGGCGCGGTTTGGCCCTTGGGCAGACGCGAAATTCACCAAAGCGCAGGTGGGCGACCAATACGCCAAACGCTTTGCGATCCATTTCCCCAACGAAGAACGCGCAGCAGGGCGCCCTGTTCGGGTCCGTCCGGCCTATGAGACCCAAAAGGCGATGGGGGCCGTATTTGGCCTCAACTATGGGTGGGAGCATCCGCTGTGGTTTGCAGACACACCCGGCACCCAAGACACCAACGGGTTCACCCGCCAGAATTGGTTCGAACCCGTGGGGGAAGAGGTGCGGATGCTGCGCCAAACTGCTGGAATTATTGATATATCCAATTTTGCGAAGTACTTTGTGACGGGTCCCAATGCGGCGGATTGGCTCAATGCTGTGTTTGCGAACAACATGCCCAAAGTGGTAGGGCGATCATGCCTGACGCCCTTGATTGGCGTGAACGGTGGCATCGCGGGCGACTTTACGGTCACGCGATTGGGCGACGAAGAATTCATGATCATCGGCGGTGGTATGTCCGAACGCTATCACCAACGGTTCTGGAAAGAAGTACCGATGCCAGAGGGGACCACATTTGAAAGCCGTACCGATACCATGTGCGGGTTCAATGTGGCCGGACCGCAGTCGCGTGCTTTGCTTGCGCGCCTGACCAACGCCGATTTGAGCACCGAAAGATTCCCGTTCATGCGCTCGCAACGGATTACTGTTGCAGGTGTTGATGTGATCGCGCTGCGGGTATCGTTTACGGGTGATCTGGGCTGGGAATTGCACTGCGATCAAGACGATCAGCTACGCCTTTATGAAGCCTTGCTTGTTGTAGGCAAAGAACTGGGTGCTGGACCTGTCGGATCACGTGCTCTGATGTCGCTGCGAGTTGAAAAGGGTTATGGCAGTTGGAGTCGCGAATACTCGCCCGAATATTGGCCGCAAGAGGTGGGATTGGACAAGTTGATCAAGCTTGAAAAAGAATTCTTGAACAAAGACAGTTACTTGAAGATCAAAAATAATCCGCCGCGCGAAATGCTGTCGCTGATCGAGGTTCAAGAAGTATCAAATGCCGACGCAACAGGTGGCGAACCGATTTTCTTGCCTGATGGCACACCAGTTGGACGAGTGACATCCGGCACTTATGGCTATTCGGTCGAAAAGTCGCTGGCGCTAGGGTATCTTAAGGGTGTCGCACCCGGTACTGCTGTAGACGTGATGATCTTAGGCAAGCCGCATCGCGGCGTTGTGTTGGAAAAACCGCCATTTGACCCAACAGGCGCACGCCTGCGGGCCTAGCTTTTGGGGCGGAACGCCGCCCCAAGCATTTATGGAATGATACGCGTATACTTCGTGCCTTCAAGCGTGGCACCCAGGCGCAATCCTGTCTGTGCGAACACAACGGCAATGACGGGCGACAGTGACGTCGTCGTCTCTGCACGCAACATGTCGCTGCGCGAACTGAACGCATATTCAATATCAGCACCAGCAGCCCACCCTTGCGAGCGGCGGAAATTCGATAGCGCGTCTGGGGTCATGAAAAACAGCACATGGCTGAATTGCTGCGCGCCGATCTGCAAACCTGCACTGCCAGAGGCAGCCGCGTAATAGTCAACCGTGGAAGGGCCGACACGCAGTGCGCCGCGTCCGAATGATCCGCCAAAGCCTAGCCCGACTTCGGTCACAAGCGGCATCACCAAAATGCCATTCGCCCGCGCTGCCAGATCGCGTGTTCCCGGATACGCCTCATACATCGCGTTCAATGTGCTATCGACCCGCGCGTCGATCGTGGCTGCACCTGCGCCGCCAATGCCGTTGCCACACGCCGCCAAAGTCGTCGCCGCTACTGCACCAAGCGCAAAGCTGCGCCTTGAGAAATCGCTCATGTCTATGTCCGCCTATATGCCTGTTTCAAGACGTTTACCGCCTGTTATGCAGCAACTATACGCAATTGGGGCAAAGCTGTCACCTCCAAGGTGCAACAAAGCGGGGGCATTCGCTTATTTTTGCAGAAATTTGGCTGCCACAGGCGCGAAATACGTCAAAATACCGTCACATCCGGAACGTTTGAAGGCCAGCAGGCTTTCCATCATCACTTGATCGCCGTCGAGCCAACCGTTTTGTGCGGCCGCCTGCAACATCGCGTATTCGCCACTGACTTGGTACGCATAAGTTGGCACACCAAAAGTATCTTTGACGCGGCGGCAGATGTCCAAATAGGGCATGCCCGGTTTGACCATGATCATGTCGGCACCTTCACTCAGATCACGTTCTACCAGCCGCAAAGCCTCGTCACTGTTGCCGGGATCCATTTGATAGGTTTTCTTGTCGCCTGTCAGCGCAGAGGACGCACCGACTGCATCGCGGAAGGGTCCGTAAAAGGCG
>JBLHTS010000213.1:0-6635 GCA_047627695.1 Yoonia sp. | reverse complement strand
CCGGGCGTGAGGGATGTTTCAAGGAATTCACCCTTGCTGGCGCGAAGAATATAGTTGTCGTCGCAGGCCCCAAACGGTCCTTCGGGATCTTCTCGGTCTACGTAGTTGCCCACGGCCATGACAAGACTGCTGTCCGTATCCCACCAAGCCGAGAAAGCGGTCGTCCAATCATCGTGTGCCGGCAGCGTGTCGCCACGCACAAATTGACAGTTTCCGTCGCCCATCATCAGTTGGTTCTGACCAACACGCATCACAAACAAATCCATCTCGCCGTTGCCATCTATGTCGATGGGGTAGGCGCCTGTCACACCGACCATTTCTTCAATAGGGGTATTGCCAAACTGAAAGTCACCTTCGTTGACCATGAGTTTGGCCGGATTTGCGCCACCTGCGGCAAAGATATCGGGCCGGGCATCACCGTTGCAGTCAAAGACCGCGACGCCACCACCGACGAAATGTTCCCAGCCGCCGCCATAGTTATGGTCCGGCAATCCGGCTGAGCGATCCTCAAACAGTGGATCGGCGCAAAGTGGTGTAGCTGCGAGGGCCAAAGCAACGATGCGGATCATCAGCGCGCTTCGCCCAAGGCGGCGTCAGTCACTGCCTCGAGCGCCAATGCCGTGGCGCCCCGCGCCCAAATCATGCTTCCCCAAGCGTGGATTTCCACCTTGCAAGGCGCGCGCCCATCGCTGAGGGTCAGTTTCTGCATCTCGGCCAGCACTTCAGCAGAATAGAGATAATCATATTCCATCCGCTCACCTGACAGAATGATCAGGCCGGGATCAAAGAGTTGGATCACATTTGAAAGCCCGACAGAAAGATAACGTCCGGCCCGGCGGAAAATGGTGCGTGCAGCCTCGTTCCCGGATTTGGCTTGAGCAAAAAGCGCGTCGAGCATCTCGTTGGTGCTTTGCGGCATGTGGGGATTGCGGTGCAAGGCTGTGGCCGCTTCGCGCGCAAGAGCATAGTCGGCCAGATACGCCTCAAGACAGCCGCGTTGCCCACAACGACACAACGCGCCATCAAGTTGAACCTTCGTGTGCCCCAACTCCAAACCCATCCCGCGCGCACCACGGAACAGCCGGTTATCCAACACAAGGCCCATGCCGACGCCGTTCTCGATTGTGACGACCGCAAATTCTGAGATGGATCGCCCCGCGCCAAACCAGAGTTCTGCAAGGCTAAGGACATTGGTGTCATTGTCGACGTATACTGGAGTGCCGAACCGCGCCACGAATGCGCTGCGTAGGTCCACGTCGGCCATCATTAAGAGGGGCGACCATGAAACTGTTCCTGTATCGTGGTCGATGATCCCAGCGATACCAATCCCGACGGCAGAGATATCTAACAACTGCTTGCCCGCTTCCTTCAAGACAAGATCCATCAGACAGTCGATCTCTTCGAGCACGGTTTCGAGAGATTTGCGCCCAGGTGGTGAAGCAAGGGTTGTGTCAGCCACAACGTGGCCGGCGAAATCGGAAAGCACTGCCGAATGGGTGCCGTCTGATAGCTTGATACCGATCACATGCCGTGCCTCTGGTACGACCTCGAGGGCCACTGGAGGTCTGCCGCGTCCAGCTTCGCGAGGCAGTCCTTCGACTTCGCGCAAAAGCCCGGCGCTGATCAAATCTGCGGTGAGCGTCGTTGCTGACCCTGCGCTGATGCTGATGGCGCGGGTGACATCCGCGCGGGCGGCGCGTCCAGCGCCGCGAACATGTTCAAACACTTGTTGCTTTAGGGGCTTGGCGTCGGGGGTGTCTGTAGACAACAATGGACCACAGCCCAAAGAGGCGTCTGATTCGTCTTTTTGATCAGTTAAGCTACCAAACATAGTTCAGACTCTAAAGTAATGTGGTGCACTAATCCGCAAATTTTCCTCATTTTCTTAGAATGCCCAATAAAATGGCAGCTGAAAAGCACTATATTTGCATTTTTGATCAATTTTTATTTTGACAACTAAATTAAATTAGTCACACTGATGAGTGTTGGGTCATTAGACCCCCGCCCCGATGCATGGGGCACACTATGGGAGGAAATCATGCATAAATCCGTAATAGCGGCAGCCGTTATAGCTGCCGGTCTAAGTTCTTCTGCATTTGCTGATGGCCACGGCGTCACAGTTGGTGTGAGTTGGTCTGACTTTCAGGAAGAGCGTTGGAAAACTGACGAAGCTGCAATGCTTGGCGCGCTTGACGCTGCTGGTGCAAATTATCTGTCTGCTGATGCGCAGTCTTCTGCAACAAAGCAGTTGGCTGATGTTGAAAGCCTGATCACACAAGGCGTTGATGCGCTGATCATCCTTGCACAAGACGGTGGGTCCATCGGCCCGGCACTTGATGCTGCCGAAGCTGCTGGCATTCCTGTCATCGGTTATGACCGTTTGATTGAAGATCCACGCGCGTTTTATCTAACATTCGACAACGTCGAAGTTGGCCGCATGCAAGCCGCTGCTGTGTTTGCAGAGCAGCCAGAAGGCAACTACGTCTTCATCAAAGGCTCTCCAACGGACCCGAACTCTGACTTCCTGCGTGGCGGTCAGCAAGAAGTGCTGCAAGCCGCGATCGACAGCGGTGCAATCACTGTTGTAGGCGAAGCGTATACGGATGGCTGGCAGCCATCCAACGCGCAGCGCAACATGGAGCAGATTCTGACACAGACCAACAACGAAGTTGATGCCGTTGTAGCATCCAACGACGGTACTGCTGGTGGTGTTGTTGCTGCGCTGACAGCGCAGGGTATGGACGGTATTCCAGTATCTGGTCAGGACGGCGACCATGCCGCTCTGAACCGTGTTGCATTGGGTACGCAGACTGTTTCCGTATGGAAAGACAGTCGTGACCTAGGCCGCAATGCTGCCGAAATTGCTGTTGCATTGGCCGGTGGCACAATGCTTGCCGACATCGAAGGTGCTGCGACATTCACATCACCTGGTGGTGTTGATGTGATGTCTATGTTGCTGGCACCTCAGCCGGTCACACAAGCCAACCTGAACGCAGTTCTGGACGCTGGCTGGATCGAAAAAGACGTCCTTTGCCAGGGCGTTACAGGTCTCGCGGTCTGCGAATAAGTTAACAACTGACGACAGGGCTCCATCCGTGTTTGCGGGTGGGGCTTTCTTTTAGGACAACCCTGCAAAAGGGTTGATAGGGGAGGTAGCTAATGTCCAACGGGCTTGGGAAATTAATCAAAACACTGCAGATTGATACGCGATTGCTAGGCATGATTGGCGCCTTCATCGTGATCTCGTTGGTGTTTCACGTGGCGACCGGGGGTACATTTCTAACTCCTCGCAACTTATTTACGCTGACATTGCAAACTGCATCGGTGGCAGTGATGGCAACAGGCATGGTTTTTGTGATCGTGACCCGCAACATTGACCTGTCAATCGGGTCCTTGCTGGGTATCGTTGGCATGCTCATGGGCGTGATCCAAGTGCAAATCCTGCCCGATATTGTGGGCTTTGGTAGCCCATCCATTTGGATAATCACCGTCACACTAGGCATTCTATTGGGCGCAGGCATTGGTGCATTCCAAGGATGGCTGATCGGTTATCTGGTTATCCCATCCTTTATTGTGACCTTGGGTGGTTTGCTGATCTGGCGCGGTGGTGCTTGGTGGGTGTCAAAGGGCACAACGATTTCTCCGCTTGATCCGAATTTCGTCATGCTCGGCGGCGCATCCGGCACGATTGGCGTCACAGCAAGTTGGGCTTTGGCGATTTTTGGTTCGATACTGACTGTTGTTTTCTTGATGAATACACGGCGCAAACACATAAGCCACAACTTTGCAGTGAAGCCTATATGGGCCGAATATGCACTGGGTGCCATCCTGGTTGGCGCAATTTGCGGCATCACCGCGATTTTGAACGCTTACCTGGTGCCGGTTCGTATTCTAGAGCGTCGCTTTGCGGCCCAAGGTTTGGAAATGCCTGAGGGCTATACAGAGGCCTACGGTTTCCCCATTTCAGTACTGATTGTTCTGGCAGTGACTATTGGGATGACGATCATCGCAAAGAAAACGCGCTTTGGACGTTATATCTTCGCGATGGGTGGTAACCCTGACGCAGCTGAGCTGTCCGGCATCAACACACGTTTTTTGACGGTGAAAGTCTTTGCTTTGATGGGTGGGCTTACAGCGATTGCAGCCGTGATCGCTTCGGCCCGCTTGGGTTCTGCTGGTTCATCCTTGGGTGAATTGGACGAACTGCGCGTGATTGCCGCCGCTGTCATAGGTGGCACGGCATTGGCAGGCGGCGTTGGCACAATCTATGGCGCGATCCTTGGTGCGCTGATCATGCAGGCCTTGGTATCTGGCATGGGAATGGTTGGCGTCGACTCGCCGCTACAAAACATGATCGTGGGTGGCGTTCTGATTATCGCTGTCTGGATCGACATTATATATCGTCGCAGAACAGGAGACGCATAATGAGCACCCCACTTTTGGAAATGCGTAATATCTCGATCCATTTTGGCGGGATTAAAGCGGTTGATGATGTCTCTATCGACGTAATGCCGGGCGAAGTTGTGGGCCTTCTGGGCCACAACGGTGCCGGAAAATCAACGCTAATCAAAATCTTGTCGGGCGCCTATAAAAAGGATGCAGGCGAGATATATGTCGACGGCAAGAAAGTCGAGATCAACAGCCCGATTGATGCGCGCAATCATAACATCGAGACGATTTATCAGACACTTGCGTTGTCCGATAACCTCGATGCCGCCTCCAATCTGTTCTTAGGCCGTGAGATCACGACCAAGTTTGGACTGGTCGATGACACCGCAATGGAAGCAGAATCGCGCAAGATCATGGCGCGTTTAAACCCTAACTTCCAACGCTTCTCTGAACCAGTGCGTTCGCTTTCGGGTGGTCAGCGCCAATCTGTGGCTATCGCGCGTGCGGTCTATTTCAATGCCCGCATCCTGATCATGGACGAACCAACAGCCGCCCTGGGTGTGCATGAAACGGCCATGGTTGCCGATTTGATTAAGGAACTGAAAGACCAAGGTTTGGGTATCTTCCTGATCAGCCACGACACGCGTGAAATGATGGACCTTTGTGACCGGGTCTCGGTGATGAAGAACGGTCAGCTAATTGGCACAGAACGCGTAGAAGACGTGACCGAAGATGACATCCTGTCGATGATCATCATGGGCAAGAACCCTAAACAGGCCGCATAATGTACATTGGCCTTGATCTGGGAACTTCGGGTCTCAAGGCTGTTCTGATCGACGACGCGCAGGCCATCTTGGCCGAAGCCACGGCCCCGTTAGAGGTCGTGCGCCCTGCGCTTGGTTGGTCAGAACAGGCAACAGCCTCTTGGTTGGATGCGACAGATGCCGTCATGCAGTCTTTGGCAGCACAGGTGTCGCTGACGTCGGTGCGCGGCATTGGCCTGTCGGGTCAAATGCACGGCGCGACGTTACTTGATGCCAATGATGACGTGTTGCGCCCTTGTATATTGTGGAATGACACGCGCTCTGCCGCAGAGGCGGCCGAATTGGACGCTGATCCAAAGTTCCGTGCACTGACCGGCAATATTGTCTTTCCGGGGTTCACCGCGCCAAAACTGCTGTGGGTCGCACGGCACGAACCTGACCTGTTTGGCAAGCTTGCCCGCGTCTTGTTGCCCAAAGACTACCTGCGTCTGTGGCTGACGGGCGAGGCCGTGGCCGAGATGTCAGATGCCGCAGGCACAAGCTGGCTCGATGTAGGCAAACGCGATTGGTCCGATGATCTGCTGGCCGCCACTGGCATGACCCGCGCCCAGATGCCGCAATTGGTCGAGGGGTCGGACGTGTCCGGCCAAGTGCGCAACGCGCTTGCCGATCGTTGGGGTTTGCCCAAAGGTGTCGTTGTTGCAGGCGGGGGTGGTGATAATGCGGCCAGTGCCGTGGGTGTTGGCGTTGTGAATGCCGGGGATGCGTTTGTGTCACTTGGCACGTCCGGCGTCCTTTTTGCGGCCTCCGATGCCTATCAACCGGATGCGGCCACGGCGGTGCACAGTTTTTGCCACGCCTTGCCTGATACATGGCACCAGATGGGTGTGATCCTTGCCGCCGCAGATGCGCTGAACTGGTTTGCCAATCTGGTGGGCAGCCCCGCGGCAGACCTGACGAGGGCATTGGGAACATTGCAGGCCCCTGCGCGGCCACTATTCCTGCCCTATCTTGGCGGCGAACGTACCCCGCACAATGACAGCAATATTCGCGGGGCTTTCCTGCATCTGGATCACAGCAACGATATGGTCGCGCTGACCCGCACCGTCCTTGAAGGCGTAACCCACGCCGTGCGCGATAGCTTTGATGCGCTGTCAGCCACAGGCACCCGGATCAATCGGCTTATTGCGGTCGGCGGCGGGTCGAAATCGGATTATTGGGTAAAGGCGATTGCGACATCTCTGGACACGCCGATTGATCTGCCCGTCGCGGGCGATTTTGGCGGGGCCTTTGGGGCCGCGCGGCTTGGCATGATGGCGGCAACCGGGGCTGGGGCGGAAATCGCGACACATCCTGAGATCGCCCGCACGATTGAACCTGATACAAAACTGACCGGCGTTTTTCACGAGGCCCACGCACGCTACCGCGCCAGCTATTACGCGTTAAAAGGACTGACATGACCGACTTTTTCAAAGGCATTCC
>JBLHTS010000212.1:0-6635 GCA_047627695.1 Yoonia sp. | reverse complement strand
CCAAGATCGGCTTGATCATCGGCAACAGGAACACCAGCCCCAAGACATAGCGCAAAAATGCGGCTTGGGCGGCAGGCACATCGCTGCCGATATGTTTCACAACGGCTGTGACCGCCACAAACATTAAGCCTGTAAAGACCATCCAAAAGATGCCTGCAACGGGTCGTGATTGCTTTGCTACTTCCATAGCGTATGCGTCGCACCAAGATCATCCGATAGCAAGTCACTGCCTGCAGTTTCCGCTGGATGATTGGGCGCACAACCCGTAACACCAATGCCATGAAAATACTCTTTCTTGGCGATGTCATGGGCCGCGCCGGCCGCACAGCAATTGTGAACCACCTGCCCCGCTTGCGGGCTGCGTGGAATCTCGACTTTGTGGTGGTCAACGGTGAAAACGCGACCTCGGGCATGGGATTGTCGGCGGATCACGCGAAGGTGCTGCTTGATGCAGGCGCTGATGTCGTGACCTTGGGCGATCATGCGTTCGACCAAAAAGACATGCTCAGCTTTATTGAGAAAGACAACCGGATCATCCGGCCTATGAACTATTCCAAAGCCGCCCCCGGCGTGGGTGCGCGGGTGTTTAACGCACCGGGTGGGCGCAAAGTGCTCGTGGCCCAAGTCCTTGGCCAAGTCTTTATGAAACGTCCATTTGACGATCCCTTCTCAGCGCTAGACAACGTCTTGCGCCAATATCCGATGGGCGGCCAAGTCAGTGCCAGCCTTATCGATGTGCATTGCGAAGCCACATCCGAGAAAATGGCCGCAGGTCATTTCTGCGATGGTCGCGCCAGCATTGTGGTTGGCACACACACCCATGTGCCGACTGCCGACGCGATGATCTTACCGGGCGGGACAGCATACCAGTCCGATGCAGGCATGTGCGGCGACTACAATTCCGTGATTGGCATGGACAAAGCCGAACCACTGCGCCGCTTTATTACTGGGATGCCTAAGGCGCGTTTTACTCCAGCGGCAGACGAAGCAACCTTGTCTGGTCTTTATGTCGAAACAGACAACATGACAGGCAAAGCCACGCGGGTTGAAATGGTGCGCCAAGGCGGGCGGTTATCACAAACCGGCCCTGAATGATCACGGACCGTGTCCGGCTGACCGGCTTTTTGTTACTCTTGGGAATTGGCTGGGGCCTGACCCAACCTTTGACAAAAATTACAGTAATGGCCGGGTATCAGCCATTAGGCATGATTTTTTGGCAAATGCTGATCGGGGCGACCTTGCTTGGCGTGCTACGCTGGCGACACTTGCAGCACTTGCATTTCACGCGCAAGACTTTGGCCGTTTGGTTGATGATCGCGACAATAGGATCATTGATCCCGGGGGTCACAAGCTACCGCGCGGCCTTTCATCTGCCATCGGGCATCATGTCTATCGTCATCGCAACGATCCCGATGATGGCCTTTCCAATAGCATTGGCGCTTGGAAATGACACGTTCTCGCGGCGGCGGTTGTTGGGCTTAATCCTTGGCCTGATCGGAGTCGGCTTTATCGCCTTACCAGACGCGAGCCTACCAGAACGTGCGATGATCGCTTTCCTACCTTTGGCGCTGATCGCCCCGTTTTGCTATGCATGCGAAGGCAATATTGTGGCGCGCTGGGGCACCGCAGGGCTTGACCCTTTTGCGGTGTTGTTTGGCGCATCCGCCATCGGGGCCCTTATTTCATTCCCGTTTGCCATTAGTTCTGGGCAGTTCTTCGTTCCCCAAGCCCCCTTCATCCTAGCCGATTTCACGCTGATCCTAAGTTCCGTTATCCACGTACTTGTCTACACTGGCTATGTTTGGCTTATCGGGCGCGCGGGGCCAGTATTCGCAGGCCAAGTCAGCTACGTTGTCACCGGATCAGGCGTTCTTTGGGCGATGCTGTTGCTGGGCGAAACCTATAGCCTTTGGGTCTGGGTCGCATTGATATGCATGATTTTTGGATTGATGCTGGTGCAACCACGGCTTGCCCATGCACCAACAGTAAGCGAAACTAGATCACATGGATGACCTGTTCCAACTGACGCAAACACAAAGTGCAATTCTCACGATGGCCGTCGTTGTGGGGATGTTCGTGATGTTCCTGCGCGAGGTTTATCCGACCGAAGTTGTCGCTATGATCGGTGTCTCGGTTCTTTTGACTACAGGGGTCCTGCCTTACGAGGCCGCAGTGACAGCGCTGGCAAACCCTGCCCCTTGGACGATTGCAGCGATGTTCATCATTGTGGGTGCTTTGGTGCGCACCGGCGCGCTCAATGCAATGACGCAACTGGCCGAACGTCAAGCCAAGATCAGCCCAGCGCGCGCTATTGGCGGCAGCTTGGTCTTCGTGGCGTTTGCCAGTGCAATTATGAACAACACACCATTGGTCGTCGTGATGATCCCGGTCTTTGTGCAGCTTGCGCGAAGCTTAGGGACTTCTGCCTCGAAACTGCTGATCCCGCTTAGCTATGCGGCCATTGTCGGCGGCACGATGACCCTGCTGGGTACGTCGACGAACCTACTGGTCGATGGGGTGGCACGGGCATCCGGGCTGAAGCCATTCGGCATTCTGGAAATCCTGCCGATTGGCTTGGTCGTTGTCACTTGGACCTTTGCCTACCTCTATTTCATGGGGCCGCGCCTGCTGCCTAACCGGCAAAGCATGGCGACGATGCTGTCGGATCGGTCTAAGAAAAAGTTTTTTTCCGAGGCCGTAATCCCCCCCGACAGCAACCTGATCGGACGCGAAGTTGCGGGTGTGCAGCTTTTCAAACGCGATGGCGTGCGCCTGATTGACGTTATACGCGGCGACAAATCACTGCGGCGGAATATGAAAGCTGTCATCCTACAGGTCGGCGACCGCGTCGTTTTGCGCACCGAAATGGCAGAGCTTTTGTCACTGCAGCAAAACAAGGAACTGCGCCGCGTCGATCAAGTTTCGGCAATTGAGACCACAACGGTCGAAGTTCTGATTACGCCGAACTGTAAAATGGTTGGGCGGCGTATGGGTGCCATGCGACTGCGGCGGCGCTATGCGGTTTATCCGCTCGCTGTGCATCGGCGGGACGCGAATATTAGCCAACAGATCGACGACATTATAGTGCGGGTCGGTGACACATTGCTACTGGAAGGCGCGCCCGAAGACATCCAGCGCCTTGGCGAGGACATGAACCTTGGTGACGTCTCAGAACCTTCGCAGCGGGCATACCGCCGCAATAAAGCGCCTGTCGCGATTGGTGTCTTGCTTGGTGTTGTGATCTTGGCAGCCCTTGGTGTAGCACCTATTTTGATGCTTGCCATGATTGGTGTGACTTGCGTCCTCATGACTGGCTGCATTGACGCGGACGAGGCGTTTTCTTATGTGGATGGACGCCTGCTTGCGCTGATTTTTGCAATGCTGGGCGTCGGATCGGCGCTGCAATCATCGGGCGCTGTCGGCATCATCGCAGACACTTTGTCACCGGTGATGCTTGTTATGCCGCCATTTTTCGTGGTGCTTTCGGTCTATTTGCTGTCCAGCATTCTGACTGAGTTGGTGTCGAACAATGCCGTCGCCGTCGTAATGACCCCTATTGCAATCGGCTTGGCCAGCGCGCTTGGTGTTGATCCTCGCCCTTTGGTGGTCGCGGTGATGATCGCGGCAAGTGCCAGTTTTGCGACTCCAATCGGCTATCAGACCAACACACTTGTTTATGGTCCCGGCGGGTATAAGTTCACCGATTTTCTGAAATTCGGCGTGCCGCTGAACCTGTCGCTCGCCCCGATTGTGTCGTTCTTCATTCCGTTTATCTGGCCGCTTTAGTCAAACGCATGAGCATTTGCACACGGGGTTGCAGGGTGACCTGTGCATGCCGTATAGAGGCGCAGACTTACACTGAAAAGATGAGGTTTCCGATGGCTGGCCACTCCAAATGGGCAAATATTCAGCACCGCAAAGGGCGCCAGGATAAACTGCGCTCCAAGCTATTTTCCAAGCTTGCCAAGGAAATCACCGTAGCCGCTAAAATGGGCGACCCTGATCCCGATAAAAACCCGCGCCTACGCATGGCTGTGAAAGAAGCGAAATCCAGTTCTGTTCCCAAGGATGTGATTGATCGCGCGATCAAAAAATCCCAAGGTGGCGATGCGGAAGACTATGATGAAATCCGCTACGAGGGCTACGGTCCTAACGGCGTTGCAGTGATCGTCGAAGCGATGACAGATAACCGCAACCGGACAGCCTCAACCGTGCGGTCTACGTTTTCAAAAAATGGTGGGAACTTGGGCGAAACCGGCTCTGTCGGGTTCATGTTCGACCGTAAAGGCGAAATCGTCTACCCTGCGTCCGTTGCTGACGCTGACACCGTGATGATGGCCGCGATTGAAGCGGGCGCCGAAGACGTGCAAAGCGACGAAGATAACCTCGTTATCTATTGCGCGGATACAGACCTGAACGACGTATCAACCGCGCTCGAGGCTGCATTGGGCGAATCCGCGTCAACCAAGCTGATCTGGAAACCAAATATGTCGACCGTGCTTGATCTGGATGGGCTGACCAAGCTGATGAAACTGCTTGATACGCTGGAAGAAGACGACGACATCCAGCGCATCACATCTAACTTTGAAGCGTCCGATGAAGTGATGCACGCTTTCTCGGAGTCGTAACCAGACTTAGGGTGTAATCACGCCCTGTTCTGTCACAATCAGATCAAGCGGTTGATCTGTCGCCTCAAGCGGGAGACTTTTGTCTTCTTGCGCGGTATAGGCAAACCCGATCGCCATGGTCGGCTGTATAGCGCGGAGTTTTTCCAGCGTGCGGTCATAGAACCCCCCGCCATATCCTAAACGCCCGCCGTCACGGTCAAAAGCGACCAATGGCACAACCACGATTTGTGGAGTCATCCAAGCGCCAGATGCGGGAATCTGTGCACCGAATTCGCCAGCGATCATCTCGCAATCGGGCTCCCATAGTCGAAACTGAAGTGGTTGGCCTGCACCCATAATAACTGGCACACCGACCGGCCCATAGGCCGCGGCCTCTGCCATAGCATAGGACGGATCGATTTCGGTGCGCATGGCCATATAGCCTGCCAAAGGAACACCACGGTAACCTGCCAACACTTCACTCAGATAACCTAAGGTTGCCGTACCAGGTTGGTGGGCCTGCTCGCGCCGCGCAAATGCGGCTTGCCGTGCGGCCGCCTTTTCGATCATAGCAACCACATTGCAGCAAGGCCCAAAAAGGCAAAGAAGCCCACAACGTCCGTCACAGTCGTCACAAACGCGCCAGAAGCAAGTGCGGGGTCAACGCCCGTCTTTTCAAGCACGACAGGGATTACGGTGCCCGCGAAACCTGCAACCACCATGTTGATGACCATGGCGACAGCAATCACGGCCCCAAGCATAGGCGAGTTGAACCAGACAATGCCCACAATGCCCATCACGACCGCGAAGATCGCACCGTTGATCAGGCCCACCAAAACCTCACGGCGGATAACCCGCCAGACGTTTGCGGTGGTTAAATCGCGTGTCGCCAAGGCGCGCACGGCCACGGTTAGCGACTGCGTGCCCGCATTGCCGCCCATTGAGGCCACGATCGGCATCAAGACGGCCAAGGCGACCAAACCCGTAATTGTTTCTTCAAAAAGCGAGATGACCATAGAGGCGAAGATCGCCGTCACAAGGTTCACCGCCAGCCAAGGAAAGCGTTGGCGCGTGGTTTCAATAACACGGTCAGACAGGCTGCCTTCGCCAACGCCAGCCAACCGCAGAATGTCTTCTTCAGCTTCCTCTTCCAGGAATGCCATCGCGTCATCGATGGTAATCACACCTACAATGCGTCCGTCGTCGTCGACAACAGGGGCCGTGATCATGTGGTAGTGGTTGATTGCCTGCGCGACTTCTTCAACGTCTTGGTCAACGTGGAAAGTACGAAACGTGTCCTCTGTCAAATCACGCAATAGGGTTGCGCGGGGGTGGCTTAGGATACGTCCTAATGTGACGTATCCCACCGCTTTCAAGCGCGGATCAACCAAGATGATATGATAAAACTGGTCCGGCAGGATTACATCAGAACGCAGGTAATCAATTGCCTCGCCCACAGTCCAGAATTCTGGCGCACGCACCAGTTCGGACTGCATGTGACGGCCTGCAGATTCTTCGGGATAGGCCAGCGCTTTTTCGACGACCACACGGTCGCCCGCGTCAAGCGCGTCCAACACGGCCTCTTGCTGGGCATCGGCCAAGTATTCGACCAGATCGACAACGTCATCGCTTTCAAGATCGCGCACAGCGTCGGCCAATTCGGCAGGAGCGAGCTGCGAAATTACATCTTCACGGAGGTTTTCGTCAAGTTCAGAAAGTATCGCACCGTCAAGACCACCCGGCCAAGCTGTCAACAAATCACGGCGGTCACGGGCGTCAACCTGTTCAAGCAAATGCGCGACGTCTGCAGGGTGCAGGTGGTCAAGCAAAGCGCTGATCACGTCGCCTTGGCCAGCAGCGACAGCCGCCATCACATCGCCAACCAGCCGGTCGGTAATGCCAAAGGCCTCTTCGTCGGTATCGTCGTCGATATCTGCCATGGTAACCCCTGCTGCAGCGGCAGCATAGTCAATCACCGCGGGCGCACCATGTGCAGGTGAGTGATTTACCAACACGGCGCATGGTCCT
>JBLHTS010000211.1:0-6638 GCA_047627695.1 Yoonia sp. | reverse complement strand
GGCGGAACCCACCGCAGCGAGATGCAATTCGGGGCGCTGACGTTTCGTCATATCGCCACGGACGCCGCAGCCGAGATATCGGGTCACTACCACCCCAAACACCGCCTCGCGGGACGCAGCAAACCGGCGTTTCTCTATGATAAAGATCGGCTGATCATGCCCGCCTACGGAGCCTACACTGGCGGTTTGGCCAGCTACGCGCCAGACCTGCGCAAGCTATTTCGAAACGCACCCATAGCGATTATGACGGGCAGCAAAGCGATCCCTGTGCCGACTTAAACTGTCAGGCCCTCAGGCTCTTGTAGACCATTTGCGCGGCAACATGCAGTCAAGGTATTGGCAAGCAAACAAGCGATGGTCATGGGTCCTACACCACCCGGAACTGGTGTGATTGCACCTGCAACAGCAGCGCAGCTTTCATAGTCCACATCACCAACAAGACGTGTCCCACCTTCGGGCTTTTCAATCCGGTTGATACCGACGTCAATCACCGTCGCACCAGGCTTTATCCAATCGCCCGGCACCATTTGCGGGCGGCCAACTGCCGCCACGACGATATCAGCCTGACGCACGACACTGGCCAAATCCTTGGTGCGGCTGTGGGCAATCGTGACGGTACAGCTGTCGCCAAGCAAAAGCTGTACCATGGGTTTTCCCACAATGTTCGAGCGGCCAATGACAACTGCATTCATACCCGACAGGGACCCATGGTGATCGCGGAGCATCATCAAGCTGCCAAGCGGGGTACATGGCACCATGCTTTTCTGACCCGTCCCCAACAGCCCAACATTCGAGACATGAAACCCGTCAACATCCTTGGCCGGATCAATGCTATTGATGACCAGATCACTATCCAAATGATCAGGCAGCGGTAGCTGTACCAGAATACCGTGCACGGCAGGGTCGTTATTCAACTGATCAATCAGCGCCAGCAGATCGGCCTCGGATGTCGCAACATCCAGCTTATGCTCGATCGAGGTCATGCCCACTTCGACGGTCATCTTCCCCTTGGAACGCACATAAACCTGACTGGCTGGGTCTTCGCCCACAAGCACGACGGCCAGACCTGGTGTAATGCCATGGTCGGCCTTCAGCTTGGTAACACCCTCGCCTACCAGTCCACGCACCTTTGCGGCAAAGGTTTTTCCGTCAATCACTGTCGCTGTCATATCACTTCTTCCGAGCATAATTATCGCGGCGCTGCGCGCAACGGGAGGGGTGAAAGGGACGTCAGCACGAACGGCACGACGCCCCTTCCGATGACTTTAAAACAGGCCTTCGATCTCGCCTGCATCATTGAGCATGATCTGCTCGGCGGAAGGCACCCGTGGCAGACCTGGCATCGTCATGATCTCACCGCAGATTGCGACGATGAAACCGGCACCAGCACTTAGGCGAACCTCGCGCACTGGGACGGAATGGCCTGTTGGCGCACCACGCAAAGATGGATCAGTCGAGAAGCTATACTGCGTTTTCGCCATACAAACTGGCAAATGGCCATAGCCTTGCGCTTCCCAGGCCTTCAACTGTTCACGGATTTTGCTATCCGCAATCACGGCATCCGCACGGTAAATCCGCTTGGCGATCGTGTCGATTTTGTCAAACAGGCTCATGTCGTCTGGGTAGATCGGCGCAAAGTTACCTTCGTCCGCATCGGCAATCTGGGCGACGCGGGTTGCCAGTTCTTTTACCCCTTCTGATCCCAGCGCCCAATGCTTGCACAAAATAGCTTCGGACCCTTGTGTTGCGACATAGGCTTTGACGGCTGCAATTTCGGCATCGGTATCGGTGACAAAGTGGTTGATCGCCACGACGACAGGCACGCCAAAACTTTTGATGTTTTCGATGTGGCGGCCAAGGTTGGCACAACCGGAATTCACCGCACCGACGTTCTCGGCGCCCAAGTCAGCTTTTGCAACGCCACCATTCATTTTCATCGCGCGCACAGTGGCCACCAAGACCACACAGGCAGGCGCAATGCCTGCTTTGCGGCATTTGATGTTCATGAACTTCTCAGCACCCAGATCGGCGCCAAAGCCTGCTTCGGTCACGACATAGTCGGCCAGTTTCAATGCGGTCGTTGTCGCAGTGACAGAGTTACAGCCGTGTGCGATATTCGCGAATGGGCCGCCGTGCACGAATGCTGGGTTATTTTCGAGCGTCTGAACAAGGTTCGGTTGCATCGCATCTTTCAGCAGCACGGTCATCGCACCATCGGCCTTGATATCGCGGCAATAGACTGGGGTACGATCACGACGGTAGGCCACAATGATATCGCCCAAACGCTTTTCCAGATCCTTCAGGTTCCGGGCAAGGCAAAGGATTGCCATAACTTCGGATGCGACAGTAATGTCGAAACCAGCTTCACGTGGAAAACCGTTGGCAACACCACCCAAAGACGCTGTGATCTGACGCAGCGCGCGGTCGTTCATATCCAGCACACGGCGCCACACAACGCGGCGAATATCGATATCAAGCTCGTTGCCCCAGTAGACATGGTTATCGATCATCGCAGACAGCAGGTTGTGCGCGGATGTGATTGCGTGGAAGTCACCTGTAAAGTGCAGGTTCATGTCTTCCATCGGCACAACTTGAGCATAACCACCACCGGCAGCCCCACCCTTCATGCCAAAGCACGGGCCGAGTGACGCTTCGCGGATACAAACTGCGGCCTTTTTGCCGATCGCGTTTAGACCATCGCCCAAACCAACAGTGGTCGTTGTCTTGCCTTCGCCCGCGGGGGTCGGGTTGATCGCGGTCACAAGGATCAGCTTGCCGTCAGGGCGATCCTGTACGCTGTCGATCAAGCGCTGGCTGACCTTAGCTTTGTCGTGGCCGTAAGGCAGCAAATCATCGCTTTCGATGCCCAGTTTCGCGCCGATTTCTTGAATTGGGCGCTTGCTGGCGGCGCGCGCGATCTCGATGTCTGACTTATATTCCATGAAAACTTCCCTGATCGTTGGCGAATGCCACTCTTGTTCACTGACGCTTTTAGCTGCTGTATCCTGATGCATGCACTGTGATTACGACATTTTCACCCTCGGAATCGTCGGACGCGCCCCTCTCTGTGTCGGATTGGAAACCTAAGGCCGCCATGCGCGCTGATCTGGGACGTGCAAGCGCACCTTATCACCGACCTGAATATACCCTTCGCGTTCGACCCATGCGGTCACGCCGCGCTTGCCGTTTGCGGCAACTTTGAATTTGTCCCCGGCGCCGGGGAAATCTGCATTGATGACTTTGGCCGGCAGGTGGCAAGGGCGGTTTTCCATATCAATGACGATAGCCGACCCATCCGGGAACTGCAGCCGCGAAGATGGCGGCAGATGCGTAAAGTCGGGAATGCCCGCGATCACCAAAGACGCGCCAATATGGGCAGGGTCAAAGTCAACCAAGTCACAATCTGCAGCGATTTCGGCCAGCTCCTCGGCCGACATGACCGTCAATTGGCGGACGTTACGAATTTCGGTGCCTTTGGGATACTGGCTGCGCACGCGCACGCACGCAGGGCGCGTCAGACCGCCATGTGTCTCGCCGGGGATACCCGCATAAGTCAGTTGCGCGCTTTGCGCAGGTACCGAACGCAAGGATGCGTCGCGGTCCGGCACATGGCCGATCCAAACAACTTCGCCTGTGATGTCTGTAGGGGCGAGTGCGGGCATTGATTTCTCCTCAGGTGCCATCATCGCATGCTTAAGGGGCATTGGCGCCAGCGGCAACTCACGAGAGGTTTCAAACAACTTGCGGCTGAAACAAAAACGCCGCCCCGATAAGGGCGGCGTATTGAAGGCTTTATGCGGTAGGTTCCGGTTCCATTCCGTCATCAGAAGCGCGGGGCTTCTTGGGTTTGGTCTTCGGAATCGCCGTGACCGACGGAGTCCCGCCAGATGGCGGCGTACTATCGGCATCATCGCTCAGATGTGGCGGGTTGCCTGCCATCACACGCTTGATCTCGTCCCCGGTCAGCGTCTCATATTCCAACAAACCTTGGGCCAGACGTTCGAATTCTTCATTCTTTTCGGTGATGATCTTGAACGCAAGGTCATACCCGTCCTGAATAAAGCCGCGTACTTCTTCTTCGATCAGCTCTTTGGTGTTCGCAGAGACAGACAGACCAGCGGTGTTCCCGGAATAGCCTTCATGAGCCTCGGCGTAGTCGATGTTGCCAATCTTGTCGGACATGCCCCAACGCAAGACCATCGCGCGGGCCAATTGGCTGGCTTGCTGGATGTCACCTGCAGGGCCGTTACTGACCTGATCTGGACCGTATTTAATGATCTCAGCAGCTTTGCCCGCCATCGTCATGGCCAACCGCTGGTGGCATTCGTCCTTGAACATATTGAGGCGATCCATCTCTGGCAGGCTCATCACCATACCAAGTGCGCTACCGCGCGGAATGATCGTGGCCTTGTAAACCGGATCACATTTCGGCAGCGATATACCAACGATCGCATGGCCCGCTTCGTGGTATGCGGTCATTTCTTTTTGCTCTGTCGTCATCACCATCGAACGACGCTCTGCGCCCATCATGACTTTGTCTTTGGCGGATTCAAAATCATGCATTGTCACAAAACGTCGACCGATACGTGCGGCCGTCAAAGCAGCTTCGTTCACGAGGTTGGCAAGATCAGCGCCCGAAAACCCAGGCGAACCGCGCGCGATGATGCGCAAATCAACGTCAGGGCCCAGCGGGATTTTGCGCGCATGCACGCCTAAAATCTTTTCGCGGCCTTTGATGTCTGGGTTTGGCACTGTGATCTGACGGTCAAAACGACCCGGACGCAACAATGCAGGGTCCAGCACGTCACGGCGGTTGGTAGCCGCGACAATAATCACGCCTTCATTGGCTTCAAAGCCGTCCATCTCGACCAGCAACTGGTTCAATGTCTGTTCACGTTCGTCATTGCCGCCGCCGATACCGACGCCACGCGAACGACCAACCGCATCGATCTCGTCGATAAACACGATACAAGGTGCGTTCTTCTTGGCTTGCTCAAACATGTCGCGGACACGGGATGCACCCACACCGACAAACATTTCTACAAAGTCAGAACCGGAAATAGTGAAGAACGGGACGCCAGCTTCACCAGCAATCGCACGCGCAAGCAGCGTTTTACCGGTACCCGGAGGGCCCACCAGCAGCGCACCCTTGGGAATCTTGCCACCTAACCGCGAGAACTTTTGGGGATTGCGCAGGAACTCGACGATCTCTTCCAGCTCTTCTTTGGCTTCATCAATGCCTGCGACGTCATCAAATGTGACGCGCCCTTGCTTTTCGGTCAGCAATTTGGCCCGCGATTTGCCAAAGCCCATCGCGCCACCTTTACCGCCACCTTGCATGCGGTTCATGAAGTAGACCCAAACACCGATCAAAAGCACGAATGGCAGCAGACCGACAAGGAACGACTGCAACGCAGATGTCTCTTGGCTGCGCGCCTCGACTGGCACGCCCGCATCGATCAAAAGGTTTGTGATTTCAGCGTCGCGCGGCATGATGGCTGTAAATGCACGTCCACCTTCCGCAAAGCTGATTGTTTCGCCATCGATCACGACATCAGTGACGGTGCCTTCGTCGACAGCGGCGACAAATTCAGAATAGCTACGCACCTGACTGTTCGCTGCACCCGGAGGGCTACTGAAAAGATTGAATAGGGCCAGTACCATTAAGAACAGGACGACCCAGAAGACCATGTTACGCGCGTTGCCCAAGGGGATAGCTCCTTTGAAATGGGGAAGTGAGCAACAGAGTCGCACCACAAGCGTTTCCTCTAAAATAGAGGCGAAAGTTTATTCTTCAATGGCAAACGCCATGGAATGAAAATCCGCGACAATCTGTGCTGACCAACCGTTGGTTAATCCGGCAAGAGGCGCTGCCACTAGATCCGTCCCATACCAGACCGCAGGGGATGCTAAAAGGGATACGCGCGGAAGACCGCTTTTTCGCCAGTCAGGGCAAGATTGAATTCCTTCGCCCAATGACTTGACCGTCATGCCGTTGCGCAACGGCCCCGACAGGCACCACCGCCGGTCCCATATTATATGATCCTGCGGAACAGATAGCACGATTGGCTTCGTTACCGCAGCTTCGCGGGTCAGCCGCATTGTTCCGCCTTTATCAGGCGTAAGGATGCACCCACCCAGTGTCGTCGTCTCGCCTGCTTGCACGCGACGTACCGCATCCAAAAGCTGTTCAAATCGCGGTTTGAACGTGTGACCACCCACCCATCCAATTGCAGCGGCCATAATACGCCGAGGGGCGTCGGCCATTTGAAGCGGCAACGCCTCTGAACCAATCAACAAATCACCCAAAACCTGGCTAATATTCTGGTTCGCAAAATCGTACGCGGCTTGCCGTAAGGTCACGCGCGCGGCTTGCATATGATCGATCGTCTGCAAGACACGTTTCGCCGTGAGCCCTAGATCACTGAGTTTAATAAACATCTGGCGGGCACGAACACGGTCAAACCTTGTGTCTTCGTTACTAGGATCATCGCACCAACGGATGTCTTGAAGTGTCAGCCAAATCCTAAGGTCCGCCCGCGTCATTTCCAGCATGGGGCGAAAAATCGTTAATCCATCTCGCTGCGTGGACGCCTGCATTGCCGTCAGTCCGTCAACGCCGGACCCGCGCGCCAGAC
>JBLHTS010000210.1:0-6736 GCA_047627695.1 Yoonia sp. | reverse complement strand
GGTCTGGCCAACGCTGTGCGGGTGTCGATGTGCCACTACAACACCGAGACAGAGGTCGCGCAGTTTTTGCAGGCCATGCGTGAAATCACCGAAGGCGCACAGGCCTAATTCGCGCTCAGCCCTTCCAACTGATCTGCCAGCGACTGTGGAATATCAAACCCTTCCGCGCGAGCCTTTTCAAGCGATGCGATGGCACGCGCACCCGGCAGCCTGATCGCCTCGTTAGGGTCGATGGCATCACTGCCTTCGATCATCACGCGCGCGTCAGACACTCGTGACGACAGGGCATCCGCTGGCATCAGGCGAGCTGCATCGATCAGTATGATCATGTGGCCGACATTGGCCACAGCACCTGGTTGCAGATTGGCATTGGGAATTTCCGTCAGCATCGCGGCACCTGACAGCCCGCCCGCGAATAGATCAAGGCAGAACGCCAGATTGGCCCCCTTGGCCCCTCCGACAGCCTGCATCAGTCCATGCATCGCGGCCTTGGCATCCGTGGTCGGATGGCCGCTGGCATCAGTGGCCCATGTCTGCGGGATCGGCGCGCCCGCCTCGGCGGCCTGACGTACCTTGGATCGGGCCGCCACCGACAGGGCGATATCAAGCAACACCGGCAAGCCACCGGGATTCGGCATCGCAAAGCCCAAGGGCGCATTGCCGATAACAGGCTGGCAGCCACCGGCGGGTGCGATCATCGGCGCGGTATTGGTCGTGATGATGGCGGCAAATCCCGCCTGCGCGGCCAGATACAGATGCGGCGCCAAGGCACCCAGATGAGACGAGCCCCGGCAAAACGCGGCACCGACCCCTGCGGCGCGCGCGGCCTCCATGGCGGCCTGCGTGGCGCGATAGGCCACCGCGGCTCCAAGGCCGCTTTGCCCATCAATCATCCGCAGCGCGGGTGCCGGAGCGGTTACTTGGGGCAGTGCATCTGCATTCACCCCCCCAGCCCGCAGCCGACCCACATAGTTGGTCACACGCGAAAGCCCGTGGGTACCAATGCCCATCATCTCGGCCATCGTCAGCATCCCCGCTGCATCTTCAGCCATGTCATGGCGCACGCCGGCGTTTAGAAAGGCGCGCGATGTCAAACTCTTAGCCCGGGCCTCTGTCATGCGCATAGCGTCAGGTCCCTGCCTTTTCAGCCTGGCCCGCGCTTTTGCCAAAGCGGTTCATCAGAGGCAAAGCGACAACAAGCAAAAGCGTCACCCCAATAATCCAAAGCGAAGCAGGGCGTTCAACGAAGATCCAGAGCGATCCACGCGATATAGTCAGTGTCTGGCGCAGTGCCTCTTCTGCCAAGGGCCCAAGCACAAGTGCCAGCACAAGTGCGGCCGGAGAAAATCCATAAAGCCGCATAAAGAAGCCCACGATCCCTGCCGCAAACATCAAATAAGTCTCGATAAATGACGCATGCACCGAAAATGTGCCCAACGTACAAATCACAATCACACAGGGGCCAAGAATACGGTACGGAACCTTGATCATTTGCACAAACAGTGGGATCGCAAAAATGCTGATCACCAAAAGCACCATATTGCCAAGATACATTGACGCAATCAGCCCCCAAGCGAGTTCTGGGTTTTGTTCCATGAACAATGGCCCAGGACGCAGCCCCCACATCAAGAACGCCGCCAGCAAAACCGCCGTCGAGGCCGAGCCAGGGATTCCGAGCGTCAACAGCGGGATCATCGCGCCCGAAGAAGCTGAGTTATTGGCTGTCTCAGGGGCCACAAGTCCGGCCATTTCGCCGGTCCCAAACTTTTCAGGATGTTTGGACAGCGACCGCTCTGTTGAATAGGCCATGAGCGATGCAATGGTAGCGCCCGCACCTGGAATGACACCAACGATGAAGCCCAGAACGGAATTTCGCGCCATGGTCATCCGCGTCGACATAAAGTCGTGCCGCGTGGGCCAAAAACGTTCCTCTTTGTCATACTGCACAATCCCACCAGTTCCGGTTTTGTGCATGCCTTGGTGGAAGGCATAGAATAACTCGCCAAGACCGAAGAGGCCGATGGCAATGGGGATAAAGTAGATTCCCCCGATAAGTTCAGCTGACCCAAACGTATAGCGCCCCTGGCCTGTCTCGAGATCGACGCCCACAGTTCCAAGTGCAAAGCCGATCATCGCCGAGATCAAGCCAAGCTTCCAATGCTGACCGATCATCACGATCAGCGTCAACATTCCCATCAATGCGAGCAGAAAGTACTCTGGTGGCCCAAAACTCCGCGACACTTGCGCAAACATTGGAGCTAACACAGTGATCATTATCACTCCAACAGTACCACCAACAAACGACGCCACAGCTTGCATTACCAAGGCAGGGCCTGCACGGCCCTTTTTGGCTAAAGGAAACCCATCAAAGGTACTGGCAACAGTCGCACTCTCGCCGGGCGTATTGAGCAGGATTGACGTAATCGTGCCGCCATACATCGCGCCGTAATAGATCGCAGCCAACATCATAATGGCACCGACAGGGTCCATTCCAAAAGTCACCGGCAACAAAATCGCAAGGCCTGCGGACGGCCCAAACCCCGGAATAACACCCACGATCATGCCAAGCATTGCACCTGCGAGAAGATAAACTAGGTTGATTGGCGTAATCGCGATCGAGAAGCCCATCATAAGATCGCTGAAAATGTCCATCTAGTGGTCTCCTGCCCGCATACGCGGGGCTTGTCATGGGTTTTAAAATGGAAGGGCAAAAAGGGCTGGCGGCATACTTGCGTTAAGTAACTGGTCAAAAAGCAGATAGACCGCTGCTGGGAACATGATGGACAGGATCGCATTCTGCAGATACTTGCCACGGTTCAGCAAAGACAGGGTCACGGCCAGATAAATGACCGTTGCGACGAACCCGCCAAACAGGCGCAGAAGCACCGCATAGGTCACGGCCAAAGCCATCAGCTTGACGACATCGCCCCAGGCGCTGATGTTGTCTTCCGCCACACGGCCCTCCCGCAATACGTCCACAATGACCCAAATCATCATGACGACCGCCGTGACGCCGACAAGACGCGGGAAAAACCCGGGACCTAAGCGGCCAGTACGGGACAACAATGACAGATCAACGAACGCAACATAGCTGTAAAAGATTGCACCAGCCAATACGACGAAGAGAAATGTGAGGCGCATATAAGGTGTCCCATCAAGTTTATACCTGCGACGCCGTGTTGGCGCCGCAGGTCTCGCTGTAAAAGTGGCTTTAGTCGATCGCGCCGACTTCGCGCAGCACAACCTCAAATCCGTTTTGGGTCTTGTTTAGGAACGTGCGGAAGTCTTCGCCGTAGATCACGGTTGGGGTCAGCGTATTAGTGGAAATGTAGCTGGCCCACTCAGGCGTTTCGACGACTTTCTTCATGGTCTCGATCCACCATTCTTGCGCCGCGGCTGGGGCGTCTGGTGCAAGGATCAAGCCACGCGGCATCGAAACGCCTATGTCAAAGCCAATGTCCCCCATTGTCGGCACGCCTTCCAATGCGGCGGGTGTGTTTTGGCCGGAAAAGACCAGCGGACGCAGTTCACCAGATTCAATCAGGCCCAAAATTTCGCCTGGGTTACCAACCATGGCATCCAATGCATCCGACAACAACGCTGTCGTCTGATCCGCCATTGAGTTGAACGAGACATAATCAAATTCAAACCCAGCTTTCTGCGCAAACAGCGTTGGCACAATAAAGTCCACGTTGACCGTGCCTGTGCCACCGATATTCATCGGGCTTGCTTTGGCGCTGGCAATGAAGTCGTCGATGTTTTGGATATTGGAAGATTTATTCACAACGAGGACAAGGTCATCGGTAGCTAGAAGCGCTACAGGCGTGAAGTCTTCAGGCTCCCAAGGTGTATCGGCCTGCAGGGGCGTTGTGACGAAGCTGCCTGAGGTTGTTGAAATTCCGTAAGCATCACCGGACTGGGCAAAAAGATAGCCCCAGCCTACAGCGCCCGACCCACCAGCACGGTTCTCAGGCGAAATATCGCCGGGATACATGTCATACTTAGTGAGAATGTCGATGATGGTACGCGCCATAATGTCGTTGCCACCACCAGGACCAAACGCGATGGTCCAATCCAGCGTTTCGTCGGCATCTGGATATTCCTGCGCTACAGCTGGCGTCGCTATTGCCAGGGGTGCAGCCAAAATGGCCGCCATTGTTCCGGCTTTCAGCCAAGATAGGTGCGTTGTTAAAGATTGTGTCATTGTATCCTCCTAGATATTTACACTTTAGTTTGGCAACGTCACACACTCCTCCCGTGTAACATCGCACTTCGGTTTTCTTGACGGGCGTGGGCCCCCTTTCATGACTTCATAGCGCCTCCAACAGGCGGGCTTTGCCATTGATGTGGTGTTGGGCGCCTTCGCGGCGCGCGGCGTCGACATCACTCTGCTCGATTGCAGTTGCGATACGGTCATGTTCGGCATTGGACATGGTCAGGGATTGAGCGCCGGTCAAAACGCGTAGCTGCCAAAGTCGAACTTCCTTTCCAAGCGAATTATAAAGTGCCTTTGCGCGGGTCGCGCCGGAAACATCGGCAATATAGTCATGGAACGCGAGATTGGTTTTAAAGTATTGGCCTTCATCTCCATCAGTTAGCGCTATATTCATGCGCACAACAAAGCTGCGGATTTCTGTTTTGATTTTTGGTGACGCGTGCTCAGCAAGCTTCGCACAAAGCTGACCGGCGATCATCGCCCGAAGGTCATAAAGCTCTAATGCGTCCTCAAGCGATACCTCACGCACAAACATGCCTTGATTGGTTACAGTTGTCACTAACCCTTGTTCCTCGAGTGAGCGTGCCGCTTGGCGAACCGGGCTGCGGCTAACACCAAGTTGCTCGGCAAGGTTAATTTCGTTCAACCGCTCTCCGGCGGCGAGCTCGCCGTGGAGGATCATGCGTTCAATCTCGTCACGCACTTCGTCGACAAGCGAACGCTGTCTGCGCTTCTTAAATGGTGTTCGAAATTCTACTTGCATCTCCATGGGTTATGGAAGGACGTATAAATACATAATGTCAACATTATTCTGCTGATTGACAGTAAAATTAATCGACCCCATAGTTACTTTGCTGGATACGGCAGACGACCACATATGCAGGATGAATTGCAGTCAGTATCTCAACACCAGAACTTCAGCTCTTTAGTAAGGATTTTCTCATGTCAGACCGTCCACTTACCGGTAAAACAGCCTTCGTCTCTGGCTCGGGACAAAATATTGGCCGCGCGATTGCGGTTCATTTGGCCACCCTAGGGTGCAATGTCGTCGTTAATGGGTCCCGTGATGAGAAGGCCGCGCAAGAAACGGCAATGCGGGTTCAAGCTGCTGGCGGCAAAGCCCTTGTGGTTATGGGGGACGTAGGCCAATCCGCATCCGTGACGAGAATGGCCGAGGCAGCACTTGGTCAGTTCGGCACAGTTGATATTCTTGTCAACAATGCTGCGCGCAGGCCCCATAAACCCTTCCTTGAAATGTCAGATGAAGATTGGCACGGCGTCGTCAATACTGCCATGTCGGGTCCCTTTTACACTAGCCGCGCCTTTCTACCCGGAATGGTGGATGAAGGTTGGGGCCGGATCATCAATTTCGCAGGGATGAAGGCCATCAAAGGTTATTTCGAGGGCGCGCCAATCTCCGCTGCAAAACACGGCGTCTGGGGCCTTACCAAGGCGTTGTCGACCGAATTCGCAAGCAAGGGGATCACCGCCAATATCATCTCTCCCGGTCAAATCCGGGCCGATATCCAGACCGCTGACGACCCAGAGCGTGCGGCAAGAATCCCGACCGGATTCTTGGGACAACCAGATGATATTGCAGCAGCAGTGGGCTACCTTGCGGGGCCATCCGCAAAATTCGTGACTGGTCAGATGATCGCCATTAACGGCGGAGAAACCACCTAAACAGCCGTCGTGGGGGGCAAGATAGGATGTCGCATGCTCTATAAACGCTGTTCAACACTTGTTATCGCGGTGATAGGTACGTGTGTCTTCTGGTTATTAGGGCTTCCTCTACCCTTCCTTTTCGGCCCTCTATTTGCTTGCTTGATTGCAGCCCTCATCGGGATCCCGCTCAAGGGGACAGGTCAGCTCGCCGTTGGGATGCGCACGATCCTTGGTGTCGCCGTCGGCGCGTCAATTACCCCAGAAGTCGTAGAACGGCTGCCACAGATGACGGCCTCGATTCTTTTGGTTCCTGTCTATGTCATATTGACCGGGTTGGTCGGTGTGCCCTTCTTTCGCAAGGTCTACAAATTCGACTGGCCGACCGCATGGTATGCTGCAATGCCCGGCGGACTTCAGGATATGGTAATTTTTGGCAAAGAGGCTGGCGGCGATGTGCGCGCCCTGTCGCTGATACACGTGACCCGTGTTTTGATTGTGATCACCCTCGCCCCCATGATCCTGACTCAAGGCTTCGCTGCAAGCTTGGACAATCCCATTGGCCAGCCAGCCACCAGCATCCCCATCCATGAGTTGTTGATTATGGCCGCCGCCGCCCTGATTGGCTGGAAAGTGGGCGAACGCATCGGATTATTTGGCGCCTCAATCCTTGGTCCAATGATCTTGGCTGGTTTTCTGTCTTTGACTGACATTATCCACTTCCGCCCACCAGCCGAAGCAATTCTCGCCGCGCAGTTCTTCATCGGCATTGGACTGGGAGCGGGCTATGGCGGCGTTACGATGGCCGAGGTCCGGCGTGACGTGGTGGCAGGCATTCTATTCGTATTGATGCTCGCC
>JBLHTS010000209.1:0-6835 GCA_047627695.1 Yoonia sp. | reverse complement strand
CCAGAAGCCGAAGACGTTGATGTACAGATTAACCCCAACGACATCCGCCTCGATACGATGCGTGCGTCTGGTTCTGGCGGGCAGCACGTAAACACGACCGATTCGGCGGTACGCATTTTGCACATCCCAACAGGCATCATCGTCGTCAGTTCCGAAAAATCCCAACACCGCAACCGCGAGATCGCGATGCAGGTCCTTAAAACACGGTTGTTCGATCTGGAACGGCAACGGGTGGACAATGAACGCTCTGCCGACCGGAAAAGCCAAGTGGGAACAGGTGACCGTTCCGAGCGGATTCGCACTTATAATTTCCCCCAAGGGCGCATGACGGATCACCGGATCAACCTGACACTTTATTCGCTGAACCAGATCATGCAGGGCGACTTGGAAGAGGTCGTGACAGCACTGCAGTCCGATGCCCAAGCGACACTTTTTGCCGAGATGGGCGCGTGACAGAGGACGAACTGCTGCGCAAAGGGGCATCTACCTTAAGCGATGCAGGTATTCCCGATCCCATGCGTGAGGCGCGGATCTTATGGCGGGCGATGTCTGCAGATGATACAGAGGTCTATCTGACCAAGATTGCACAGAGGGCAACGCGTATGCCGCTGTCGCAGGTCTTGGGTTACCGTGATTTCTATAAACACCGGTTCATCGTTACAAGCGATGTACTTGATCCGCGCCCTGACACCGAAACCTTGATTGAAACCGCCTTGCGTGCGCCGTTCACCCGGGTGCTTGATCTTGGGACAGGAAGTGGCTGTCTTCTGCTGTCGCTACTGACCGAACAACCAGCAGCGACGGGGCTTGGCACAGACGTTTCGCAAGCCGCCTTGGAGATCGCAACCCAGAACGCGGACGCACTTGGGGTGACCGCGCGCGCCGCATTCATCCAGTCGGATTGGTTCGCGACGATAACAGGGCAATTCGATCTGATCGTCGCGAACCCGCCCTATATCGCGGCGGCCGAAATGGACGATCTGGAACCCGAAGTCCGGCTTTTTGAACCGCGTGGCGCGCTGACCGACGAAGCGGACGGGCTTTCTGCTTACCGTATCATTACCTGCAAAGCGCAGGCCTATTTGGTCTCTGGCGGGCGTCTGATCTTTGAAATCGGCCCCTCTCAGGGGGCTGCCGTTTCGGCATTGCTGGATAGCGCGGGCTTTACGGAACTTCAGGTGATTCCTGACCTTGAAGGGCGAAACCGTGTTGTCGGTGGCAAAAACCCGTAAAATAATCACGCAGGCAGGCAAATTTGTGCTAATCTGCAGAGTTAGCGCAGTTTATGCTTGTCTTGGCCCCACTCAAACGCTTATTCAAGTGCCATCGACAGGGACGAGGTTCACAACTGACCCCCCTCCGATTAGTCGCCAAACATAACAAGGCCTCAGAATTTAGACGCGCATCTCGCGTGATAAACGGCCAGCGCAACGACAGCCAAAGGCTTGAAAGCATATCAATGAGATCATCGAAGTCACGATCGCGGAATAAAAGCCGCAATGCTCGGCCTACGGGCGGAAACATCATCAATCGCGTGTTTGACAGCTCGGGTCCTGATGGAAAAGTGCGCGGCACGCCGCAGCAAATCATCGAAAAGTATAATCAGTTGCACCGCGACGCCTTTTTGTCTGGCGACCGTGTTGATGCTGAAAACTTTGCCCAACACGCAGAGCATTACACACGCATGCTAGCTGAAGCGCAGCGTGAGGTAGATGCCAAACGCGAAGAACAAGAAGAACAAAACCGCCAGCGTCAGGCAGAGCGTGACCGCGAGCGCCAAGACCGCATAGTCGCGCAAGAGGCTTCTTCAGCGGGCTCGAACGATGGCGACCAGCCAGAAGTGGCCAACGACGCACCGCAAGAAGACACAGGTCTGGTTGAAACGCCGGAAGAAAAGCCGCAGCGGCCACGCCGCCCGCGTGCACCGCGCCCTTCGCCCGACGAGAACAACACGCCAGAGGCCGCAGAATAAAAAAAAGCCCTCCGATTTTGGAGGGCTTTTTTGTGACTGTCGGGAGCGCGGATAGTGCTGGATCAGGCTTTGTCCAGGCTGCGCGCCAAGGCGCAAAACGCTTCTAGTTCAACTTGTTCGCCGCGTTCCGTTGGTTTAATCCCTACGGCCAACAAATGATCCTCGATATCAGGGCTAACCGATTTCAGTGCCGAGCGTAGCATCTTGCGCCGTTGGTTAAACGCAGCGGCGACAACCTTGTTCAGCGTTCCCGGATTGGCCTCGAACCGTGGGGCGGGCAGGGCTGTCAGGTGGACAACAGCTGAATTCACTTTGGGTGGGGGGCTAAAGGCCTCTGGCGGTAGTTCCATGACGATCTTGGGATCGGTGCGCCATTGCGCAAGCAAGGCCAAACGCCCGTATGCTTTGCTGCCGGGCGTGGCGACGATGCGTTGGGCAACTTCACGCTGGAACATCAACGTCAGGCTATCCCAAAAGGGCGGCCATTCTGGCGGTGTCAGCCAGCGAACCAACAATTCTGTGCCGACGTTATAAGGCAGGTTGGCCGCGATCTTGATCGGCGGTGTCAAATGTTCCAACGGGGTTACCGTCAGCGCATCGCCATTAATTGCAATCAAACGGTCCGGATAGTGTGCTGCGATTTCGGCCAGTACCGGCATGCAGCGCGGATCTTTTTCAATCGCCAAAACACGGCGCGCGCCTTCAGCCAACAACCCGCGTGTCAATCCACCAGGGCCGGGACCAATTTCTAGGACATCCGCCCCCGACAAATCTCCCGCCAAGCGTGCAATCTTGGCCGTCAGGTTTAAATCGAGCAGAAAGTTCTGTCCTAACGACTTTTTTGCCGCCAGTTCATGTGTCGCTATCACTTCGCGCAGAGGTGGCAGGCCATCAATCCCGCTCATGTTTGTGACGCTTCGGTATGCTTAGCCATGTCGTGTATCCGCCATTCGTGCTGCCATCCGTAGCGCAGCAATCATCGAGGTTGCATCAGCAATGCCTTGCCCCGCGATATTGAACGCCGTTCCGTGATCTGGCGATGTGCGAATAAAGGGCAGACCCAAAGTTACGTTCACGCCACCCGAAAAATCCAGCGTCTTGATCGGGATAAGCGCCTGATCGTGATACATGCAGACCGCCACATCATAACTTTTGCGGGCCGCATCATGGAACATCGTGTCCGCCGACAGTGGACCAGTGATATCCATGCCTTGGGCGCGCAGTGCATCCAGCACCGGCGTGATCATCTCGATCTCTTCCTGACCCATCTTGCCGTCTTCGCCCGCGTGCGGGTTCAGTCCGGCCACCGCAATCCGCGGTTTGGCGATGCCAAAATCACGGCGCAACCCGGCATGGGTAATCAGCAAAGTGTCTGTCAGAACGCTCGCGGTTAGCTTGCGCGGCACGTCTGCAATAGGAATGTGGATCGTGGCAGGGACAACGCGTAGCGCGTCGCAAGCCAGCATCATCACAACTTGATCCGTTCCGGCAAGTGCTGCCAGATACTCAGTATGTCCGGGGTAGGCAAAATCTGCCCCGTCGATCAAAGCGGCTTTGTGGATCGGTGCAGTACAAAGCGCACGCGCGGCACCTGATTGGACCAAGGCAACCCCGTCAGCAATTGCTGCAATAACGCCCTTGGCATGCGCGGGGTTCGGTTGTCCTGCGACTGCAAGGGGGCCAAAATCGCGCGCAAGTACGGTCATCTTGAAGGGATGAATGTCGGATGGATCTGTCGCTGCATGATAGGTAGTGCCGTCTGGCAAATGCCGCGGATCACCGATCCATAGCAAGGGAATTTCGGACTTTAGCGCCTGCCATGTGGCCACAGAAATTTCGGGACCAATGCCAGCCGGTTCGCCGCAGCTTATGACGACTGGTTGCATCAGGGACGAATATCAGCCGCAGCACGCAGATCCGCGACCAGCGCATCCGACAAGGCACTCAGCCGCTGACTGCGTATTTGGTTGCTGATCAATTCGCGATCTGTCGTGCCTTGACCCGCATAATTGCGTGCGCAAAGCATCAAGAAAACCAGGGTCTCGCCGTTGTTGCTTGTCAGGTTGTAGGACACTTCGCCAGAGTCGAGCCGCGCCAATTCAAGCGCGATATCACCCGAGATTTCAGCGGGCGTCTGCGTAAGTCGATCCAAAACTTCTTGGGGTTGATTGCGGGCGATCCCATATAGATCGTCACATGTATCAACTTGATCGGTCAGTTCTTCAGCGGTACGCAAAGCGGCGTCTGATCGACCACCGGGCATATAGTAGGCAGCATATTCAAGGCTGACAGGGGCCAAATCTGTGCGGTTCGCTTCGCGCTGTCCGCGTTTTTGAAACAACGCCACGCCATTTGGGATGTCGATGGGTTCAGTCACTTCACCGGGGCGCAGATCAAGCAAAAGTTGACGCAGTTGCGGCGGATAGTTGTCAACAGGAAGCCAATCCAGACGGCCGCCGTTTTCACGCGACGGTAACGCTGATACTTGCCGCGCCGCGCTTTCAAATTCGCTAAAGGACCGCAGTCGCGAAATTTCAGCGGCGACTTCTTGGACGCGCGCTGCACGCTCTGGTGGGGCGGGAATGATGATTTCACTCAGCAAAACCTCAAGCTGGGTGCTGCCAGCGCCTTGACGGGACAATGCGCGTTCGACGTCGCTGTTGGTCACTGTGACTTCACGGCTAAAACGGGCACGGACGAAGTCGCGCCACAGGACACCAACGCTGACGTACGCGACAAAGCTGGGCACAGCGACGTTGTTGGCTGTCAGAATTTGCGAGAATTCCGGCACGGTCAGGTTCGCACGACCTGCAAAGTCCTCAAGCGCTTGTTGTAGTTCTTGTTCTGAAAGGTTGCGATTAAAGCGGTCCATCTCTTGTTGCTTCAGGCGATCTTCGATCAGACCTTCGCGCGCGATTCTATCAATGTCGCCAGCGGTGTTAAATAATGCGAGCAGGCGCCTGCGGTCGGCCAGTTCAAACTGCGTTATCACTCGGTCGTTGACTGAAATGACCGTTGCCAATTCGCCTTGCGCGATTGACGCAGTTGGTCCTGCCAGCATCAGTGTGCAGGTCATGATCCCTGCGACGATTGCACTATAAGGCATCTTCAAACTCTTCATTCGCTCTATTTCCCGCAACCTGTTGCGATTCCGCCTGTTGCCCGACCGGTCGAAAATCCACCGATGGAGCCACTCAGGCCAAACGTTGTTGTTGGCTCTACCGTACTGGAAGACGTATAGCGGCGCGAGACCGAAACGTCGATGCGCACGCATTCGTTGCGCCATTCAAGGCCTAGCCTCGCGCTCACTGGTCGATCGCCCGCCAAATCATAGCGCCCATCAACTGCCAGCGTCCAAGATTTCGTGACATCAAATGCCCCATCCAGCGTCCACTCAGAGATTTTTTCGCTGCGCCCTTCGGCGGCGTCAGGTGTTTGCCATTGATAGTTTGCTGCAAGGCGAATTTTGTCGTTGCGCCATGCGACCCGACTGTCCGCAACGGTCAGTCTACTATCATCGGCCCAAAGGCCGCGCGCATCAAACAAGAAACCATCAGGCGTCGCGACCTGTCCTGACAGTAACCAATCAGACTGCGTGTCATCCAAGCCTGACGACAGCGTGAAATCCGCGTTCGCATCTTGTTTAATCACGCGCCCGAAGGTCAGGGTCGATGTGGCCCCTGACACGTCAAACCGTGTCCAAGTTAGGCCAGCGGCAACCTGCGGACCAGTTTGTGTAGCGTCTTCGCCCGCAAATCGGGAGGCTGAAAACAGGTTGGCGCGGTCAAGTTCGCTTCGGGTGCTGTCTTCGTTCGGGGGGGTGGCGCCATAGCTTTCGGCCCAACCAAGATAAAGCGTGGGTTCAAGGACATTGGTTGTGCCCGTCGCGTTATAGCTTGCCAACGGCCAACGCAGTGTCACGCTGCCATCAGGAATGAACCGCACGTCCGACGTTTCATAGGCCACATCATCATCGATCAAATAGAGGTCGGTCTGCGCCCCCAATGTGGCCTCTGCCACGATGCCGTTGCCCGCAATCCAAGTATTTTGCCAAGTCGTCGCAATCCCGGCGCGGGTCACATCGCGGCCCGCATCACCATCTGTGTTGCTTGGCCGGTGGGCGGCATCAAGACTTGTCCGGTAGTCGAGTATGCCTCCAATACTGGGTGTTATCTGGGCCTCGTATCCCAATTCTGCAATCACAGGGGGAAGGGATGCTTTATCTTCGTCTTCGCGCAGCGATTCGTAGAACGTCAATCGCGTCTGAAACAGCGCAGTTGGCCGGACACGCACAAGCGACACCGCACTATCGAGCCGGTCTTTGTCAGAGTAATCATAGTCCAACAGATAAGCCGGATCACTGACGGACTCGAAGTCGAATGCTAACTGAAACCCGTCAGCAAGATTGAACTGCCCTTCTGCAAATAGGTAAGCGCGGGTTTCATCTTCCAAAGTGTCGTCGCTGATCGCGCCGGTGACATTGATCGCACCATTGGTGAAAGCTTGTCGATACGTCAGCTCAAGCGTTGCAGTTTCAGCGGACACATAGGGCGTCACGGTGAGATCACGGTAATCGCCCAAGGTGATGAAATACGGGACCTTGATACCTGTTCCAAGTTGGGTCGTGTTGCGCTGCTCTGGCACCAAAAAGCCGGTAGACCGCGACAATGACGGGTCGGGCAGTCGCATCCGCGGCAACCAAAAGACGGGGACGCCGCGGACCCTGAACGTCGCATTCTCGAAATAAAGCTGTCGTTCCTGCGCGTCGTGGATCACCCGCTCTGCACGGATTTCCCACAGCGGCACCCGATCTCTGCAGACGCTACAAGATGTGGCAGAGGTTTTATAAAGCTGAGAATAGCG
>JBLHTS010000208.1:0-6850 GCA_047627695.1 Yoonia sp. | reverse complement strand
AATAGAACCAGATCAAGCGCCATGAAGACGCCAAGCATCAACGTTTCCAGCAGCAAGAATGCGATCATGTATTCTTTGACGCGGATTTTAACACTCCAGCAAGACGCGATCACGAGCGGCATCAGGAATGTGGTCAGCATCACAAAGAGGATCGAAATCCCATCAACGCCCATTTTATATTGCAGACCAAGCAACCAGTCACGCTGTTCCACCATCTGGAAACCGGTGTCGGCGGGGTCAAAATTGCCCAAAATAAACAGCGACGTAAGAAAGGTCACAGCGGTCGTGACAAGGGCAACCCACTTGGCATTGCTTTGGGCGGCCTCATCATCGCCGCGCAGGAAAAGCGCTAAAATGACAGCGCCCAACAGCGGCAAAAACGTCGTGAGGGAAAGAACGTTACCCATTATTTCGCTCCCCCGAACAGCGTCATCCAAGTCAGCATAACGGCAATGCCCAACACCATCGCGAATGCATAGGTAAAGATGTACCCCGACTGTGCGCGGCCCGCGAGCCGTGTGAAGAATGGAATAATCCCCATAGCAAGCCCGTTGATGCCCCCGTCAATTGTTTTGGTGTCGCCTTGCTTCCACAACAGACGCCCCAACGCGAGGGTCGGCTTGATGATGGCAAAGTTGTAGATCTCGTCAAAGTACCACTTGTTCAGCAAGAACTGGTAGAGCGGTGCCTGTTGCGTTGCCAGCTTATGCGGCCAATCCGGGCTGCGGATATACATTTGATAAGCCAGCCCAAGACCTGCAAGCATGGCAAAGAACGGCGCAAGCTTGACCCAAACAGGAACTTCATGCGCCTCATTGAGGACGTGGTTTTCAGGGGCTACGTGGATTGCACCTTCGCCTGGCGTGCCTGCAAAATTATAGTGATGCTCTTCTTCTTTTGCGGCTGCGTCAGGCGCCACTTCTTCGGCGTGATCGTCGCCGTGCGCGGCCTCTTCGCCATGCTCGGATGCTTCTGCGTAGGGAACACCAAAGAATTTAGCGACTTTGTCGGTATGACCAAAGAAAGAGCCGTACCAAACCATACCGCTAAAGACGGCGCCAACGGCCAGCACATAAAGCGGGATCAACATCGAATTTGGGCTTTCGTGCGCGTGATCATGTGTATGGGCATCGCCACGTGGCGTGCCGTAGAAAGTCATGAACATCAAACGCCAGCTGTAAAAACTGGTCATCAGAGCCGCAATAACCAGCATCCAGAACGCATAGCCACCAGCGGTGCCCGCATAAGCCGTCTCAATGACCGCATCTTTGGACACAAAACCCGCAAAGCCAATCGGGAAACCTACGTAAAGCAATGGAATACCGACGCCAGTAATCGCCAGTGTTCCGATCATCATCATTGCAAACGTCTTGGGTATCTTATGGCGCAATCCGCCATAGTTCCGCATGTCTTGCTCGTGATGCATCGCGTGGATCACGGAACCCGCGCCAAGAAACAGCATTGCTTTAAAGAACGCATGTGTCAGCAGGTGGAACATCGCGACCGAATAGGCACCCAAGCCAGCGGCCACAAACATATAGCCCAGTTGTGAACAGGTCGAATACGCAATAACGCGTTTGATATCGTTTTGCACCAGTCCGACAGTCGCGGCAAAGAACGCCGTGCTTGCGCCAAGGAACACGATGAAGTTCGTGGCTTGCGGTGCATATTCCATCAGCGGCGACATGCGGCAGACAAGGAAAACGCCGGCCGTCACCATGGTCGCTGCGTGGATCAGGGCAGACACAGGTGTCGGACCTTCCATCGCGTCAGGCAACCATGTGTGCAGGAATAACTGCGCCGATTTTCCCATCGCACCGACAAACAACAAGAACGCGATCAGGTTCGCGGCGTTCCAGTCAGTCCAAAGGAATGTAATCGTCTGTTCGGCCAGATCCGGCACGGCTGCAAAGATATCCGTGAACCGAATGCTATCGGTCATCATGTAGAGTGCGAAAATACCCAGTGCGAAACCGAAGTCACCAACACGGTTAACAACGAAAGCCTTGATTGCCGCGGCATTGGCAGATGGCTTGCGGTAATAAAAACCGATCAAAAGATAAGACGCGACGCCCACCCCTTCCCAGCCAAAGAACATCTGCACGAGGTTGTCAGCCGTCACCAGCATCAACATCGAGAAGGTAAAGAACGACAGATAAGCAAAGAAACGCGGGCGATAGCTTTCGCCTTCTTTGAAGTTGTCATCATGGGCCATGTAGCCGAATGAATACAGGTGAACGAGCGCAGAAACGGTCGTGATCACAATCAGCATGGTGGCAGTCAAACGGTCCATGCGGATCGCCCAATCAGAGCTGAGAGTGCCACTTTCGATCCAGCGCAGAATGTTGACAGTATAAGTGCCGTCTACGTGCGCAGAGGCATCAAACGTCAGGAAGATGATCCACGATAAGAACGCTGAAAGGAACAAAAGGCTTGTTGAAACCCACTGCGCAGCGGTTTCGCCAATCATTTTCCAGCCAAATCCGCACAGGATAGCACCGACAAGCGGCGCAAAAAGGATGATGGTTTCCATTTGTCTTAACCCTTCATCACGTTGACGTCTTCAACGTCGATGGTTCCACGGTTGCGGAAGAAGCAAACAAGGATCGCAAGGCCAATCGCGGCCTCGGCCGCAGCGACAGTCAGCACGAACAACGTAAAGACTTGGCCGACCAGATCCCCAAGGAAGCTAGAGAAGGCGACAAGGTTGATGTTCACCGCGAGCAGCATCAATTCGATGCTCATCAGCAAAATGATCACGTTCTTGCGGTTCAAAAACAGCCCAAATATGCCAATGACAAACAGGGCGGCTGCCACTGTGAGATAATGTTCGAGTCCGATCATTGGGACATTCCTTCAGTCTTCATCACAGGCCCTGCCCCGGTTTCACGTCTTTGAGTTCCATCGCTTTGGCAGGATCACGGTACATTTGCGCAAGCACGTTCTGGCGCTTGATATCCACGCGGTGGCGCAGCGTCAGCACAATGGCACCAATCATTGCAACCAGCAGGATCAAACCGGACAGTTGGAACAGTAGGATGTAATCATCATAGATGATCAGGCCTAAAGCGCGGGTATTTTCGACATCAGCAGCGATTGGGGCCGCGATGCGCCCTTCGGCACCGTCTGCAAAGCCCCATACACCCAAGGCCATAGCCAGTTGCATCAACACAACCACACCAATCAGCAAGCCAAGCGGCAGGTATTTGGTCATTTCCGCCTTCAATTCGGCAAAATCAACATCAAGCATCATCACAACGAACAAGAACAAGACCGCGACCGCGCCCACATAGACTATGATCAGCAACATGGCGACGAATTCGGCCCCCAAGGTCACGAACAGACCCGCGGACGACAAAAACGCCAGGATGAGCCACAGCACAGAATGCACTGGGTTGCGGCTGACGACGGTCATCAGGCCACCCGTGATCGTGGTCACCGCGAATACGTAAAATGTGAACGCGAAGACGGTCATGCGCTTTCGTCCTTTTCCAATACTTCGTTTGCCAGTTCCATGGCCTTGGTCATGGCGGGCACACCCGCGAACATACCCATCTGGGCAATCGCTTCGGCAATTTCTTGTTTCGTAGCTTCGGCCTCGATCAAATGACGGACGGTCAGACGGATCTGCGCCTCGGCCTGTGCGCCCAAGACGGTCAAGCCCGCAAGTGTCAGCAAAAGCCGCGTTTTAGCGTCCAAACCATCAGGGTTTAGACCGTTGCCAAAGAACATCTCCATCGTCTCTTTGGACATCGTTGGCCAAAGCGCCTCAAAGCCTTTTGGGGTGAAGGTATCCGTGTCGACGTTCATCGACTTGGCCCAGTCCTGACCCATCTTCATCATCGCTTCAAAGGGGTTTTGGTCAGTCATTGTCGCCCTCTATATTCATAGTGATCTCGAACGTCCCAGCCTCGAGCGGGCTATCAGACCATTCGCTGGGGTATTGCAGTTTCGCGGCCGCCAGCGTGTCCAACAAAGGGTTGATCAATACAATCAAGTCATCGCGCGACGGCAACTCCCCTGTACAATCGCCAAAAGTATCGCTGTCAGGGTCAGCAATGACCGCAAGGGCACGTTCCGCAAGGTCGGCCGCCCCTTCGGTGTCCCGCAAATCGGATGCGCTGTCAGCAATCGTATCCACAAAATCCACATCAAGCAGCGTTGGCACCCGCCCAAGAGAAACTGCGATCATATCCGCGGAGGTAAGCGCAGAAACCACATGGCCTTCGTACATTTCCTTGGTGACACTATGGGACACAAAGCTGCCGTTCTCCTCTAGCAGTATAGCGTCAAGCGTTCCTGTCGCGTAATCCGCGCCCATGTCTTCGATCTCGTCCAGAAATTCTGATTTGAGGTCGTTAGAAAAAGGATATGTCGGTCTAACAGTCATCGGTACGGTGCATCCAGTTCCAGATTGCGTGCAATCTCGGTTTCCCAGCGGTCGCCGTTCTCAAGTAGCTTTTCTTTGTCGTAATACAGTTCTTCGCGGGTTTCAGTGCTGAATTCGAAATTCGGCCCTTCAACAATCGCGTCCACCGGACAAGCCTCTTGGCAGAAACCACAGTAGATGCATTTGGTCATATCTATGTCATAGCGCGTGGTGCGGCGGCTGCCGTCATCGCGCGGTTCGGCGTCGATTGTAATGGCTTGGGCGGGGCAAACGGCCTCGCACAGTTTGCATGCGATGCAGCGTTCTTCGCCATTGGCGTAGCGGCGCAGCGCATGTTCACCACGAAAACGCGGGGACAACGGGCCTTTTTCATGCGGGTAATTCAGCGTGGCCTTGGGCGCGAAAAAGTACTTCATGCCTAGTCGGAATCCTTGCCAGAAGTCCTGAAGCAGAAAGTATTTCGCGGCGCGGGTGTAGTCGATCTGCGTCATTGATTAAGCTCCTACTGCCCAGCGTGCCCAAAAGCCGCCGAGAACTTCGTATTTTGCCAAGAACGACACCAACACAACCCAAGCCAGCGACATTGGCAGGAAGACTTTCCAACCGATGCGCATCAACTGGTCGTAGCGGTAGCGCGGTGTGATGGCCTTGACCATCGCGAACATGAAAAAGACCATCGCCATTTTCAGTAACATCCACAGGATGCCGTCGGGCAAGCCGGGGATCGGGGACAACCAGCCGCCAAAGAAAAGCAGCGAGATCAGCGCGCACATCAGCACGACGGCCATCAATTCGCCGATCATAAACAGCAAGAACGGTGTCGATGAATATTCAACCTGATAACCTGCAACCAGTTCTGATTCCGCCTCAGGCAGGTCAAACGGCGGGCGGTTTGTTTCGGCCAAGGCGCTGATGAAGAACAAGAACAGCATGGGGAAATGCGCAACCCAGAACCAGTTGAACAGTCCAGCATTGCCGTCTTGCGCGGCAACAATCGCGCCAAAGTTCATGGACCCGGCAGAGATAATAATGCCGATAATGATCAGCCCGATGGACACTTCGTAAGAAATCATCTGCGCAGCGGATCGCAACGAACCCAAGAAGGGATACTTGGAGTTGGACGCCCAACCGCCCATGATCACGCCGTAAACTTCAAGCGAGCCTATCGCGAGGATGAACAGGATAGCGACGTTGATATCGGACAGTACCCAGCCGTCGTTAAACGGGATCACAGACCACGCGACCACCGAAAGCGTAAAGGCAATCAAAGGCGCAAGGAAGAACACGACCTTGTCTGCGCCAGCAGGCACGACGATTTCTTTGACGATGTACTTTAGAAAGTCAGCAAATGATTGCAGCAGGCCGAAGGGACCCACCATATTCGGGCCCCGCCGCATCTGCACAGCAGCCCAAACCTTGCGGTCGGCATACATCAAAAATGCCAGCGCCACCAAAAGCGGGATAAGAACCAAAAGACATTGCCCAAGGATCACAAGGACAATGCCAAGGTTGGTGTTGGTAAAGAATTCAACCATTCTTGTCGTCCTTATTCCGCAGCCATTGGTGCAGCTTTGCGTGCTTTGGCATTCGCGCTGAGTTCAGCCATCAGGCTGGATGCGCGTGCAATCGGGTTCGTGAGATAGAAGTCCGAGATCGCGTTCACAAAATCTGCCTTGCCGGGTTTTTTCACCGAAATAGGTTGCCAATTGTTTTCTGCGACTTCGTCAATATGACCAAGGTGCGGATGGGCCTTAACGATCGCCTGACGCAGTTGCGCCATGCTATCAAACGGCAATGTCGCATCCAGTTCGGCAGAAAGCGCGCGCAAAATCGCCCAGTTTTCTTTTGCCTCACCCGGAGGGAAGCTGGCCCGCAATCCGAGTTGCGGACGCCCTTCGGTATTCACAAACAACCCGTTCTCTTCGGTATAGGCAGCACCCGGCAGGATGATATCGGCGCGATGTGCACCACGGTCGCCATGGCTACCTTGGTAGATCACGAATGCGCCGGGCTTTACGTCAACTTCGTCAGCGCCAAGGTTATAGATCACCTCTGCCCCGTCCAATGCAGCGTCCAGACCACCTTCGGTGACAGCGCCCACATCCATGGCACCCACACGACTAGCGGCCGTATGTAGCACAAGGAACTTAGATTTCGTTTTGGTGGCAAGCGCCATCGCCTGCGACAACACGGCCTCGCCGTCCGCTTCACGCAAAGCACCCATGCCGATCACGACAAGGCTATCCATATCTTTAACAGCGCCCATATCCTTGGCGGCCGTATCAACCAGCGCCTGACGGTCCGTGCCGACGGCGACCACATCAAATGTCAGATCGACCTGTTCGCCAATCATGCCAATAGTAGCACCACGCGACCATGCACGGCGCAGGCGGGAATTGAGGACAGGCGCTTCTGTGCGGGGGTTTGTCCCGATCAACTGGATCATCTGCGCGGAGTCGA
>JBLHTS010000207.1:0-6888 GCA_047627695.1 Yoonia sp. | reverse complement strand
CGGACGTTCTAATGCGTGGTTTTGCTATCCTTGCTGTTTGCGCTGCAAGCCTTTCGGCTTGCACGCCGATTTCACCGGAAGCCGCGGCGGATCAATGCGAAGAACGTGCGCGCGCAGCACAAGGGCCTGAACTTGGCCTGACGATGGGTGTGAACAATCGCACTGGCGCGTTCGGCAGCGCGAGCATAGGGATCACATCGGATGCAATCATGGGCCGCGATCCATTGGCAATTTACGAAAGCTGCGTGATGAATTTGACAGGTGAACTCCCAATCCGGCCTGTTCGTTTGCGCAATATTTAAGCTACGCGAGAAAAGAGAAGAATATGGTACAACTGACACTTCCCAAAAATTCCCGCATGAATGTGGGCAAAACCTGGCCAAAGCCGGACGGTGCAACGAATTTGCGCAAGGTTCAGGTTTACCGCTGGAACCCAGATGATGGCAAAAACCCGCAACTGGACACATATTTTGTGGATGTGGACAGCTGCGGCCCGATGATTTTGGACGCGCTGATCAAGATCAAGAACGAGATTGATCCGACGCTGACCTTCCGCCGCTCTTGCCGTGAAGGGATCTGTGGGTCTTGCGCGATGAACATTGACGGGATCAACACCCTTGCCTGTATTTACGGCATGGATGAAGTCAAAGGTGACGTGAAGATTTATCCGTTGCCGCATATGCCCGTCATCAAAGATTTGATTCCTGATTTGACCCATTTCTATGCCCAGCACGCCTCCGTGATGCCGTGGCTTGAAACCAAGACAAACCGCCCCGCCAAAGAGTGGAAGCAGTCGATTGATGACCGCAAAAAGCTGGATGGTCTTTACGAATGTGTGATGTGCGCGTGTTGTTCCACGTCCTGCCCATCATACTGGTGGAATGGCGATCGGTATCTTGGACCAGCTGCTTTGCTACATGCGTACCGTTGGATCATCGACAGCCGTGACGAGGCGACAGGCGAGCGTTTGGACCAACTTGAAGATCCGTTCAAGCTCTACCGCTGCCACACTATTATGAACTGCGCTAAGACTTGCCCGAAAGGTCTGAACCCAGCTGCTGCGATTTCGCACATCAAAGGTATGATGGTCGAACGGGTCGTCTAAATCACACGACCGCATGAAAGACGCCGCCCCAATGTGGGCGGCGTTTTGCGTCTAACAGTAGCATTCGGGCGCTTTGGCTTGCTCTTCGCTATAGCGATCACCCCAAGCCCATCCGACAGGCAGGATCGCGTCAATCTTCGCTGCCAGATCAGGTGTCAATGCGATCTGATCGGCACCTTCCCAATCGCCGGCGTGGGCCGCAGTCCGACTGCCCGGAATGGGGATGACGTGATCGCCCTGCGCCAAAAGCCAAGCCAAAGCCAAAGCTGGCACGCCGTGCCCATAATTGGCGGCAAGCATATGAAACGCCTCTGCCCGCGATTTGTTCTGCGCCCAGTTCGGGGCTTGGAAACGGGGCATTTCTAGCCGAAAAGCGCCAAAATCAGGGTGGGCAGGATCGATCACGCTACGCCCGAAAACGCCGCGTGCCAAAGGTGAGAACGCCACGAAAGCAACGCCGAGGCGGCTGCATTCTTGTAGTAATCCAAGCTCGGGCAATCTGGTCCAAAGTGAATATTCGTTTTGTACGGCGGTCACTGGTGTTTCTGCATGGCCGCGGCGCAAAGTCGTCGGGGATATCTCTGACATGCCCCAACCGCCAATTTTCCCTGCATCTATCAGGCGACCCATGAAACCTGCAACATCTTCCACGGGGACCGCTGGTTCGCGTCTGTGGATGTAGAAGAGGTCGACATGATCGACGCCAAGGCGCTTGAACGACCCTTCTAATTCCGCCTCAAGATAGACGGGATCGTTGCTGATAGGGTGGTCAGCGGCACGCGTAATGCTGGCTTTTGTTGCAATGCTGGGCTTGTGGCCACGTGCGGCAAGCCAGCGGCCCATCACAGCTTCGGACGTGTGAGGGCCATATATGTTGGCCGTGTCGAAATGGGTCATGCCCATATTCCACGCGCGATCAAGCACGGCAAAGCTGTCAGCCTCATTCGTAGGACCCGTTAGTCCGCCGAACGACATACACCCCAAACCCAACGCACCGACATTGGGGCCGGATGCGCTCAACTTGCGCTGCTTCATGCGAAAGCCGCAGTCAAAGCGACTTCCACCATATCCCCGAACGAGCGTTCACGGTCTTCGGCGGGTAATGCCTCGTGGGTGATCAGGTGGTCACTGACCGTCAAGATGGCCAAGGCGCGGCGACCATGGCGGGCGGCAAGGTTGTATAGCTCGGCCGCTTCCATCTCGACGCCAAGGATGCCGTGACGGACCATTTGTTCGTTCAAGTCGGGGCGTTCGTCATAAAACACGTCCGAGGAATAGATGCCGCCAACATGGGTTGGTACGCCCTTTGCCTTTGCAGCATTGTGGGCTGCAGCGAGCAGTCCGTAGTCCGCGCAGGGGGCAAAGTTCAATTCTTTGAAAATGCCACGTGACGGAGTGGAGAGGGTCGAAGCAGTCATCGCGAGGATCACATCGCGAATACCGACGTGATCTTGCATGCCGCCGCAGGATCCGATGCGGATCAGCGTTTGCACGTCATAGTCCTGGATCAATTCATTGGCATAGATTGACAGGGACGGCATGCCCATACCGGAGCCTTGGATTGTGACCGGATGGCCGTTCCATGTCCCAGTAAAGCCCAACATCCCGCGCACATCGTTGATGCAGCGGGCATCCTTGAGGAAAGTTTCTGCGGCCCATTTGGCGCGATAAGGATCTCCGGGCATAAGGACCGTTGGGGCGATATCGCCTTTTTCTGCGCCGATGTGAATTGTCATTTGTGGGGCTCCGATATGTCAGAAGTCCAGTTTATGTCACATCGCCGGAAAGGTGAAACCTAGATTTCCATCTCGTCAGGTGTCGTACCCGCAGCAATTGCAGTCTTGAACCAATCGGGCTGGCGGCCTTTGCCAGTCCACGTCTGGGTTGCATCGGCCGAATTTTTGTATTTCGGGGCAGATATCTTTTTGGGACCCGTCTTTGTTTTGCGGGGTGCTGCATCGCCTGTTATTTCGGCAAGCGAAAATCCATGCGCCGCGGCGGCTTTCTCAGCAGCGACAAGAGCCGCCTTTTTGTCGGCTGCGGACAGTTTCGCGAGTGCCTTCTCGACATTCAGCTTGAGTTTTTCCAACTCTTTGCGCGACATATTTTTCAGATCAAATTTCATGGCGGCACTCTCCAGTTATTATACAGAGGGGATAGCACCAGTTTTTGTAACGGCCACCCGCAAAGCGAAATTCCTATACTAAAGCGTAGAAACTCGCCGATTATTCAGCCGCGACAGAGCGCGGATCAACCAATGAGACGATGTCAGCCATGATTTTGTTCAATTCAAAGTCTTTGGGTGTATAGACTTTCGCCACACCCATTGCGCGCAATTCACGCGCGTCGCCTTCGGGAATAATACCGCCCGCAATGACAGGAATATGGGTGATGCCTGCGTTCTTCAAACGCGCCATAACATCGCGCACGAGCAGGATATGAGAACCCGATAGAATAGACAGCCCGATAACATGCACATCGCCGTTTTGGGCCGCACTCACGATTTCTTCAGGGGTCAGCCGAATACCTCCATAATCAATATCCATGCCGCAATCGCGCGCGCGTGTGGCGATTTGTTCCGCGCCGTTTGAATGACCGTCCAATCCGGGTTTGCCGACGAGGAACTTTAAGCGGCGGCCCAATGCCGCACTGACCAAATCAACCCGTTCTCGTAGTTCTTCCAGCCCTTCGGTTCTGTTGGATTGGTTGCTGCTAACGCCTGTTGGGGCACGGTATTGCCCGAAAACGCTGCGGATTACGTCTGACCATTCGCCTGTCGTGACACCGGCGCGCGCGCATAGAATTGATGGTGGCATGACATTGCTGCCGTCTTTTGCTGCAGTGCGCAGAGCGGCGAGTGCTGCTTGAACGGCAAAGTCATCGCGGGTGGATTTCCATTTTGACAAACGGTTCAATTGGTCGGCTTCTGCCTGTGGATCGGCGATCATTATTGTGTCATCGCCAGCGGTCAGCGGAGATGGTTCGCCAGCTTGCCATTTATTCACTCCGACAACTGTCGTATCTCCGCGTTCTATGCCTCCTATGCGGGCGGCATTACTTTCAACAAGGCGCGATTTCATGTAGGCGATCGCCCCCACGGCACCGCCCATGCCGTCGATTTGCGCCAATTCAGCACGCGCACCTTCTTTCAGTTCATTCACTTTGCGATCAATTGCGGGGTTTCCGTCAAATAGATCGTCGAATTCAAGCAGATCGGTCTCGTAGGCCAGAATTTGTTGCATTCGCAGTGACCATTGCTGGTCCCAAGGGCGCGGCAAGCCAAGCGCTTCGTTCCATGCGGGTAATTGCACTGCGCGTGCACGGGCATTTTTAGAAAGCGTCACCGCAAGTGTTTCAAGCAGAATGCGGTAGACGTTATTTTCGGGCTGTTGTTCGGTTAATCCGAGCGAATTGACCTGCACACCATAGCGGAAACGTCGGTATTTTGCGTCTTCTATATTATAACGTGTCGCGCAAATCTCGTCCCAAAGCTCAACAAATGCGCGCATCTTGCAAAGCTCGGTTACGAACCGAATACCGGCATTCACGAAAAATGAAATGCGACCCACCATTGCGGGGAAATGTTCGGCTGGCACTTTGCCTTTCAGATCGTCTAATACGGCGGTGGCGGTAGCCAATGCAAAGGCCAATTCTTCTTCGGGCGTCGCACCGGCCTCTTGCAGGTGGTAGGAACACACGTTCATCGGGTTCCACTTGGGCAGATGTTCGCGGGTGTAGGCGGCCACGTCTGTGATCATGCGCAGGGATGGTTCTGGCGGGCAGATATAAGTGCCGCGTGACAGGTATTCTTTGATGATGTCGTTTTGCACGGTGCCTTGCAGGGCACTGATGTCAGCGCCTTGTTCCTCGGCCACGGCGATGTAAAGCGATAGCAGCCAAGGGGCGGTCGCGTTGATCGTCATTGACGTATTCATCTGGTCCAGCGGTATATTGTCGAACAGGGCACGCATGTCGTCCAAGTGGTTTACGGGCACGCCGACCTTACCGACCTCGCCTTTGGCCAAGATATGATCGCTGTCATAGCCGGTTTGCGTAGGCAGATCGAAGGCTACGGATAGACCGGTTTGACCCTTGGCCAAGTTCCCACGGTACAGTTCATTCGATGCTTTCGCAGTAGAGTGACCTGCATACGTCCGAAACAGCCAGGGGCGATCTTTCTGCGGTTGCGACATGCGGGGTACTCCTGAATAAATTCTGGTAATTAAATTACTCATGAAGGTATTTATTCGACATTTTGTGGCGCTGTCAATTCGCTGCGTTGCGGCATGACGGGATTTACCTTCTCTGCGTTCCCTGTCACTTTCGGGCAATGACGCAAACTGTCTCTATGCCCGTCTGGGTTTTTGTTCTGATTCTCCTGTTTGCAGGGGTCACTTTTGCGTCGCACTTCTTGTTCCCGTCGGTGCGGTGGTTTTTCCGCAAAAGGGCAGAGCGTGTGATCGCAAAGGTGAACAAGCGTTTACAACGACCGATCGAGCCATTCAAACTGGCGCGTCGCTACGACATGATCCAGCGTTTAATCTATGACCCTCAGGTCACGCAGGCGATCGTGGAACACGCACGCAAGGAAAAGATCCCCGAGAACGTCGCGTTTGAGCAGGCCCGCCGCTATGCCCGCGAGATCGTTCCGTCTTTTTCGGCGACAGCTTATTTTGGCTTTGGAATTAGGTTGGCGCGCTGGCTTTCGAAATCGCTATACCGGATCAAATTAGGTACCTTTGATCGCAAACGATTGGAACAAATTGATCCAGACGCGGCAGTCGTCTTTGTCATCAACCACCGTAGCAACATGGATTACGTGCTGGTGACCTATTTGGCGGCGAATGCCGGGGCGTTGTCTTATGCGGTGGGCGAATGGGCGCGGGTTTGGCCGCTTTCAGCAGTTATACGTGCGATGGGCGCATACTTTATCCGGCGCAGATCGCGCGGCGCGCTTTATCGCAAAGTCCTTGCCCGCTATGTGCAAATGGCCACGCGCGGTGGCGTTAGTCAGGCCGTGTTCCCCGAAGGCGGGTTAAGTTTGAATGGATTGCTTGCCCCACCACGCATGGGACTTCTCAATTATATCGTCGAAGATTTTGATCCAGCGGTGCGCGAAGTGATCTTTGTGCCCGTAGCGATTAACTACGACCGCGTGCTTGAGGACACGATCCTGATCAAAGCTGATCATTCGGGAACGCGCCGTTTCAGTCCTTCACTGCTGTCTGTCTTCAAGCGGGTGGGGCGGCACATTTTGCTACGGATCACGCGCCAGTTTCGCGGCTTCGGGACGGCTTCGGTCAGTTTTGGGGAACCGCTGGAACTGTCGAAATATCACAGCTCAGGCGATACAGATCTGACAACCGCGATTGCGAAGGAGTTAATGCAGCGCATTGCCAACGTCACGCCAGTGTTGGGTGTGCCCCTGGTGGCGCGCCATGTTCTTAGTAGCGAGCCTATTCGCATTCCAGATTTGGAAAACGCGGTCGCGCGCTCGATTGCCTTCTTGAAGGAGGGCGACTTGCCTTGTCCGCGCCGCAACCCGCAAGAGATCGTACGCGATGCGGTTAGCCGGCTTTCGGAGCGTAAGCTGGTGAAGGAAACACAGGACGGTATCCGAGTCACTCCAATCGGCCAGCCCGTTTTGACCTTCTATGCGAACTCTATTTCGCATCATTTCGATGTGGTTGCAGAAACTTCAGGCGAAATTGCTGCAGTTGCAGAGTAATTAAATTACAAAAATTGACCATTTAAGGTTGCAAAGTTACTTTTAAATCGAGTAT
>JBLHTS010000206.1:0-6970 GCA_047627695.1 Yoonia sp. | reverse complement strand
CGCATGAAAACCACTATCCGGCGCTCTGGCCGCTCAAAAGGTGAAATTGGGCCAAAATACTGACAGCCAATCAGAGTGGCTACTCCACGCTATGAGGTAGCGCGTTTCCACACAGTCTGGACCGTTTTTGGGGAGATCATGGATACTATAAAACATCCATATGTTCGCGAGGACGGAGCTATCATGATTGATCTACATGGCGAAGATTTGCTGAGGTATCTCAAGCTGCTTGATTCTGAACTGATAAAAATTAACGCTGCAATCACAGAGTCTACGGATCCTGACTCAGATGGATTGTGTGACCGCGGGGAATACCTAATTGGCACCGGCTTGGTGGCTATCCAACATCACTTGAAATCTGTGCAATGCTTGTCTGGGTGCAAAGCAAGCGAGGTTTTCAATGCACCGCCTTTCGTAAAGGACGATGTATCGTACGCCAGCGCGATAAACGCTGGGGCTAACTACTGGAAACATCAAGAAGAGTGGTTTAAGACTTTGTCTTCGGACGAAAATTCGAGCCTAAAAGGTCATGCGCTTGATACCTTTTCAAGGCTCGAAAAACTCACTCCGTGGGACGCCTATACCTGCTCCAATTTGTTAGCAATTATGCTGGATGGGAAAGAGTTAGAACTGTCTGCTTTGCTCCCCAAGATTTTTGAATGGCACGACAATCTGAGCAAAACGCGCTGATTTTTCTTTTGGCAGTGCCGCCCTTTGAAATCGTTCCGAAAATGCTCTGGCTGGAAACAAAGTGGGCGTCTTTGGTCTCATACGGCGCCACGGTAGATTTGCTCAAAGACGTGCTGCCAATCGGCGGGCGGCTGAATGCTGAAACAGTCCGGCGGCACTTGGGGCGTGTAGCAACGCGCATGGAAGCTGAACTGGCTGACGAACGGTATAGTTTTGTCGAGACCAACGCCTATGAACGGGAGCAGCTTTCCAATCCGGAAGGCCCGATCATGATCGGCATTGATGCCGGGTATGTTCGGTCACGTGAAAAGGGCCAATCTCACTTTGAGGTCACCGTTGGCAAATCCATTCCTACAGATCGCCCGGATCGCTATCTTGGCCCTGTGCAAAGCCATGATGAAAAGCCCAAGCGGCGATTGCATGAGATTCTGAAAGACCAGGGCTGGCAGGAAAATCAGCAGGTCACATTCATGACATTGATGCTGTCAGTACCACCTCCGGCGCCCCAAACAACGGCTGTTGTAATGTCACGAAAGGGATATTCCGGCGCTGTCACAGCAGTACCCATTCCAGTTACAAATGTAGCAACCGCTGCAATCCGTCCAGAAGTTGCTTTCATGTTGCTTCTTGCCTGAAGACCAAAGCAATGTGCGTTTATTATTGCATTTATTTATGTATGCGTTAAATGGCTTGTTGTCAGCTTTCTATGCGCAGCGACCACTTTACGCCCAAGTGGGCAGACCGGAACGAGGGATCAGATGAAAAGCAGCTTTGACATTGCAGTATTTGATGGCGACGGGATAGGGCCCGAAATCATGCGCCCGACTGTCGATATCCTGCGCGCGCTTGCCGACAGCAGCTCTTATGATTTGTTGTTCGCAAATTGTCGGGCAGGGGCGGCCCATTATGCCCAAACCGGTGAATCATTACCGACTGCGTCAATGGACATCGCGCGCAAATCCGATGGGATATTGTTATCTGCCATGGGTCTTCCATCGGTGCGCTATGAGGATGGGACCGAGATTTCACCTCAAATTGAGCTGCGCAAAGCTCTAACTCTCTTTGCGGGCGTGCGCCCCGTACGTATTTTCCCCGGTCAGCGCACACCGTTGAACATGCCCGACGGTCGCGAAGTTGATTTTGTTCTGATCCGCGAAAGCACCGAAGGATTGTTTTATTCCCAAGGGAACGGCGAAGTCACGAAAGACGAAGCCCGCGAGACCCTTCTGATCACGCGTGACATTTCCGAAAAGCTGTTTCGTTTTGCATTCAAGCTGGCAGGCGACCGCAAGGCCAAGGGACGTAGTCCGGGCCGCGTGACCTGCGTTGATAAAGCCAACGTGTTTCGCGCCTTCGCCTTTTTCCGTGAGATTTTCGATGGCATTGCCAAGGATTTCCCCGATCTGGTCGCCGATCATGCCTATGTCGATGCAACGGCCCTTTGGATGGTACAAAAGCCTTGGGATTTCGATGTGTTGGTCACTGAAAATATGTTCGGCGATATTCTGTCGGATTTGGGGGCTGGTTTGATGGGCGGACTTGGCGTCGCTCCTTCGGCAGATATCGGCTTGGACAATGCTGTGTTTCAGCCTTGCCACGGATCGGCGCCCGACATTGCGGGCCAAGGCAGTGCAAATCCTATGGCAATGATCCTATCGGCGGCGATGATGCTGGACTGGATCGGCACGAAGCACGACAATGCCGGCATGATGGCAGATGGTGCGCGCCTGCAAAAAGCCGTGGAGGCCGTGATTGCGCGGGGCGACGGGTTGACACCTGATCTGGGTGGCACCGGCACGACTGCATCCATCAGCGCGGCGATCAAAGCCGAGCTGTCTCTTTGAATGTGCAGGTTGCATGCGTCGGAGCGGGCTATTTTAGCCAGTTCCACTATGGCAGCTGGGCGCGAATGGACCGCGTCAGGTTGGTCGGATCATGTGACCACGACATAAAGAAGGCCGAGGCAACTGGTTTGCGCGCCTTCAGCGATCTTAACGAGATGCTAACGCAAACCACGCCTGATCTGTTGGATATCATCCTGCCGCCCACGGCCCATGCGCACACTATTCGAGTAGCGCTTGCGGCAGGGCTCAAGACGATGATCTGCCAAAAGCCGTTTTGCAACGATCTGCCCGAAGCTGAGGAAATGACCGCGCTGGCCAAGGCACAGGGCGCGCGCATTATCGTTCACGAAAACTTCCGGTTCCAACCGTGGTTTCGTGCAATCAAAGGCGCGATTGTTAACGGATCGATCGGCACAATACAGCAGGTGACGTTTCGACTGCGTCCGGGTGACGGACAAGGCCCGCGCGCTTATCTGGATCGCCAGCCCTATTTCCAACAAATGGAAAAATTGCTTATCCATGAAACTGGCGTGCATTACATCGACACGTTCCGGTTTCTGCTGGGTGATCCGACGGCTGTCTATGCTGATCTGCGCAAAATGAACCCCGTCATTGCGGGCGAAGATGCCGGGCATGTGATATTCGATCATACGGGCAATGTGCGGGCACTGCTGGATGGGAACCGACACCTTGACCATAGTGCGACGAACCTGCGATGCACGATGGGCGAAGGATTGATTGAGGGCACGGCGGGAACGCTGACCCTCACGGGAGATGGCGCGGTGCAATTACGTAAACATTCAGATACCACGCTGACAGAAATTCTTGCGCCAAATACATGGGCCGGCTTTGGCGGGGATTGTGTCCATCACCTGCAATCTCACGTGATTTCCGGTCTTTTGGATGGCGCAGAATTGGAAAACGAAGCCGCTGACTATTTACAGGTGATCCGCATTAAAGATGCAATTTATGCGTCGGCTGTTCAGGGTCAAAAAATAAGGGTCTGAATTGATGATTGAAGCAAATGCTTCGAAAATGCCTTCTAGCAGCCAACGCGCAGTTGAAGAGCTACGCAACCTGATTTTTAGCGGTGAGCTTGCGGCAGGATCGGACCATCTTGAAACGGAACTCGCAACACGTTTGAACATGTCGCGCACGCCCGTGCGCGAAGCAGCCCTCGCATTGGAAGCACAAGGGCTGCTTGAAATGCGCCCGCGTAAAGGCGTGCGCATTCTTGCGCTGGCCCCACATGACATGCGCGAAATTTACGAGGTTTTGACGGCGCTTGAGAGCGTTGCGGCATATAATGCGGCCAACGCCGGTTATTGCGACCGCGAATTGGCTGGCCTGGCAGGGGCGATCGACAACATGGATGTTGCTCTCGATGTTGGTGATCTTAGGGCTTGGGCAGACGCAGATGATCAATTCCACTCGGAACTTGTACGTCTCGGTGGTAATAGCCGCATTATTAGCGTCGTTTCCATGATGGTGGATCAAGTCCGCCGCGCGCGGGCGATGACTTTGTTCATGCGGGAAATACCTCACAAATCGAACCACGACCATCGGCAAGTTATGGACGCCATCCGAAATGGCGAACCTGCTGTAGCGCACCGCATTCACCACGCGCACCGAACACAGGCCCAAGCAACCTTGTTGGACCTTCTGGACAAGCATCAACTGCGCAGCATTTAAGTGGCGCAGCGTCTTTGGATGCAAATTTCACGATTGAACATTGTTTGAATGAACAAATGCCGATCCAAGGTGTTGCAGGGCAAAATACATGTGCGCCTGCGCAAATTTAATCGCCTGAAATACATCTCAGGTCGATGCCCGCCATAAGACGACGGTAGCCTTCCCGGATACCAAGAGTTCTGGGGGGCTTGCGAACCAAACGATGCACTTGCAACTTGACCCCGCCCTGCTAGGGAGAGGAACGCTGTTAGTATCGGATCAAATGTAAGTGCAAACCATACTTCAAGCGATTGAGACCCGGGCGCAATTGGAACCTGATCGCAGGGCCGTCGGAACCCCATCTGAAGCCATCAGTTACAGCCGGCTTTTGTTGCAAGCGCGCAGCGTCGCCACAGCCTTACTGACCGAAGCCCCGGAGGGCACCGTAGCACTATCAGGTCTATCCGGGCTTGAAAGACTGATCGCGGTTCTTGGTTGTCTTTGGGCTGGCCGTACATTCGTGCCACTTTCCAACAGTGGAAACACGAGCCAGGACGTCGCAAGACGGTGTTCAGTTACGTTTGCAATCGGAGCAGCAATACCAGGATGCTGCAATAGGCCCTTAGCCGAACTTCTAGACTATCCACCCATGAAAGATCCTGTGCAAAGGGCCGCCGAAGCCACAGCTTGGATCAGTACGACATCCGGATCAACCGGCCTCCCGAAATGCGTACCAGAGAACAATCTTACCGCCGCAATCTGTTCCAAAATGCACGTAGACGAAGACCTGGTGAGACATGGCGATGTGGTCGCAACATTCGGCGAAACCTGGCATCATATAGCACTTGCAACTTTGATGGCCGGTGCGACGCTCGAAGTTTTCGATCTTCAGAACAACGGCCCGGCAGGGCTCTCGGGTTGGCTGGAGAGCCGGGGCATCACGAATGTGCACAGCTATACGGCCATGTTCCGCCTTCTGCTGGCATCGCGCACCCAAGTGCTGCCAAAACTGCAGACCGTCTGTGTTTTCGGCGAACCCCTGACAGAGAAAGAACTCGGAGCCTTCAACCTGATCACCCCCAAGGGCTCGCGCCTGATCAATGGTTATGGATCTACGGAAGTTGGTTTAATTTCGCGGTTCATATACTCACACGGCGATCCCATACCCAATGCACCGATCCCGATTGGAAAGCCCTTTCCTGGAGTGGAGATAGAAATCACCGGCACCGGTGGCGACAAAGTACCCTCAGGCGAAATTGGAGAGGTCGTCATAAAAAGCAGGCAGGTACCAGACGGATACATCGGTATGCAAAGTGATGCATTCATGCACGGGCCGAACGGAGTGAGGGGCTTCCGGACAGGTGACATTGGCCAGCTAGACCAAGACGGCAACCTTACAATTCTGGGCAGATCGGACGACATGGTGAAAATCCGTGGGGCCCGTATCTTACTCAAGGATGTTCAAGCTGCGATTGAAGGTCACCCATGCGTAACTGAAGCAATGGTCACCAGCTATGTCCGCTCGGATGGAGAGCCAAGATTATGTGCACATCTCGTTGCAGAAAACCGGATCAGCTTGCCAGAGGTTGTGCGATTTCTCAAGGCGCGCCATATCGAGCCACCGTCAACCCTGTTCCACTACGGCGCGCTGCCCCGGACCCGTACCGGCAAAATTGATCGACGTGCATTGGCACTGCCAACAGACACCGCAGCATCCCTTGAGACGAATGAAACTGAACTGCTCTCCACGCTTCGAGCTGTCTGGTCAGAGGTCATAAGACAGGACAATTTTCACGCCGACTTGCGACTTGAAGATATTGGTGGTGACTCCCACGACGCGATGCGGATTCTTCTGCTTCTGGAAGAACGGTTCGGGCGGGAAATCCCGCTTCACGAGGCAATGTTTGACGGCTTTAGTCTGAACAATCTTGCAAGAATTTTGTCAGCACCGGCGCCCGATGGAAATGCAGCCATCCTCTCAACCGCACCATCCGGTCAAACTATCTTTGCGTTACCGGCCGCAGAGAAAGGCTCCATTGCGCACATGGTGCCGCTGTTCAACAAACTTTCCGGCAACTGTTCGATGGTGGCGGTTCGTATCCCAAGTTTAACGGGTGATGAACCCCCGCTTTCGCGGATGAGCGATATGGGGCAGCACGCAGCACAGACCATCCTGCGCCACGGTTCAGCCGAGGGAGCCATACTGGTCGGATACAGCTTTGGTGCAGCCCTCGCGTTTGAAACTACCCGGCATCTGCAGAATGCAGGATGTCAGGTGGGAGGGCTAATTCTCCTTGACCCTTCATCTCAATGGTCGAGGAAAATGCATAGAACGCGTGCGGTTCTGGGACCTGTCATGAGACGAGGAGATTGGAATTGGGCCAAGCAGGGCGCGGTCAGTTTGCTGGGAGGAACAGGCTTTGATACTCCGTCGGATGCGCAAAGTTTTGCCTGGCTGAGTTACCGGGCCGTTCGTTTGCAAGTCGAAGTGCCAACTTTACTGGTCGCTGCACAACAAGCACGTTCACCGCACGTTCAAGCGGCTTGGCGTTCAGTCATCGGTTCCAGACTGGAGGTGCTTGATGTGCAAGGGGATCATTTTGAGTTCCTCCGGTCTCCCATTGATCCCCGTTTGGTCGACAAGATAAAACAATGGATCGGGAACCGCAGTCTATAACGGTGCTAGACATGGTGATCGTTGACGAGTGCCACATTCGCGCCAAGGTCATCGAAGAGTTGGTACTGGCGCAGCCCGATGTCGTTTT
>JBLHTS010000205.1:0-7004 GCA_047627695.1 Yoonia sp. | reverse complement strand
CGACACGCTGGCCTTTCGGTCACCAACAACAACCGCGTTTGACAAAGACTTGGGCGAAGCATTGGCCAAAGATCTTGGCATCAACGTCGCGGAATACGCGGCCGAGATGTTTGCAGCGAAATCTGATATCTCTACCTTCTCCGATGCGGAATTGTTGCGTATGGACAGCAAGGAATACAGCGTCGACGGTAAGAAATTCCGCGTCTCGGTGCTCGAAACTACAGCACCGATGATCGTGCTGGACCGCAAAGCGTCACTGATGGACACCATGCCGATCGTTGCAAACGAAGACGGCGTCGACCAAGTGTTGCTGTTTGTGGTGGATATCCTCAACGAAGAAGCGACCATGCTGATCCCCAATGATTTCACCAAAACCGTAGCCGAGAAGTCTTTTGACGCCAAAGTCGAAGGCGACAGCGTGGTGCTGCCCGGCGTCATTAGCCGTAAAAAGCAGATTATCCCAGCGCTCAAAGTATAAATCACTTACCTTTTTAAAGGCGGCTCTCATGACCCAGATTATCGAACATTTCGCAGAGGTCTCGGGCCAGTACGATGCCGCTTTTGTCGACCTATGGGGCTGCATGCACAACGGTGTGGCGGCCCTGCCCCATGCCGTTAGAGCCATGCAAGACTACCGCGCACGTGGCGGCATTGTGGTGCTGGTTACCAACTCGCCGCGCCCGTGGGATTCGGTGGCGCGGCAGATCAACGGCTTTGGTATCCCTGACGACGCGTGGGACGCAATCGCAACCTCTGGCGATAGCGCACGTGCGGCGATGTACCGTGGAATTGTAGGCGAGAAGATCTGGTTCATGGGTCAAAGTCCCCGTGACAACGATTTTTTCAAGCCGCTTAGCATTACTAACGACCCTGTGAATATTCAAAAGGTCCCACTTGATCAGGCCGAAGGCATCGTGTGTTGCGGTCCTGCAAACCCGCTTGCCGATGTGGATGTGAACCGGCCAGAGTTCCTTTATGCCAAACAAAAGGGCCTGAAACTGCTTTGCGCGAACCCCGATATCATCGTGGACCGTGGCGAGGTGCGCGAATGGTGTGCAGGCGCATTGGCGGCACTTTACACGGAAATGGGCGGCGAAAGCCTTTATTTTGGCAAACCACACCCGCCGATCTACGACCTTGCCCGCAGGCGGTTGGCCGCATTGGACAAGGCACCATCTGACCCGCGTATCATCGCGATTGGCGATGGGATCGGAACCGATGTACTGGGTGGCGTGCAAGAGGATTTGGACGTTTTGTTCATTTCGGGCGGACTGGCTGCGGCTGAAACGAAAACCGACCGCCAACCTGATCCAGCCGCGCTAGCCACATACCTGCAAGACGCACAAATGAGCGCGACCTACACAATAGGGCACCTTCGCTAGCAGGAATCGCTTGATCTTTCCACTCTTTCAAAGTAATAAAATTTCAATTTAGTCGTTATAATAGATTTTTTGTTACTTAATGGAGCTGGACATGCTGGATAACGCACCCCGCGGAACGATCTGCATCGAAGATATCGAAATCGGCATGATCCGGTCGGTCCAAAAGGTGATCACCGACCGCGATATCGAAATGTTCGCTGAGATTTCAACAGATCGGAACCCTGTGCATCTGGACGAAGACTATGCCCAAGAAACGATCTTTGGCGGTCGCATCGCGCATGGCATGTTAACCGCAGGTTTAGTCAGCGCTGTCATAGGCGAACAGCTGCCTGGTCATGGCACGGTCTACCTTGGGCAAAACCTGAAATTCCTCGCGCCCGTCCGCCCTGGCGATCTGGTGCTGGCGGAGGTCGAAGTCACCGACATCGACCACTCCAGACGCCGCGTGACGATGAACACCCGCTGCATTGTGAACAACAAAAAAGTGCTGGTAGGCGAAGCCACTGTTTTGGCACCGTCGCGTAAATTCGACTAAGGTCGGCGGCGGTCTTGCACGCCCCAGTGGCGTCCGTTACGCAAAGCCATGCGCATTATTCGTGACACCCTTTTCATCGATCCTTCCGACCGTGGCGCTGCTGCGGCGATTGGCAATTTCGACGGTGTGCATATTGGCCACCGCGCCGTCATCGACCTGACGCGCAACGCGGCAGCGGCTGCAAATGCCCCATTAGGCATCATGACGTTCGAGCCGCACCCACGCAGCTATTTTTCCCGCGAAGACAGCCCCTTTCGCCTGATGAGCGCAGAGGCAAAGGCCAACCGTTTGGCCAAACTCGGCGTTGAAAAACTATACGAAGTGCCTTTCAATGCGGCCCTTGCCAGCCTAACACCGCTTGAATTCGCGCAGACTGTCATTGCCGATCAACTGGGTCTGAAACATGTGGTTGTCGGCGCTGATTTTTGCTTTGGCAAAGACCGCGCGGGCACCATCGAGGGCTTGCAAACTTATGGCGCTGAAATGGGCTTTGGTGTGACCATCGCGCCAATCCTTTCCATCGGCACGGCCAACGTATCCTCTACTGCGATCCGCCAGGCGCTGACCGACGGCAAGCCGCGCGATGCTGCCGCGATGTTAGGTCATTGGCACCGGATTGAAGGCAAAGTTATTCGTGGCGATCAGCGCGGGCGCGAACTGGGTTATCCGACCGCGAATATGTCAATCAGCGGGCTGCATCCCCCTAAATTCGGCGTCTATGCTGTGAAGGTCGACGTGCTGAATGGTCCGCTCAAAGGCAATTACAATGGCGCTGCCTCGATCGGGGTGCGGCCAATGTTCGGGGAAAACGTTCCCAATTGCGAAACGTTCATCTTTGATTTCAAAGCCGATCTTTATGGCGCAACGCTATCTGTCGCGTTGGTTGATTACCTGCGGCCAGAGCTGAAATTCGACGATCTCGACGCACTGATCATCCAGATGGACGCCGACTGCACCAAGGCCCGCGAGATTCTGGCCAATGTGCGCTGATATCCCCCGCGACGGGTTGGCAGACCGGTTTTGGGAAACCAAACCAATGTCCAAACTGAACCAAAAAGAGTGGGAAGCGTTGTGCGATGGCTGCGGCAAATGCTGCCTGAACAAGCTGGAAGATGATGATGGCACGGTCGCGCTGACCCGCGTCGCCTGCCGCTTGCTTGATAACAGCACCTGCCTGTGCGGCAATTATGCGATCCGCCATAAATTTGTGCCTGAATGCATCGTGTTGAATCCCAAGACAATCAAAGAAAACCTGTACTGGCTGCCGCTGACCTGCGGCTACCGTTTGGTTCACGAGGGCCGTCCGCTTTACGATTGGCACCCTTTGATATCGGGTGATCCCAATTCCGTGCATGAGGCCGGCGTGTCGATGCAAGGCCAGACTATTTCCGAAGTCACCGTCGATGAAGACGACTGGGAAAACTACATCATCGAGGAGCCATACTAGATGTTTTTCGCCTCTGATAACACAGGACCCGCCCACCCAAAAGTGATGGAGGCGCTGGTCGCGGCCAACCAAGGCTACGCAATGGGCTATGGTGCCGATCCAATCATGGACGAAGTCCGCGCGCAGGTGCGCGACGTGTTTGAGGCCCCCGAAGCAGCAGTTTACCTTATTATCAATGGCACGGCAGCCAACTCTGTTTTGTTGGGCACGATGTCCCAGCCTTGGCAGACGATATTTTGCAGCGACTGTGCCCATATTCACATCGATGAATGCAATGCACCTGAATTCTATACGGGTGCCAAGTTGACTTTAATTCCGTCGAAGGTTGGCAAAATATCTGCTGCGGATCTTCGCACCAAAATACTGGCAGAAGAAAATCGCGGTGTGCACGGCCCCCAGCGCGGACCGCTTTCTATCACCCAAGTGACCGAAAAGGGGACGCTTTATACAGTAAGTGAAATCAAAGCACTGACTGAAACGGCACAGGAATTTGGGATGGAAACCCATCTTGATGGTGCACGATTTGCCAATGCCATCGCCACATTTGATTGCACCCCTGCTGAGATGACTTGGAAGGCAGGCGTGGATACGATCAGCTTTGGCGGAACCAAGAACGGCGCTTTGGGGGTTGAGGCATGCGTTATTTTTGACCCCGATCTTGCGTGGGAATTTGAGCTTCGGCGCAAGCGCGGCGGTCATTTGCTATCCAAGCACCGCTATCTATCAGCGCAGATGAATGCCTATCTGGCGGATGGGCTTTGGTTGGACATGGCACGGGCGGCCAACGCGCGTTGCGCCCAACTGACTGCGGGTTTGCGTGACATCAGTGCTGTGACACTGCGACACGAACCGCAGGCCAACATTATCTTCTTCGACATGAAACGGCGTGAACACAAGCGGATGCTGGACGGGGGCGCGGTCTACTACGTCGAAAGTGGTGACCCAGAGGTCGGCGACCCAGAAGAAATGCTCATGGGCCGCCTTGTCACTGATTGGTCAATGACCGAGGACGGTGTGACCCAATTCCTTGATCTATTGCGCTGCTAAAGTTTGCCACCAAGAAACGCGTCTAGATCATCAATGCGGTCTTCGCCCCAGAACCGCTGATCCGTGTCGGTAATGAAGAATGGTGCGCCAAAGGCACCAGCGATTACGGCATCTTCAAGGTTCTTGGCAAAGGTGTCCGCGCTGGTCAGCATGTCTTTGTCCGCCAAAGCCGGGTCAAAACCACATTTCTCAAGGCAATCACGAATGACATCATCCTGACTGATGTCACGCTCTTCGGCCCAGCAAGCGGTACCAAGAGCAAGTACCAACTCACCCACGTCAGCGCCGGTGTTTTGGGCGGCGATGATCGCGTACGATGAAGGCGCGGCATTAGTCGGCCAGAATGTAGGCTTGGGGTTTAGCGGTGCGCCGATCACTTTTGCGCGGCGGATCATGTCTTGCAGGCGATATTCCTGCCGATTCGGGTGGCGGTCTTTGGGCGGCGTTCCGTCTGTGCGCGCATACAGCCCCATGATATCAAGCGGCTTATAGGTGATCGGCGCGCCGTACTTTTTGGCGACGTCACCGGGCCTTGTGCCACTCAGGTAGGTGAAAGGTGAGATCGTTGCGAAGTAATAGTCGATATGTGGCATTTTGCGGCTCCTGCGGCTGCTGAATTCTTTGCGTGACGGTAAGCTTGTGTTACGCGGTGTCAACTTCACGAATCTGTATACATTGTCGCAGCCATCTCTTCTGCCAAAGGACCACTCCCATGCCCACAATGATCGAACCAAAGCTGATTTCCGGAAACGCAAACCGGCCACTGGCAAAAGCGATTGCACGTCGCATGTCGATGCACCGCGGTATGGATGTCGGCCTGATTGACGCGCGGGTAGAACGGTTCAACGATGGCGAGGTTTTCGTTGAAGTCTACGAGAATGTCCGTGGCGAGGATATGTTCATCCTTCAACCCACATCGAACCCCGCCAATGACAACCTGATGGAATTGTTGATTATCGCCGACGCCCTGCGCCGGTCATCAGCCGCGCGGATCACCGCCGTCATCCCATATTTTGGCTATGCCCGACAAGACCGCAGATCAAAGGCACGCACACCGATCACGGCCAAGCTGGTGTCGAATATGATCGTCGAAGCGGGGATTGAACGCGTCTTGACCCTGGATTTGCACGCAACACAGATTCAGGGTTTTTTCGATATACCCGTCGATAACCTCTATGCGTCGCCAATCTACGCGCTGGATGCGATGCATAACTTCCGCGAGAAAATGGATGATCTGATGATTGTTTCGCCAGATGTGGGCGGCGTGGCGCGAGCGCGGGATTTGGCGCAACGCATCGGCGCACCCTTGTCGATCGTAGACAAACGCCGCGGCAAGCCCGGCGAAGTAGCCGAGATGACCGTCATTGGTGATGTGAAAGACAAAGTATGCGTGATTGTGGACGACATCGTCGATACCGCTGGCACGCTGTGCAAAGCAGCCGAAGTGCTGATAGAAAATGGCGCGAAAGAGGTCCATTCGTACATCACCCACGGTGTACTGTCCGGCCCTGCGGTCGAACGTGTATCAAATTCCGTGATGAAAAGCCTTGTGATCACCGACACGATCCAGCCAACCGAAGCTGTAAAGAATTGCCCGAATATCCGCATAGTGCCGACTGCACCGATGTTTGCGCAGGCGATCTTGAACACCTGGAACGGCACCTCCGTGTCGTCACTGTTTGATCACAAGACGCTTGGTCCAATTTACGAAGGGCTTTATTCGGCCGAGTAGGTCCTAGTAAAGCTCCCAATCGTCTTCATATGGCAGTTCGACAATCGCGGTCCAAGCGACCCGAATGCGGGCGACTTGGGTATCACTCCATGTCCGAAATACAATATTGAAACCTTCTGACGTGATCGCTTCGGCCTGCGCGGTTGTTAGTATTGTTCGAGATATCCCACTACGAGATCGACACCCGCACATGCGGCGGCGAAGTATAAGCCATCGCGAACGTGACCGCGGCATTCGACTTGCGCGGTCCGTTACCGCGCCACATCTGTCCGTCGTCCTCGAAACCCGAGAACATGATCACTTCACCGTGGTCGATCCCGACCACCCCACTGTTTAACTTACGCATCTTGCCAATTGGCTTTCTATTTCCGTACTTAGTCAATAACTTTATAAAAGCACTGGAATGAATGTACGTCATCGCATTGCCGGCGCTAGGATTTCGTTAATTATTAACTGATAGCTAATCCTTAATACTTTGGAAACGCTACGATCAGTTTAATCATGATACGCATATTTGTTCTTTTTTTGACGGGATTCATCTTGGTCTCGGGTCTTTCGGCATGCAGCGGCGGTGCAACTGATGCGCCAACTGGCGGAGGGAACGGCGAAGGAAACGGAGATAGCAGCGGAGACGGTAGGGGCGATGAGGGCGACGGGGACAGTGGTGGTGATCCGCTATTCGTCACGCCCTTCCGCATTCTTGATGTAGAAGACCCGAACGCGGTATACGCAACATTAGAGGCGGACAGAAATACCGTTTTCGGCAATTCCGTCTTCACGAACCCCGCCTTAGGGGGGCTCTCTTCATATGCGGATGTCACTGCACCCGCAAACCAACCGCCGTCAGGGTCGCTCGACTAT
>JBLHTS010000204.1:0-7145 GCA_047627695.1 Yoonia sp. | reverse complement strand
ATCGGGGTTTTTGAGAAGTGCCTGTAGTTCCGCATTGCCACCAATGAGCGTTTGATCCACGAAAATCATTGGGAAGGTTGCCCAGCCCGACCACATCTTGAGTGCCAGTCGTTTGTGCCACTGTGAAGTGTAGCTGCCATATTCCAGGTAGGTGAATTCAACTCCTGCCTCTTGCAGGGATTTGCGTGCGTTTTTGACCACGGGGTTTTGTTTCATGCCGACGACGACAACACCATTCGCAGCTACCGCTTGGCTGACCTCTTGCACAATGTCGCTATGATACGCGCTGACCGTTTCGTTGATGGCAGGGTGGATAGCTTCTGGGCCTAGCAGTGGGCGCATTCAATAAACTTTCTGATGATTCCGTCGGGTGATTTTGACGTATCTAAACTTGTAAGACACCTAAAGCGCCAAACATATTTCTAACCCTTCCACATAGTATATCCATGATTGTCCCGATCATGTGTGGGGGAGATGCATCGTCGCCACTGATGTGGGACGACGATCACGGCGCAAACCGGACATTCATGCAGGATGCGGAAAAGCTCTCCTTCATGCCCTAGGCGTCGATCGCTGCCGGAACGAACACGGAAGGGAACCGCAAGATGCTGACATTCAACGTTGAAACTGTTACGCCGATATGCAGGCAAAACCCCAATGTAGAAGGCTTCCCAAATGATCCCAGAATTTCAACATTGGATTGACCAAAATCTCCCAAGTCAAAAAGGCAAAACAGTCCTCGTTACGGGTGGGAATTCCGGGATTGGCTACTATGCTGCCTTGGCTCTGGCGAAAGTCGGTGCGCATGTCGTTATTGCGGGTCGCAACCCGGACAGGATCGACCAAGCAATCAAGAGCATCGAAGCTGAGAGGGTAGATGGACGTGTTGAGGCCGGAATTGTTGATCTGGCAAGCTTGGAGTCCGTGAGGCAGTACGTAGCCAAATTTGTTGTGAACCACTCAAAGTTCGATATCTTGATCAACAACGCAGGCGTAATGATGCCGCCTGAGGGCAAAACCAAAGACGGTTTCGAGAGCCAGTTCGGGGTCAACTTTTTGGGTCACTTTGCGCTTACCGGTCTGCTCTTTGACCGGTTGCGACCCACAACTGGTTCACGCGTGGTGACGCTGAGCAGTATTGCGCACAGAGGCGCGCAGATCGACTTTGACAACTTGCGGCTGGAAAAGCCTTACGACCAAAAACGTGAGTACTACCAAAGCAAATTGGCCGACCTTCTGTTCACCTTGGAACTTGGTCGCCGCATCGATGCAAAAGGGGGGGCTGTTCTCTCTGTTGCTTGTCATCCAGGGTTCACGAAAACTGAATTGCAACGACATGTTGACCCCGCAATCCTTGAAAAGATGACATTCATGGATGCTTGGCAGGGGTCGTTGCCGACGTTGGTGGCCGCGACAGGACCCAATGTTGTTCAAGGGGATTACTTTGGTCCAGATGGTCCGGGCGAATTGGGCGGTTTCCCAGCTATTGGCAAGATCGACGCTTCTGCATTGGATACCGCTGTTGCGAAACGGCTGTGGTATGTTGGGCAGGACGTGACGGGTATTGCCTTTCCGTAATATGAAAATTTTTCAGCAGTTTTGTCGAAGGGGTCTAAAAATGCCAGACACGCAATTTGAGCGGCGGCGAACGTCCCGACGCACAATGATGACAACTGCCTCGGCCGGAGTTTGTAGTCTAGTGGCCTCCGCGACGGTTTTTTCCAAGACTGCCCAAGCCGCAGGAAACGAAAGTCCTGAGATGATCCCAACCGAACTGATCAAGGCCCTGAGATCGATTGGAAAGCCCGCTTGTCTGGATGCTGCTGATTGACTGGCGGCATCAACTGGATCACTGGCGGGATTTGATCTGCATCTCCAGAGCGCAGGATTGAACGAAACCGATGCACGGGTTTTGGCGAATGTTATGCTGCATGCTGACGCTGGCAATGCGCTTCTCTTAAAGTCTTTCAGCGCAAGCCGTAACCCTGATTTGGGAGATGTAGGTGCCGCCGCATTAGCTGAAGCATTTCCTAGAAACCATGACAAAATTGGGACTGGTAGGGTGCTCAGTGGGTGATGCAGGTGGCAGCTCAATCTTGGAATGGGCTCGGACCGCACCCGACCTTCGGATGATCTGCATCGAGGGAAACAATTTTTCGGCAGGTATGAAATCGCAGTTCCAATACTTAGCATCACTCGGCCGTAATATACTGGTGGTGGTCTGATCTTTGAAGAAGGCAGCATTTGCGCCGATCGCCGTCGATAAATGCATAAAGCCACCCTTGGCGCAATCGGAGTGAGCGTCTGCTTCGTCCCGCACTGCGGAAGTTGGGGCGAAGTGCAGCTAAGGTCCGCATAGAGCCCAGTTTACCGGTTGCTCTGTCGCGACGAATGTCTCGAGGCGGTGGCATCGACGCTAGCGGCATATTTGGCAGAAATTGCAACAAATGCTAATATGTCCTTATGAACCTACGCCATGCAAGGAGCTAACCTATGTCCGAAGCTGAAGTAATCCAATCCGGTAGCAATGCACTACGCTGCTAAGATTTCACGGTCACCAACACAACATAACTGCTTGTGACAGACGTCACATATTCCAACTGGAGAGGATACCAAGACTGATATCCCACCAAGTGGACCGGAGGGCTGGCAAGGCCGCCATGACGCCGATGGCATTGCGTTTGAAACACCACTACAGATTCTACCGCGCAATGCAGGTGAAACAAGCGGCATACCCTAACCGAATATGACGAAAATCCCAATGACGGTCAGTTATTGAAAACGTCGACCGATGGCTCTTCAGGTGAAGTATTTCGGGTCGACAAAAAGCGAGATTGTTCATCCATTTAGCAGAGTATCACCCCTGCGGGCCTGAGTTCCGGGCGGGTCTGAACTTAGTGACTTTGCATCCCCCAAATTAGTGAAACCGAGTGGCCAGATGCCAGCAAATTTGAACCATCCGTTGACCCTCGGGTGATCACAGCGTGCTGAACGCCGTATCGGAAAACAATAAATTACTTGGTTGCATCCCAGTGACAACCAGATAGGCACAGCTCGAAAGCGACAAATACATGTCGCAAATCGACCTTCCAAAAATCCTGTAAAAAGGACGGCAGCTTGACTGCCGGGATGGCGTTTGCGGTGTTGATGGGCTTCTTGTGGATGTGACAGCACGTGGTTGCCACCCCGCAAAAACAAGAAATATAAGGAGAAACGCGATATGAAACGTATTATTTTCGGTGCCGCATTCGCAGCACTCGCGGCCCCCACTGCAGCTTTGGCGCAGGAACAGTGTGGCGAAGTCACGATCACCCAGATGAACTGGGATTCGGCGGCCATTGTGACGGCTGTCTCGAAATTCCTGATGGAACAGGGCTATGGCTGCGATGTGACTGCAGTCCCATCAGACACCACGCCTGCGATGGCGTCGCTGGCTGAAAACAACGAGCCTGACATCGTGACAGAGCTTTGGATTAACTCCGCTGGTGACGCTTACACAAAGCTGGCGGCAGAAGGAAAAATCGAAGCGCTGGGGAGCGTACTTGATCCCGGTGGTGTCGAAGGTTGGTGGTTGCCGACTTATCTGGTCGAGGCTCATCCAGAGCTTGCAACAATCGAAGGTGTGATGGCCAATCCTGAACTGGTTGGTGGTATGTTCAACAACTGCCCTGATGGTTGGGGCTGCCGATTGGTCAATGACAACCTGATCCGGGCCTTTGATCTCGAAGAAAGCGGCATTGAAGTCTTCAACCATGGCTCTGGCGAAACGCTGGCGACATCGATGGCGGCTGCATACCAAAGCGAAGAACCTTGGTTCGGCTACTATTGGGGTCCAACGACGCCGCTTGGCATGTTCGACATGACCAGCATTGATTTGGGCGACTATGACAAAGAAGCGCATGAGGCCAACCAGAACGCCGACGCGCCTGACCCCAAACCATCGGCATTTCCGGCAGCACCCGTGCTGACGATCGTGACCAAAGACTTCATGGAATCGCATCCTGACATTGCCGCACTCATGAGCAATGTGACCTTTAAGACGGACACGATGAGCCAGCTTCTGGCTTGGAAAGAAGAAAACAACGCCTCGAATGAAGAGGCGGCGGTTTATTTCCTCCAGAACAACCCTGACGCTTGGGGTGGCTGGATCAATGATGCCGCGCGGGAAAATCTGTCAGCTTTGCTGAAGTAAGGAAAAAGGGTGGGGCTTTTCGCGCCACCTTTGCCTGAACGCATGCGCCTTTCGGGACGTAGCAGCACCATAGGCATGACAATAGACAGGGCTAGGGTCACATGATCCGGCCCTGTCATTGATTAAGAGAATTAGAAAAGTGGCCGCGATATTGGCCCGGATGAGGGATGCATGGCAACTTACGATTTCATTTTTGATGGGCTGGGCCTACGAAACTGGTGCGGAGCGAGCGGTGATGACGCGGGCGCAATGACGTCTATGGCGCAACTGCTGTCCGAAACGTCGGGTGACGATGTTGTTTTATCGCCATGGGAAACGCCTTTTCCATCGATGGATGCGCTGCATGAGGCTTGCCCATCATTTCCACAATCACGCGAACTGACCAGCGGCCTGGAAGAAGGGTTTCTGTCGATCAAGGACAGCCTGAAAGTGGTTATCGACCCGCTGACCCAACCGCTGAGCTGGGCGCTGAACGAAGCACTATGGGTGATGCAGGCGGTTCCATGGTTCATCATGATCCCTTTGTTGATGCTTGTCGCTTGGGTGGTGAGCCGACAGATGAAACTGGTCGCACTGGTTGCCGTCTGTTTCGGGTTTCTTGGCTTTGTTGACTACTATTCCTACACGATGCAGACGCTCGCGATCATCTTCGTGTGCGCCCTGACATGCGTGTTGTTTGGTGTTCCCATCGGGATTGCCATGTCGCGCAGCGACCGTGTCCAGCGCACAATGATCCCTATACTGGATATGCTTCAGACGCTGCCGCCTTTTGTCTACCTGATCCCGTTGATCTTTCTGTTCTCGGTGACTGAGCCAAAACTATACGGTATCGCCATCATCCTTTATGCGATTGTGCCTGTGGTCCGTCTTACCGATCTGGGCATCCGGCTTGTTGATCCCGACGTCACCGAAGCCGCGGATGCCTTTGGCATGACCAAGCGGCAAAAACTGTTCAACGTGCAAATCCCGCTGGCACTGCCCAACATCATGGCAGGTGTAAACCAGACGATCATGATGAGCCTCGCGATGGTTGTGATCGCGTCGCTTGTATCGGCCCCCGGCTTGGGTGTGTTGGTGCTGCGCGGCATCCGGTCATTGGAACTTGGCGTTGGTCTGCTTTCGGGTCTGGGTATCGTCCTTTTGGCGATCATTCTTGATCGCGTGACCAAGGCGGCGCTTGCCCGCATCAATGTAAGTCAGTCGAGGTAGCGGATATGAACGATATGGAAATCAAAATCTCGATCCGTAGTCTTTACAAGATTTTTGGAGACAACTCCGAACCAGCCCTGCAACATGTCAAAGACGGCATGGGCAAGACCGAACTGCTGGAAAAGCACAATCATGTGCTTGGCCTGAACAACATCAATGTCGATGTGCCTGCTGGTAAAACGACGGTTATCATGGGCCTGTCCGGCTCGGGGAAATCGACGCTGATCAGACACCTCAACCGCTTGATCGAACCGACAGCGGGCGAGGTGTTGGTCGCTGGCGATAACATACTTGCATACAGCGACAAGCAGTTGCGCGATTTGCGGCAACACCGCATGTCGATGGTGTTCCAGAAGTTCGCGTTGTTACCACACCGGACCGTGCTGCAAAACGCGGGCCTTGCGCCGTTCATTGATGGGCAAAAAGAGCATAAATATGCGGATGAGGCACGTCAGTGGCTCGACCGTGTTGGGTTGCAGGGGCAAAGTGATCAGTATCCGCACCAGTTGTCTGGCGGGATGCAGCAGCGGGTGGGCATCGCCCGCGCGCTGACCAGCAACGCCGATATCATGCTGATGGACGAGGCATTTTCGGCGCTTGATCCGCTTATCCGGACCGATATGCAAAACCTGCTGAACGAGTTACAGGCAGAGTTGCAAAAGACCGTAGTGTTCATCACACACGATCTGGACGAGGCGCTGAAACTTGCGGACCATCTGGTCATTCTCAAAGACGGTTCCGTCATTCAACAGGGCGAACCGCAGCATATCCTGCTCAACCCCGCTGATCCTTACATTGAGGATTTCGTAAGCGATATCAATCGCGCACGGGTTCTGCGGGTCCGGTCTGTCATGACACGCACGCAAGACGCATCAGGCGAACAGGCCGGCGAGATTGATCATGACGACACGCTAGAATCCGTGATTGCACTGTCAGAGGGAGACACAGCCCTAAGCTACCGTGTGCTGAAAGACGGCAAAGCAGTTGGCGTGCTGAACATGCGCAAACTGGTCCGCGCACTGGTTCCGTCGAAACAATCAGACGATCCCGAAAGCGCGCGCTTGAGCGGCTGATCGGGAACCCTATTTGGGGGCGGTAGTCCCCCATATAATTTTCTAGAACCTGCCAACGTGCAGCCCCGCAACCCAAACGATAAGGAGATTGAGTAATGGCCAAACTGGCAAAGTCGACTGTTTACACGACGACCAGCCCCCAAAAGGAAACGTCGTTGGAGAAAACCACGCGCATCGTGAAACGGATGCAAGATGGGGACACGAAAAAACGCCACATCAAGATGAACCGCCGTCGGAATGACCGTCTAGAGAGTGAGGCCAACGCATCAGTCGAGACGGCCAAGGCAAAGCCCGACAAAGCGGGAAAGACAGCGCCAGAAAAGACCAACACGTGACCCGCGGTCTGCGGCACTATCTATAGATGCGCGCGCTCGAATTTCGCGAATGTTGATACCAAGCTGAAATTAAGAATGGACGTTCGGCGGGATCAAGACCGCAGAGCGTCTTTGAATGGTCACACCATATGACCGTGGCTGCCATGAGAAAGTTTTCATCCGGTTGTAAAACACAGGCATTGCTGCCAAGTGACCTTTGATAAAGGGAGATTGACGATGATTGGCAAACTCACACGTACAACAGAATCTGGGCGGGTTTCAGAGCTTTTGGGACTGCCCGAAGACATCAACGATTCCGACACTTTGACGGCCCAAGTTGCAAAGGGCCTTCCTGCG
>JBLHTS010000203.1:0-7156 GCA_047627695.1 Yoonia sp. | reverse complement strand
GTTGCCGGGAAGCTAACGAACCAATGGTCGCCACAACAGATCGCAGGATGGCTGAAGGCACAGTTTCCCGGAGACCCTTCAATGAACATATCGCACGAGACGATCTACAAAAGCTTGTTCATTCAAGTGCGTGGCGTCCTTAAAAAGGAGCTGCTGGCACATCTGCGCAGCCGTAGAATCATGCGTCGGGGGCGCACATCAACAACAGCCGGGCAGACGCGAGGGCAAATCATTGATGCCGTGTCGATCCGCGACAGACCGGCGGAGATTGAAGATCGCGCCATCCCCGGTCACTGATGGTGTGGATGCCCCACCCCGGAACCGGCATCAAACTGAGCCATAGTGGTGATGTTGAAAGCACCAAATTGGAGGAGGCATCCATGAACGAAGTTACAGTGATAGGCGTCGACTTAGCAAAGTCGGTTTTCCAAGCGCATGGCGCGACGGCGGCAGGTGAACCTGTGTTCCGCAAGAAGTTGTCGCGCGGGCAGTTCCTAAAGTTCTTGGGAGAGCAGCCCTCTTGCGTGGTCGCAATGGAGGCATGTGCCTCGTCGCATTACTGGGGACGTGAGATCATGAAGCTCGGCCACGAGGTCCGTTTGATCCCGCCGATTTATGTGAAGCCCTTTGTGAAGCGGCAGAAGAACGATGCTAATGATGCAGAGGCTATCGCCGAAGCAGCAGTCCGGCCCACAATGCGGTTTGTGCCTGTTAAATCGGCTGAGCAACAATCCCGATCGATGATCTTTAAGACGCGTGATCTATTTGTCCGACAACGCAATGCGATCATCAACGCGCTGCGCGACCATTTGATGGAATATGGTATCATCGCCCCACCGGGTCTAACTTTTGTGAAAAAACTGGCCGAACAGATCGATGACCCGGAAAGCGATTTACCACCTATCGTCATTGAACTCAGTCGCGTGCATCTGGATCAACTCAGTATCATCACGGATAAGGTTGTAGCGATAGAGAGGCGTCTAAAAGAGGAGTCGAAATCTGACTCTGAGACGGTCCGTTTACAGACTGCACCGGGTATTGGTCCAATCAGTGCCATGGCTATTAAGGCATTTTCCCCACCGCTGGAGGGCTTTAAGCGAGGACGCGATTATGCCGCGTGGCTCGGGTTGGTCCCTGTCCAGAAGTCCACCGGGGGCAGGCAAATAAATATTGGGCAAGACATCAAAGATGGGGCAACGTGACATCCGTCGATTGTTGATCATCGGCGCTATGACCCGGGTCAGATGGGCGATCAAGAATGGACCGCCTAAAGGCTCATGGCTTGAGCAGATGTTGGAGCGCAAGCCGCGCATGCTGGTGGCGATTGCGCTCGCCAACAAAACAGCGCGCATCATCTGGGCAATGATGACGAAGCATGAAGATTATCGAGATCCGATCGCGGCAGTTTAAAACTGCAACGTTCGGTATGATGTGAGAAGGACATTGAGACAGTAAGGACAAAATGATCGACTAGATCGAGGTTAGGAAAACCAGGCCTTCCCAGAGAGCTTAGCGCTCGTGCCATTGATTTGGACCTAACCTTCGCATCGCCATACCGGCCCGCGGCATGTGAAACGCCGCAATCTGAGGCCTGACATATGACCGTACCCGATCACACGTTCGAACCGTTGAAAAATCTCTTGCATCACAGCGGGCATCCACACATGGGAGGGCGATCTTATGAGCGGTTCAAAGAACACCCACATCGCAACTTTGGTCGAACGCAGTTCGCGGTTTGTTATACTAGTGAAGGTCAACGGCAAAGACAGCGACAGCGTTGTGGGTGCTCTGATCCGGCAAGTGCATTTCCTGCCGCACGGGCTGATGGCTTCATTGACTTGGGATCGGGGAACGGAGATGGCCTACCATCGAAAGTTTACAGTCGCGACGGATGTCAGCGTCTACTTTTGTGACCCCCAAAGCCCTTGGCAACGTGGCAGCAACGAGAACACCAATGGCCTGCTTTGCCAATACTTCCCGAAAGGGACAGACCTATCCGTCTACACGCAGCATGACCTTGATCAAGTCGCATTGCGCCTTAACTCCAGGCCGCGAAAAACGCTGGGCTTTCAGACGCCGGCTGATACCTTTAAACGAGCCGTTGCGCTGACCGGTTGAACCCACCACCCAGTTCTTCGCGGGCCTAAAGCAATGAGGTTTAGGTTCATCGAAGAACATCGCTATGACTTCCCGACTAACCGCTTGTGCCATGTTGTCGGTGTCAGCACGCGCGGGTTACGGGCTTGGTGCACCCGTCCAGACAGCCGCCGACAGCGGTCTGACTTGGTCACTCTGGCGCATATAAAGGAACAGTCCCATCTCAGTTTGGGCAGCTATGATCGCCCACGAATGACCGAGGAGCTGGAGGAAATTGGACTGCATATAGGCCACCGCCGCGTTGGCGGGCTGATGCGTCTGAACGGCATATCTGTTGTCAGAACACTTAAACACAAGGTTACCACGGACAGCGACCATAAGTTCAACATCGCGCCCAACCTACTGGATCGGGACTTCACCGCAGATGCGCCAAATCAGAAATGGGCAGGTGATATCAGCTATGTCTGGACGCGTGAGGGTTGGCGTCCGCCACGGGCCTTGAACCGGTGGCGGCCACATGGACGGACCTGGCTGTGATCCTGGACCTGCACTCACGCCGTGTCATTGGTTGGGCTGTGAGCAACCGCATGAAACGCGACTTGGCAATCCGAGCGTTGAATATGGCCATCGCGTTCCGGCGACCGCCTAAGGGCTGCATCCACCATACCGATCGTGGGTCGCAATATTGTTCGCATGACGACCAGAAGATCCTGCGCCAGCACGGCTTCAAGGTGTCCATGAGCGGCAAAGCAATTGCTATGACAATGCCGCCGTAGAGACGTTCTTCAAAACCATTAAAGCTGAGCTGATCTGGCGACGGTCATGGGAAACCCGGCGGCAGGCTGAGCTGGCCATCTTCGATTACATCAATGGCTTCTACAATCCGCGTCGCAGACACTCAGCTTTGGGTTGGAAAAGCCCTGTCGCCTTCGAGCGGAAGGTGGCTCAAACGAGCACTTGGGGCAGCACAAAAGCGTGACAGGTCCAGTTTCAAGACGGATCATAACCAAGCCGCTTGCACAGGGTCTGAAACGCCTCGCTTGAGGTGCGAGCCTCGGTAACTTCGGGGGGTTCTTCGCGCCGTGCGCGCGCCTCGACACTGCTGCTGCCGCGCCCGCTGTCCCCTGTCAGCACAACAATCTGTGTCAACAGACCAAGGTTAGGTACATAGGCCAGATCAAGCAGGTCGCACAATATCTGCAAGGTACCTTCGGTATCCGTGACGAAATCTTCGTATTTAACAATAGGCACACCTTCGTAAGCATCCAGAAAAGCAAGATACCGCTGTGCGTAATCCTCAATGGTCGACGGTGTGAAATGCACCCAGTTGTTGACCTTTAGGGACAAAAAAGAATCCAGTGGATGCCGGACCATGACGACGGATTTCACTGAAAAGTTTTCAGCCAGAACAATGCGCAAGGTGTCGCGATCCGCAATTTCCGCACCCGTACAAAAATGCGAATGTGTATGGTCACGCAGCACCAGCCGCTCACCCTGATAGGTGGCTTGTTCGTAAATCTTGGCAAGGCCCGCAAGAAACACATCCCATAGCACGCTGTCTTGTACGGGGCGTATGGAGTGACGGTATTGCTTGATCAAATCGGTCGGGCTGAAATAAGGCTTTGACAAAGGACTAAGCGGATCAACCTCGCTGAGCAGGCGGGTATTGGGTGTGGCGGCCAGATATTTGCACATCAGCGTGCCGCCGGTGCAGGCAAAATGATGAACCGTGCGTATAGGCTCCGGGGTGCGCTGCTGAATGCTCTGATTTAGCTCCAGACACTGCTGGTAAAGACCCGGTAGGGGTTCTGCCAATACGGGCTCGCCAGAGGGTAAATCAACGGTATGCTCCAGCAGCCGCAACGCGTCGTTTACCACTTTCAACAAGGCCTTTGGCTCTGCCTTTTTGCTGCCGCTCACTTGCTGGCTCTCTGCTTTGCGGGTTTACGGGGGCGTCTAGGGGCGGCCTTGGCAGAGCGCGTTGCTTTAGGCTCTATGACAGCGGCGGTCAGGATATCTTCTGCATCATATTCCACTGGGACATCTTCAGGGGCCGCCATCAGCCGGAGATGGTCGGCGGCACTACCTAGCTTTTGGGTCAGCTTGACCAGCAACTGTTCAAGTTGCTTTTTTTGAATGCGCAGATCGTTGTAGCGGCTTTGTAGTTCCTGCTGGTCGTTGCGTGCAATTGTTTGCATCCTTAAAGCCAGCGCTAAATCACTGCGCTGTGTCTTCAGCGCAGTTTCTGCAGCCTGTACCGTTTTGGAAGCCTCATCCAGCTTACTTTGGATACTGTCGCGTTGATTGCGCAGGTCAGACAAAGCAGTGTCATGGGCCTCTTGTGCGGACTTACCCGTCACCACCGCCTCCTCAAGGTCAGCTTGCAGCTTCGTCCGTTCTTGCCGCACCGCATCCCGTTGCGCCGTCACTTCTGCCAGCGCTGCGGCATGCGCATCGCGCGCCACTTTGTTTGAGGTGTTCGCTCGTTCAAGGTCGGCTTGCAGAATTGCAGCCTTTTTCTTAGCCTTCCGAGACTCCACAGCAGACACGTCAAGGCGGAAGAAATAGACAGGCCAGTCGGGGTCTTCACGGCTATCGCAATCGAGCAGGACAAAGTCGCGCGCAGCAAGGTGTTGGACCAATCCAGCCCCTGTCAAAGCTCCTTCAAAATAAAGCTCTCGTGGACAACGCACGGCAAGATAGCCAAACCGCTCGAGGTTTTGCTCGGCAAAAAGTGCATCAAAAATATCCACCTCTGATCCGGGCGCATCAATGATCAGCACGTCGGTCTTATCCGAATTTGGGGCAGGCAAAATCGCGCAAACGTCCGCAACCGAGACTGTATTCACAAGGACACGGTCCACGACCCGGATACCGGGCAGCAAAGCGGAGAGGCCCTCAGGATCTTTTAACGTCGAGAACTCGGGGAAGTTTAGAAGATTAAAAGGGATTTTATCGTCGCCCTTGCCGAGGGCAGCATTAATAACCTGTACCTGATCATAGCGGGCAGCCATCGCCGCCAAATCTGCGCTGTGCTCGGGGTTTGGTTGGACGATAATGATATCCGAAAATCCGGCCTGCGCATAACACGGCACGTGTGCGCCACAGCCTGTACCGATTTGCAAGGCAAGGCCGAATACCTCTGCCTCCACCGCGTCTAGACAATGTGCAAATGTCATTTATTTATCTTCCTGCTTGCCAAGGCCATTCAATGTATTTTTGATGCTGCGCATGGGGGCCGTTATTTTCCACGATGTGGAGGCCCGCAATGCATCTAGTTCGTCATCTCGGATGTGCAGATTGGCCTCCATAACACCTAGCATTTCGGTCAGAGACGCAATCTGTGCATCCGCCGCTTCCAAGGCCTGATTGTGAGCCTGTGCTTGGGCATCTTGCACAATCAGTTTCTTTCCCAATTCTGCGGCACTGACAAAATATGTTTTTAACTCTGTGCGCAGTCCGTCAAGTTGGTTGATCAAAAGATCCTTTTCAGCTTGACCGCTTTCCACGTCCGTGCGGGCCTGTTCCTGCGATGTCTTTAATTCCACACGCAGCTCTTCAAGCTGGTTCGTCAAAATATCTTTGTTTGTCTGCAGAACGCTCAACAACATTTCCTGACCCAGAACTTCAGCGCTCGCGGCATCGGGTTCTACTGGCAGTTCGTGGATTGGCAACATAGCAGCGTCCAGCTCACTGACCAAACGCCCCGCTGCCGGATTTTGCACTATGGCCTGCGCTGCAAGTACCTGCGCCCACTGCGGTGGCGGTGGCATATTGATCTTTACACCATCAGGCAGGGGCGTAGATATTTCGAGGTGCTTCATCAAAACAGTCTGTGCATTGCCAAAGGATGCCATCACCCTCTGTGGCGATATAAAAAGCATTTTGCGTCTGTTTCGCCGATAAAGTGACAAAACATCTGTGGCCGTTGCGGCCCATTCAGCCAAGCCTTCGCTGGGGGGCACGTCTGCAACATGCCGGGCAACCGCGTATCTTGCCGTCTCGAACAGCACCAGATAACGCGTGTCTTCCTTCCCCGACAGCGCGCTGTACGCGTCTAATGGTGTTGTCCAATGCAGGACTTCGGACATCGCCCTCGGTTGATCGCGTAAAATCCAGCTTTGCAGCAAATCTGCCAATCCAGAAAATGTCTCTGGATCATTTGCCCAAACAGCTACTTTCATTTTTATTCCCACGTCCCACATGCCCCCGACTACGTTTATCTCTAATAGCATGGGTTTTTAGGGACGTACACGAGACCCCAAAATAAAGCCTTCTTTTTTGAGGCTAAAAGCTGCTTGTCGCCCATACGCTAGATGCACGCCATAGCCCCACAACTAGCTTTTGGACATCCAGAATGATTCCATTATTTTAACTACCGTTGTTTTCCCTCAGGCTACTATTCACGGCTCGCATCCAGATCACACAGTACAGTTTCAAGCCGTTGAAAAAAAGCCACGGTGGGTTCAACCGGTCAGCGCAACATCTTTAATTTAAGATGTTCTGAAAGGACTTACGATGGCACGAACCGGTCGCCCTGGCTTGTCACATGAGCAGAAGTCTGAACTTTGGCAGCGTTGGAAAGCTGGCGAAACGCTCAGTGACATCGGTCGAGCTCTGGGCAAGCATGCAGCTTCGGTATTTGGTGTTGTTGCGGCAAAGGGTGGGTTTGCGCCGGTGCCACGGTCACGCAAGCCGGGGTCGCTCAGTTTGGATGAACGAGAAGAGATATCGCGCGGTCTTGTGGAGGGGCAGTCCTTTTAACAGCTTGGTCAAGCTCTGGGACGTGCAGTTTCGACGATCAGCCGTGAAGTTGGAGGCAACGGTGAGCGGTAAGCATACCGCGCCACTCGTGCCGATGAACGGGCACTGGATCGCGCTCGCCGCCCCAAGCCATGCCAATTGGCCTTCAACCCGGCTCGGTGCAAACTGGTTGCCGGGAAGCTAACGAACCAATGGTCGCCACAACAGATCGCAGGATGGCTGAAGGCACAGTTTCCCGGAGACCCTTCAATGAACATATCGCACGAGACGATCTACAAAAGCTTGTTCATTCAAG
>JBLHTS010000202.1:0-7245 GCA_047627695.1 Yoonia sp. | reverse complement strand
GGAGTGCCGCGTTTGGCCATTTCATCCATTGTAGGCCGGATAATTTCATCCATCGCTTTTTGTGTGATCGCATCGGTCATGACGGGTGCAGGCGAAAAGGCCCCCATGCCGCCGGTGTTTGGACCCGTGTCGCCGTCATAGGCGCGTTTATGGTCTTGGGCTGTGCCGACCGGCAGGATGGTTTTGCCGTCACACAGCACAAAGAATGACGCTTCTTCGCCGTCCATGAATTCTTCGATCACAACTTCTGCGCCTGCGTCGCCAAAGCTACCGTCGAACATGTCGTCGATAGCAGCCAGGGCCTCATCTTCGGTCATGGCGACGATGACGCCTTTGCCTGCCGCCAAACCGTCAGCTTTGACGACAATGGGCGCGCCCTGGGCACGGATATAGGCGCGGGCGGCGTCCGCATCGGTGAAATGCGCATAGGCGGCGGTTGGCGCATTTGCCGCGTCGCAGATTGCTTTCGTGAAGGATTTTGACGCCTCAAGCTGGGCCGCTTCCTGACTGGGACCAAAGACCAATAGTCCGGCGGCACGCAAGCGGTCCGCAACCCCAACGGCGAGGGGGGCTTCGGGGCCGACGATGACAAAGTCGATGGCGTTTTCTTCGGCGAATGTCGCAACGGCACCACCGTCAAGAATGTTGATGTCTGCACATTCCGCGATTTCTGCGATGCCTGCGTTTCCGGGCGCCACAATCATGCGGTCGCATTTCGGGTTTTGTTTGATGGCCCATGCAAGACTGTGTTCGCGCCCACCGCTGCCCAAAATTAGAATGTTCATCTTTGCCCCTTACACTTCTTTGTCGCGCTGGTTCTAAGGTGCGGCTGGCATGACTTCAAGTCGCTGAAGATGCGGATTTCACGCGCCAGAGGCTTGGCGTTCTTGCCACAGCAGACTAGTGTTGTCGTGACTGCTATCACGTGCGGATCGTATCTTTTGAAGCGCACCATATTCTTGGTGTCGATGTTGCAAGATCTCGGCCTCGAAGGGAAATTTCATGGATGATCTGTTTGAGGACGGGCCTGTCGATAATACGCCCGAGTTTTCAGTCTCAGAGATTTCAGGCGCGGTCAAAAAAGCCCTCGAAGGCGGGTTTAGTCATGTGCGCGTGCGGGGCGAGGTTGGACGCGTGTCGCGGCCTGCGTCGGGCCATATCTATCTGGACCTTAAGGATGATCGTGCGGTCCTGTCTGGGGTGATCTGGAAAGGCCGCGCCCAAGCGCTTGCCCATCGCCCGGAGGAAGGGATGGAGGTTATTGCCACCGGCAAATTGACCACATTCCCGGGCCAATCCAAATACCAAATGATCATCGAAGACATCGCCCCTGCGGGGGCCGGTGCTTTGATGGCGATGCTGGAAAAGCGCAAGTCGGCACTGGCCGCTGAGGGTTTGTTTGCCCCTGAACGCAAAAAGCCACTGCCCTATCTGCCAGAGATCATTGGCGTTATAACGTCGCCTTCGGGTGCCGTGATCCGCGATATTCTGCACCGTTTGCGGGACCGGTTTCCGCGCAAGGTTCTGGTTTGGCCTGTCGCCGTTCAGGGCCAGAAATGTGCGCCCGAAGTGGCAGCCGCCATTGACGGTTTTAACGCTTTAACACCCGGTGGGGCCCTGCCGCGCCCTGATTTGATTATTGTGGCCCGTGGCGGTGGTTCGCTAGAGGATCTTTGGGGTTTTAACGAAGAAATCGTTGTCCGCGCTGCTGCGCGGTCCGAAATCCCGCTGATTTCTGCTGTCGGGCACGAGACGGACACCACGTTGATTGATTTTGTCTCTGATATGCGTGCGCCGACGCCAACGGCTGCGGCTGAATTGGCGGTACCTGTGCGGATGGAACTGCTTGCTTGGGCCGACCAACATGGTGCGCGGCTTAGCCGTGCGTTGACCACAGGCGTGGCACAGCGCCAACAACGGGTGCGTGATCTGGGGCGAGCTTTGCCGCAGGTCGAAACCTTGGTCGAAGGGCCGCGCCAGCGCTTGGATTATCTGGGCGAGCGATTGCCCGCCGCACTGCGTGAAGTTGCTGCCAAGAAGCGTTTGCAGATGTCCGAGGCGGCCTTGCGTCCGGGCATTCTGGCGCGCCGTCTGTCCGAAGATCGCAGGCGTTTGAACACACTCGCAAAACGGCTGGTGCCAGCCTTGGTGGGTCGGACGCGCGACAATAGACGGATATTGACGCAAACCAGTCGCGGATTGCGGCCAGAGATGCTTCAAACTCGCATCGATCGCTTGTCAGAGCGGTTGGATGGTTTGCTGCGCCGTTTGTCGGATCGTGCGTCGCGCCAGCAAGCCGAACGTGTAACAAGGTTGGAAGGTCTGGACCGTCTGCGCGAAACGCTCGGCTATGTTGAAACGCTTAAGCGGGGCTATGCCGTGGTGCGTGGGGATGGGGCTATTGTCACTGGTAAGGCGGCGGCACAGACTGCAAAATCGCTCGAGATTGAATTCGCGGATGGACGTATTGACGTTGGTTAGGCTAACTAATAGCTGACGTCACGAAGATAAATCGTTGCAGATCAAGGGATCTTCGCGGCCCAACAATTCGTAGATGATGGTCGTGTTTGGCCGTGTGGTGTACACGCCGCGCAGGCCGTTGGGCCCCTTGGAGATTTCCCAGCATTTGTGTTCGGGGTCGCCTTCGTAGCGAAAACAGATGTTGCCTTTGCTTTCGAACCAAACGCCATATTGGCAGGTGCCATCAAAGGCTGACCACATGACCCGCCTGTTGGACAAATAGCGTTCAACGCCGAATTCAGGGTTGGTGATCGTCCGAAATGTGATTGCTTTCCCCGTGACATAGGTGTCAAACTGTGCGCCGCTCATTGCGTCTTGGGCATAGGCCGGGGCGCAGAGCATCAAGCAAATGGCTAGACTACGCATTGCACCACTGTTCTACGCGCGGGTCCATGATTTTGCGCCAAAGCGGCGGAATTAATGCGATGCTAGCCATAAGCGGCAAGGGGCGCGTCAGCATTGGGGTGTGGTCTGGGATTGTCAGCGCCGGATAATGCCGCTTGGGGTGCGCGTGATGATCCGAATGGCGCGTCGCGTTCAAAAGCATCGCGGACGAAAACCAGTGCGGGCTGTTCCAGCTATGTCGAGCCGCTACGGCCACATGTTTGCCTTTTGCGTCACGTGCGCGGGTCAGGCCGTAGTGTTGCACATAGTCTGACATCATAAGTTGGGATTGGGCATGCGCGCAAAGGCAAACGTAAGCCAAAACTATCGCACCTCCACCGAAGAAAAACGCGGCTGCAATGCAAGCCAGTGCTCCACCGACGTGGACGAAATAGGGGTTGTTCCATGTGGGGCGGCCGATTTTGGACAGGCGTGCAGCCTCAGCGCGGTATCCCTCGCGAAATGATCCGGTCCATGCCCGCCAGATATAGCGATAAAGGCTTTCGCCTTTGCGCGATGTGTTGGGGTCTGCGTGAGTTGCCACATAGTGGTGATGAACAAGCACATGCGTCGACGTGTGGTGGCCAAATAGTATCGTGATATAGGCCCACATGCCCAAGCGATGCAGCCCATGACTGCTGCGATGGATCAACTCGTGCGCGTTTGCGTTGCTGACTTGGCCGAACCATAGACCTGCAGCAAAGAAGATCCCTGCCTTGCCAAGTGGTTCAAGGTGTTCTGCGGTAAGCGCCCAAACAACAAGCGGCATCAATATCAAATGCGAGATACCCACCAGGACCGACAAGAGATCGTCAAAGGCTGCTTCGCCCGCCGGGCTTTCACGTTTGATCAGTCGGTCAAGCAGGCTTGTCATGGCTGTCAGGTAAATTACCGCCGCGGCAATCCATAAGCCGCCCCAAATTGCCCCATTAGTGATCAAAGCCAAAGGGGTGAGCGAGGTAAAGGCAAACTGGAACATCGAGCGGGTCATGTTTGAGATAGTTAGCACGGGTTTCCGCCTTGGTCAGTGGAAATTTCTGGACTGCGCGTATTGGTCACCCAGCGTGTCGCTTTTGCGTGGTTTAAGCAGGGTGCGGGCGGTATGTTGTGCTTGATTTGACAGCGAAAGGCACGAGAGCTTTGGACAATCGGACAGGTGTTTGGAAATCTGGCAAGGGCAAAGGGCGTCATACGCCCAAAGGACGCCAACTTGATGATACCGCTTGGACGCAAGTGCAGGCGCTGCTCGGCGACCGTCCGCGTCGGCGTGATTTGCTGATCGAGTTTTTGCACTTGATCCAAGATGCCTATGGCTGCCTGTCCGCCGCGCATCTGCGTGCTTTGGCCGAAGACATGCGCCTGAGCCAAGCCGAGATTTACGAAGTTGCAACGTTTTATGCCCACTTTGACGTGGTCAAAGAGGGCGAAGTCGCCCCGCCAGCGCTGACGATCCGGGTTTGCGATTCGCTGTCGTGCGAATTGGCCGGTGCGCAGCAGTTGAAAGCTGCATTGGAAGACGGTCTTGACGCATCACAGGTGCGCGTTTTGCGTGCGCCGTGCATGGGACGCTGTGATACAGCCCCTGTGTTAGAACTGGGGCATCATCACGTTGATCACGCAACAGTTGAAAAAGTGCAGGCCGCCATCGATGCAGGGGACACCCACGCGCACGTGCCAGAGTATCAAACCTATGCAGCCTACGTCGCAGACGGCGGGTATCTCGCGCTGAACGCCTTGCGCAAGGGTGGTGATTGGGAAGCGGTGCAAGACAAGATCTTGGTCTCTGGTTTGCGCGGTCTTGGTGGCGCTGGTTTCCCTTCGGGCAAAAAATGGGGCTTTGTGCGCGGCAATGCAGGCCCCCGCTATTTGGCCGTGAATGGGGACGAAGGCGAGCCGGGCACTTTCAAGGACCGGTATTATCTGGAACGGACGCCGCATCTGTTTTTGGAAGGGATGCTGATCGCTGCTTGGGCGGTCGAGGCTGAAACTTGCTTTATCTACATGCGCGACGAGTATCCTGCCGTGTTGGAAATTTTGACGTGTGAAATCAAAGCGTTGGAATCTGCAGGGCTTGTTGCCGAAGGTTTCATTGATCTGCGGCGCGGCGCCGGCGCCTATATCTGCGGTGAAGAATCCGCGATGATTGAAAGTATCGAAGGCAAGCGCGGCATCCCGCGCCACCGCCCGCCATTTGTCGCTCAGGTCGGTATCTTTGACCGACCGACTTTGGTGCATAACGTCGAAACATTGCTTTGGGTCGCGCGCGTTTGCCGCGAAGGGCCAGAGGTCATGAACACGACCGTTAAGAACGGGCGTGTCGGGCTTCGGTCTTATTCTGTATCTGGGCGGGTGGCCAAGCCAGGCGTATTTTTGCTGCCTGCGGGATCGACGATTCTGGATATCATCGCCGCGGCGGGTGGTATGGCCGATAGCCATGTATTCAAGGCCTATCAGCCGGGTGGTCCGTCGTCAGGTCTGCTGCCTGCGTCAATCAATGATGTGCCTTTGGACTTTGACACGCTTCAACCACTTGGCACTTTCATCGGGTCAGCGGCGGTAGTCGTTCTGTCTGATCACGATCGCGCCCGTGACGCGGCGCTGAACATGTTGCGGTTTTTTGAGGACGAAAGCTGTGGCCAATGCACGCCTTGTCGGGTGGGTTGTGAAAAAGCCGTGAAGCTGATGCAGGCCGATAAATGGGACCAGCCCTTGCTTGAGGACCTGTGTGTCGCAATGGCGGATGCGTCGATTTGTGGTCTCGGGCAGGCTGCCCCCAATCCGATTAAATTGGTCATGAAGCACTTCAAAGACGAAGTCTGATTCTTGAGTATTTGAGACAAAGTGAGGCAGGGCGTTGGTCCTGCCTTTTCATGTTGCGTCTTTCCAAATCCGCCTTGCAGCATTAGGTGGAAAGAAAGGCTTTCATGGTTGGTTTAGATGTCATTTTTCAAAAAACTCAAAAGTAGGATGTTCAAATCCTCGTCGAAAATTGACGAGGGGTTGGATGCAATCGTCCAAGACGGCGGTGAGGAAGAGGATATCATTGAAGAACCGGTTGCTGTTGCCGCAGTGATCGCCGAGCCAGAGCCAGAGCCAGAGCCAGAGCCAGAGCCAGAGCCAGAGCCAGAGCCAGAGCCAGAGCCAGAGCCAGAGCCAGAGCCAGAGCTAGAGCCAGAGCCAGAGCCAAAGCTGGCAATATCGACCACCGATGATGATGAGCCGCATACGGCCCCAGTTCTGGTCCAGTTTGACGTTGATCTGACTGCTTCCCTGGATCAAGCTGTCGTCGATGTTGTCCCCGAAAAGAAAGGCATTTTGGGCCGGTTCTTTGGCGGCAAGGAAACTACGACCGTTGTTAAGCGCACGCTGGACGACGACATGCTGGAACAACTTGAAGAGTTGTTGATCACTACCGACATGGGCGTCGATACAGCCCTGCGAGTGACTGCGAACATGGCCGAAGGCAATTTGGGTAAACGGTTTTCCGTGCCAGAGATCAAGATGTTGATGGCCAAGGAAATCAGCCGGATCATGGAACCTGTGGCGCGGCCAATGCCGCTTTATGCCAAGACGCCTCAGGTTGTTTTGGTGGTCGGGGTCAACGGATCCGGCAAGACAACAACGATCGGCAAATTGGCAAGCCAATTCAAAGCGGCGGGCAAAACCGTCGTCATCGCGGCGGGAGATACCTTTCGCGCCGCGGCGGTTGAACAGTTGCAAGTTTGGGGTGATCGCGCGGGCGTGCCGGTCTTGACGGCGCCAGAGGGGTCGGACCCTGCAAGTCTGGCCTTTGATGCAATGACGAAAGCGCAGGCCGACGGGGCCGATCTATTGATGATCGATACGGCGGGACGCCTACAGAACCGTGCTGATTTGATGGAAGAACTGGCCAAGATCGTGCGTGTGATCCGCAAGAAGGACCCTGAGGCACCCCACAATACATTGCTGGTGCTGGATGCGACAACCGGGCAGAACGCCATTCAGCAAGTGAAAGTGTTTCAAGAACTTTCGGATGTGTCTGGGCTTGTGATGACCAAATTGGACGGAACTGCAAAGGGCGGCGTTCTGGTCGCATTGGCGGATAAGTTTGGCCTGCCGATCCACGCAATCGGTGTGGGCGAGCAAATCGACGATCTGTCACCTTTCGATCCCGACGAATTCGCCGCAGCATTGGTCGGTCTGGACAAATGACGCAAGCGCCTGATGCGCAAGGTAGCTTTCGCCGTCCAAACGGAACCCCATTTTGAACGAATTGGGCCTATGGCTAGTCGAAATATCGGGCACGCCCGAAGGCGCACGGCTAGCCACTATCCTTGCTTTGGTTTCGGCGCTTGCTCACGC
>JBLHTS010000201.1:0-7283 GCA_047627695.1 Yoonia sp. | reverse complement strand
CGAGTTTTTGCGTGAACAAGGCGTGGCAGACTATCAGTTGATTGATAGTCAGGGGGCAACCGAAGGCACCGTCAAAAACGAGACCGCCGAGGCAATCGCCGACATTACATCGACAGGTGAAACCTTGCGCGCGAATGGTCTTAAAATTTTGGATGATGGTTTGATCCATGCAAGCCAAGCGACGTTGTTTCGCGGAAGCCGTCAGGATTGGAGCGATGCGCAGCGGGCGCATTTGACCAACCTGCTGCGTGTTTTGGATATCTGATCAGGCGTTCGCGGCGTTCGCCCCGTCACGGCATGCGATGTCCAAAGCGCTTGGTTTATGCCGCGCGTTCTTAAGGCTTGTTTCGGTGTCATCCCCCGCAACAGCACCCGCTGCGATTGCTGCAAGGCTGTAGCTGTGCACTTGACTGATCCCCTTGAGGACCTGACGGCACAACGCATGAACGGCCAAATAATCAATGTGACTGCCCAGCAATCCTGCCCCTTGCTCTGTCGCGCCTTCTGCGTTTTGGCGGCAGGCCTCTGCATCCGTTGACAAAAATGATCGACATATCACCGGGCGGGCTTCGTAGGCGCGGCAGCTTTGCGTGTTTGGGTCCAGCGCAGGACAAGCATTTTTGTGCCACGCCCGCCCGTCTGGTTGACCTTGAAGCGGGGCAAGTGCCTTGTGCAGTGTCGCGGCTTCGACTTGCGTGATCAGCCCGCCTTCGCCGCCTGACAGGATGCAGCAAAATGCACATCCGTCGCCGCAGGCTGCATTGCGGACTGCGGCGGGTGGCGTCTTGAGAATTTCGTCACGCACAGCAGCACCGAGGCGGCGTGATGCTTCGCCATTTCCCATCTGGGCGATGACTTCGGTGACGGACATTCCATAAGTTCGGCCCGTTTGCAAATAAGATCGCAGGATACGCTTGGCGCGGTCTTCAAGGGCGCTGGGAAGGCCTTTAAGCTTGGCGCGTGTGATGCGCTCATCAAGGATGGCCAAAGTGGGTGTGCCACCTGCGGCGGCTTTCTTGCTCAACCGTCGTGCGGCGCGTGGGGATGTTGGTTTCATCGCTTAGATATCCTACCGCACGCCAATAGCCGCAAGTGCTTTTGATAGTGATGGTGGAAGCGCCTCTTCGTCTTGGCGGCCGTCGGGTAGATCGCGCGGGGCATCTTCAGTGGTCAGATAGCGCCAACCTTGGAAGGCGCGTTTTGGGGTGGCTTCAACGCGTATCAGGCCCGTTTGGCACACGATTGAGCAGCGCCGGATTCCATCTGCGGAGAGATATTCATCAAGGCGCAGGATGGGTTGGCGGCACAAGATCACACCTTTGATAACCCAGAAGATCGAGCCCCCGTTCAGGATTTCTTCACCGCGCTTTGGCCACATGCGGGTGACGTGGCGCGGCAGTCCGTCGTCAGTCTGCGCACGCCGCGTACTTTGCCATTCTAGCAAGCCGGCGATGTCTTCGGTGCCAACCGATAGTTTCAGCATGTGTACTGTATTAGGCATCAATCCCCCCGGGATATGAAGTAAGTAATGCACGTCAGGCCACAATCAATGGTGCCCCCGTGAAAGGTTTATGTGGTGTATGTATTGAGATCAACCACTATATGTGGTACGTCTATTTCATAGTGTCGCAGGATGCTTTCTTCGTTTTCAACCCAAGTTGAACAACGTATGGTATAGGCCTTGCCCTCACCCACCACAGGAGATTCCCAAACATGACCACCTTTTCTGCCCCTATCGCCGAACAAATTTGGGACATGAAGTACCGGTTCAAGAAGGCCGATGGAACGCCAATAGATAAAACGGTAGAAGATACATGGCGGCGGATTGCGAAAGCACTGGCAGTGGTTGAGGACGATTCAAAGGCGTGGGAAGGCAAGTTCTACGACGCTTTGGCCGATTTCAAATACCTGCCTGCGGGTCGAATCACGGCAGGTTCCGGGACGGCGCGTTCAGTGACTCTATTCAACTGCTTTGTCATGGGCACGGTGCCCGACAGTATGGGCGGTATTTTTGATATGCTCAAAGAAGCGGCACTGACCATGCAGCAGGGTGGTGGGATCGGCTACGACTTCTCGACCATCCGCCCCAAGGGTGCGGGTGTTATGGGCGTGGCGGCCGATGCCTCTGGCCCGTTGTCGTTTATGGATGTGTGGGATGCGATGTGCCGCACGATCATGTCTGCCGGTTCGCGCCGTGGTGCGATGATGGCGACGATGCGTTGCGATCACCCCGATGTCGAAGATTTCATCACGGCTAAATCAGATGCAGCCCGTTTGCGCATGTTCAACATGTCCGTGCTGATCACCGACCCATTCATGGATGCCGTCAAGAAAGACGGTTCGTGGGACTTGGTGTTCAACGGCGAAGTTTACCGCACTGTGCAGGCCCGCGATTTGTGGGATGGAATCATGCGATCCACTTATGACTACGCGGAACCCGGTGTGATTTTCATCGACCGTATCAACCAGATGAACAACCTCAATTACTGCGAAACGATTGCTGCGACGAACCCCTGCGGTGAACAGCCATTGCCGCCCTATGGCGCGTGTTTGCTGGGATCGATCAACATGGCGCGGTTGGTGTCAGACCCGTTCGAGGCGGGTGCCGCCCTTGATGAGGACGCGCTTTCCGATTTAGTCGCCACTGCAGTGCGTATGATGGACAATGTGGTTGACGCATCGCGTTTCCCGCTTGAAGCGCAGCGCGCTGAGGCGAAAGCGAAACGCCGGATTGGTTTGGGTGTAACGGGTTTGGCAGATGCGCTTTTGATGGTTGGTCAGCGCTATGGCTCGGAAGAGGCCGCCGCGCAGACCGACAAATGGATGCACCAGATCGCGCGGGCCTCTTATTTGGCATCGGTTGATCTGGCCAAGGAAAAGGGTGCATTCCCGCTGTTTGATGCCGACCAGTATTTGGCCAGTGGCGCTATGCAAGCGATGGATGAAGATGTGCGTGAAGCCATCCGCGAACACGGCATCCGTAATGCGCTACTGACATCGATCGCACCGACGGGCACGATTAGCCTTTATGCAGGCAACGTGTCTTCGGGGATCGAACCTGTCTTTGCATACGCTTACACTCGTAAGGTGCTGCAAAAAGACGGTTCACGGACCGAGGAAGAAGTCGTTGATTATGCTGTGAAAATGTGGCGTGATCTTAAGGGGGATACACCTCTGCCGGATCATTTCGTGAACGCCCAAACGCTTGCTCCGTTAGATCATGTGCGTATGCAGGCGGCCGCGCAAAAGTGGATCGACAGTTCGATTTCCAAGACGATCAACTGCCCCGAAGATATAAGCTTTGATGCGTTCAAAGAGGTCTACATGGCCGCATGGGATCAAGGCTGTAAGGGCTGTACAACGTACCGTCCCAATGACGTGACAGGTTCGGTTCTGTCCGTAAGTGCGGATACGACACCTGCTGAAAAGCCCGCTTTGCTGCGTGAAAGCGATGAGGGGGCAGAAGTTGTCTATATGTCTGAACCGCTTGATCGGCCCCAAGAATTGGAAGGGGCGACCTACAAACTCAAATGGCCTGACAGCGAACATGCGATCTATATTACGGTCAATGACCTGGTCATTGCAGGGCATCGGCGTCCGTTTGAGGTGTTCATCAACTCCAAGAATATGGAACACTTTGCATGGACGGTTGCCCTGACACGGATGATCTCTGCGGTGTTCCGGCGTGGGGGGGATGTGTCCTTTGTCGTCGAAGAACTCAAGGCTGTATTTGACCCACGCGGTGGCGCTTGGATGGAAGGTAAATATGTACCGTCGATTTTGGCCGCCATCGGTGGCGTGATGGAAAAGCACATGATTGCCACCGGATTTCTGGCGGGCGAAGGCATGGGTCTAAAAGCTGATCCACAAGCGGATATCGTAGCGATCAATGGCGCGCCGCGCGGCAAGGCTTGTTCGTCCTGCGGGTCGTATGAATTGCGGATGGTCGAAGGCTGCATGACCTGCGGATCTTGCGGCTATTCCAAGTGCGGCTAGGTCGGGTTCCGTCGTAGCAACCACACAAAGAATACCCCGCCGATCAACCCGGTGATGATCCCGATAGGGATGTCATCGGGGGCCATCACCGTGCGCGCGAAAATATCCGCCCACAGCAAGAATATTGCACCGCAAAGCGCCGATACGGGCAGGACACGAGTGTAATCGCCGCCGACAATCAACCGCACGATATGCGGGATCATCAGGCCGACAAATCCAATGATCCCAGAAAACGCGACCATCACGCCAGTGATCAAAGCGCCCACAACAAACACCGTCAACCGAAAGCGTCGCACGGGGATGCCGAGGGTCGCAGCGGTTTCATCCCCAATTGTCATAGCGTTCAAGTTGCGGGCATTGGCAATCAGATACGCACCACCGCATGCAAAGATCACCAGAGGAAAGATCAGTTGGCTCCACTGCGCGAGGCCAAGTCCGCCAAGCATCCAGAACACGACTGTGTGCGCGGCACGCGGATCGCCAAGAAAGATCAGCGCGTTGGCGGCGGACATCACGATAAAGGACACGGTGACGCCAGCCAAAACCAAGCGGTCAGCGCTGGTTGCGGCGGCGAACTGCGAGACGCCCAAGACCAGCAGCGTAGCCCCCAATGCGCCAACGAAAGCCAGTAGCGGCACTGTCATCAGACCCAAGAACAACCCCGTGTGCAGCAAAGCCACAATCGCCCCAAATGCGCCACCTGCCGAAATACCCAGCAAATGTGGGTCAGCCAAAGGGTTGCGTGTGACCGCTTGCAAGCTGGCCCCAACGATCGCCAGCCCAGCACCGACCAGACAGGCGAGGATCGCGCGGGGCATGCGGATGTCCCAGACAATCGCCTCGCGACCAGGGGACCAATCGGGGGCGATCAGACCAGGGGCAAGTTTGTTTGCAATAATCCCCCAAACGGTTGGCAACGGGACGGACACTGCCCCCACGCTGACGGCTACTGATAAGGACACAAACAGTGCCACCGCCGCCAAAACATAGGTCAGGCGCAGCCTGATCCTTTGCGGGCTAAGGGTGACAATCTGTTGTTCCGCATTGGCCATTTCGGATCAGTTTCCCCGAAATGCCGCAGCGAGCGTCTTGACTGCGTTGATGTTGCGCGGGCCGGGGGTGGCCTCGACATAGTCCAGGACGACAAAGTGGTCGTTCTTGACTGCGTCAAGTTCTGCGAAAGCAGGGTTCGACATCATAAATTCACGCTTTTGCGCCGCGGTTACTTCGCCGTAGTCTACGATGATGATGATTTCGGGATTGCGAGCGACGACGGCTTCCCAGCCGACGGTTGCCCAGCTTTTTTCATAATCACCCATGATATTCATACCGCCTGCGACCTCGATCATTGCGTTGGGCATGGCGTAGCGGCCCGCGGTAAAGGCCGTGTCATCGCCGCTGTCATAAACGAAAACGCGCGGGGCATCTGGCAGGGGGGGCAAGGTCGCAAGAAAGCCGTCTAAATCGGCTTGATAGCCGGCAATCAACGCCTCGGCGCGGTCTTGTACGCCAAAGATTGCACCAAGGTTGCGCAGGTCGTTGTACATATCATCCATCGATGCCGGACCTTTGGTGCCGATCTGGGCGCAGCTTTCTGTCAGCTCGTAGACGCTGATCCCGAACGGAGCCAAGGTTTCGGGTGTGACTTCGCCACCGACCCGCATGCCGTAGTTCCAGCCTGCGAAGTAAAAGTCGGCGTTGGCCCCGATTAGTACCTCTTTAGAGGGGTATAGCGCGGACAGCTCTGGGAGTTCTTCTACGCCAACCCGCATTTCGGCATCTAGTTTGTTCCAGCCCGAAATACCGGTGTAGCCGACCATGCGGTCGGTCAGGCCAAGAACCAGCATCATCTCGGTCAGGTTGATGTCATTGGAAACGGCCGCTTGTGGGGGGGCGTCAAAGGTGACTGTGCGGTCGCAGCTTTGCACAGTCGTTTGTGCCACGGCAGGGCCAGCTAGAATGGCCAAGGCGAGGGTTGTCGTGAGTTTCATGCGTGGTCTCTGAATTCGGGCAAATGGAACGACAGATGCGTGCTGTCGCTGGGGGCCAGTTTTTCGCGGCGCGCATCAATGCGGAAGGTTTTTGAGACAAGCGCCTCTGTCAGCAGATCATCGGGGGATCCGAAACCACGTGGATATCCGTCGTCCAGCAGCAGAATATCGTCGCAGATATGCGCGGCCATATTCAGATCATGCAAAGATACAATAATCGTCAGGTCGAGCTGGCGGATGAGTGCCAGAACCTCAAGCTGATGACGAATATCAAGGTGGTTTGTCGGCTCGTCCAAGATCAGAATTTGCGGTTCTTGGGCCAAGGCGCGGGCGACCATGACCCGCTGGCGTTCACCGCCCGACAATGTGCCGACGTCGCGGTGGGCAAGCGTTGTCAGATCAAGCAAAGCCATGACCCTATCAATGACCCTGTCGCTGGCTGCACCTGCGCGCGCAATCCCGTTTAGGTATGGTGTGCGCCCAAGTGCAACGATTTCCTTAACGGTCAGCCCAAAAGCTGTGGCTTGTTCCTGAAGCACAGCTGCGACTTGTCTTGCCGCTTGGCGGGCGGGGACAACCCAAAGGTCTTGTCCGTCGATCAGGACTTGCCCCGAAGTGGGTGCCTGAAAGCGGTATAGCAAGCGAAGCAACGTTGATTTACCCGCACCATTGGGGCCGACAACGCCAAGAACGCGGCCTGCGCCGACCTCGAAGCTGGTGGGATGCAGGACCATTGGCGCGTGCTTGGCTGGACGCCAACTGACGTTTTGGACACAGAGATGTGCGCCACTCATGACGCTAGCGCCTTGGTTTCTGTGATCACCATCATGGCGGCAGGGACACGGGCCAATGTGGATTTGCGCAACTTGCCGGGGCGATCAAGAGACGAACACCAGCCGTCGTCGAGCTGCGCATATTGCTGCGCAAAGGCGACCAGATCGTCGATGTCATCCTCGGGTGTCATATCCCCAAAAAGGTACGTCGCCTTTTGCGTGCCGTGATAAGCCACGGTACATGGCCGGTCACAGCCCGCCATGCACGCCACGCCGGACACGGCAAAGCCTTCGGTGATGCTATCGCCTGCCGCAGCAATTGCGCGGCGTAGTTTTTCGATCAATTCATAACCGGGGCGGCAATCCGTCCCTTTATGCTTGCACGATGTGCAAATTGTTATGCTGTGTGTTGTTGTCTGGCCCATCTCGCCCTCCGCGATAGCGCGGGGCAAGTGTGGTGACATGCAAGTGTGTGCGGTCTAAGCCGAAATACCATCATAATCTCCTTACCAGACACCCCGCC
>JBLHTS010000200.1:0-7340 GCA_047627695.1 Yoonia sp. | reverse complement strand
TGGGCCTCCCTTTTTTATGTGACGGTGCCAACGTTTCTTTGCAAAATGCAAAGCCTCCGCGCATTCTAGGGCGAGATAAAGGACCAAAACCATGACCGACTTTCTACTTCTCGCCTTCATCTTCCTTATTGCAGGGGTGATAGCAGTGCCGATTGCAACCCGTTTGGGCCTAGGGTCTGTCCTTGGATACTTGATTGCGGGGATCGTGATTAGCCCGGTGTTGGCGCTGTTGCATGTGGACGTGATTTCGATTCAGCATTTCGCGGAGTTTGGCGTGGTGATGATGCTGTTTCTGGTCGGGTTAGAGCTTGAGCCAAAACGTCTGTGGGCGATGCGCGGCAAGTTATTTGGCCTTGGCGGCGGGCAGATTGGGTTGACCACGGCGGCCGTCATGGGGATCGGGCTTTTGTTTGGTCTTGGATGGACTGTCGCCTTGGCTGTTGGTTTGATCGCTGCACTAAGTTCAACTGCTATTGTATTGCAAACGTTAAATGAAAGGGGATTGATGAAGAGTGGCGGAGGGCAATCCAGCTTCTCGGTCCTGTTGGCCCAAGACATCGCCGTCATCCCGATGCTGGCTCTGATGCCACTGCTGACGATGCCGGAATTAATAGATATCGCAGGCGATCTGGCCCATGCGGTCGCGGATGATCACGGCGGAACGGGCGGTGATCATGGCGGTGGGATAAGCCTTGTTGCTGGGCTGAACGGTTGGCAAACTGCCCTAGTGAACATCGTGGCGATTGCTGCGGTGGTGGGCGCGGGTAGCTTTCTGACCCGTCCAATTTTCCGGTTTATCGCAAGCGCAAACCTGCGCGAGTTGTTCACGGCAACTGCGCTGATGATGGTTATTGGAATCGCCTTGCTGATGTCGCTGGTAGGCCTGTCACCTGCTTTGGGGACATTCCTTGCCGGCGTTGTCTTGGCCAATAGCGAATACCGGCACGAACTCGAATCAGATATCGACCCGTTCAAGGGGCTGCTTTTGGGGCTGTTTTTTATGACCGTCGGCGCCGCGATAAATTTCGGACTTTTAGCAGACAATTTGCTGTTGATCCTTGGGTTGACGGTTTTGCTGATTGCTGTGAAGGCAGGCGTCTTGGCGGTGCTGGCCGTGGTTTTCAAACTGCGCGGCGCGGATCGCTGGTTGCTGGCGCTTAGCCTTGCGCAAGCGGGCGAGTTCGGTTTTGTGTTGTTGTCATTTTCGGTCTCCAGCATGATTCTGCCGCAGGTTTTGGCGGATCAATTGCTGCTGGTCGTTGCGCTTTCAATGATGCTGACCCCGCTTTTGTTTATCTTCTATGACCGCGTAATCGTGCCGCGCTATGCCGTCGTCGATAACGGCGAGGCCGACGATATCGAAGAGCAAGGCCAAGTTTTGATTGCAGGCGGTGGCCGCGTTGGCGGGATGGTGCGCCGGATCCTAAGTGCGGCAGGATATAACCTGACGGTGATCGACTATAACGCGGAACACCTTGATAACATGCGGCGTTTTGGGGCGCGCATCTATTATGGCGATGCGACTCGCCCTGATATGTTGCAAGCAGCGGGCTTGCAACACTGCAAAGTTTTCGTGGCGGCCATTGATGACAAACAAAAGCTGACGGAGTTGGTGCATTACGTGCATACTACCGCCCCGCATGTGCGTATCATCGCTCGCGCGATTGACCGCCACCATGTCTACGAACTTTGGGCTGCGGGCTGTCGCGATATTATTCGCGAAACTTACGACAGTTCGCTGCGAATGGGACGGTCCGCCCTAGAGGCGCTTGATATCCCTAAAGATCGTGCCGAGATGATGGTTGATGCTTTTAATCGCGCGGATCGCTCGTCGATGATCACTCTGGCGGATGCCTATGATCCGAATATCCCCGTCATGGAAAACGAAGTCTACATCGCGCGCGTTCAAGAAATCCTTGGCCCTCGCGAGATAGTGATGAATGCCGAGATGATGCATATCTTGGAAACAGGCGAGATGCCTGACGAGGACGCGTTCACTCTAGGACCAAGCGGCTAGCGCGGGATATCAACCTCTGGTGCTGCCAGCGTAAAGCCTTCAAACTGAAAACCGGGCGAAACGGTGCAGCCTACAAGCGTCCAGTCGCCGGTCGTTGCTGCCCTTTGCCAATGCCCTTCAGGCACAATCGCTTGGGGAAATTCGCCAGCACCAAGGTTTGGTCCAAGTCGGTGATCTACGGCTGGCCCAACCAAAGACGGCGCCAGTGACAAAATTAGCGGTGCGCCTGCGTAATAATGCCAGATTTCGACGGCATCTACGGCATGCCAGTGACTGGCTTGTCCGGCTTTCAGCAGAAAATAGATGCAGGTGCCGGTCGCGCGACCCTCGTTTTCTGCCACCCATGTTTGGCCATAGTAACCACCTTCGGGATGGGGAGCGAGGCCCAGTTGGGCGATGATTTGATCCGCGGTCAGGTCAGGCATGGGATTTGCGGTGCCGTTGATTTCGGGTGTACTCCTTGCAGACGCGGGTCGGCAAAAACCTCGATTTCGCGCTTGTAGGGGACGAATCCGGCATTGATATAGAATTCCAAAGCACGCGGGTCGTCCAAGCTGCAGGTATGAACGCTGAAAGCCGATATATCGCGGGCAAATGCCCTTGACTGCGCAAGTGCTATCATGGACCCGCCAAGGCCTTGCCCTGTGGCCGTGGTGATCATGCCAAAGAACGCCAGTTCGCAGGCTATAGCTAAACTGAAATCCAGCTCGATAAAAGCGATCAGATCGCCATCTTGGCGCATGATCCAAAGCTCGGTGTCTGCACTGCCGAGGATCGCACGCAATGTGTCGTCTTTCATCACCAGCCGCGATGTCCACAACCAAGGTGCGCCCACCGCGCGAAATAACGCGCGGTAGCTTTCAAGATCAAGCGTTTCCTGTTCGAGGGTCGTGCCAGCGGGCAATGGCTTCGGGGTCGTGACCGCTGGGGCAGTCATCTGCAAATAGGTTACAACCGTCGCGATATGACCTGCCGGAACGCAGTGCATGCCTTCGGACAGAATCATCCTTTCAGGATGCTCCGCCCTGCATAGATTGCTGTTTCACCCAGTTCTTCTTCGATGCGGATCAACTGGTTGTATTTTGCCAAACGGTCAGAGCGCGAAAGCGATCCGGTCTTGATCTGTCCGCAGTTAGTTGCGACCGCAAGGTCCGCAATCGTCGCATCTTCGGTTTCGCCAGAGCGGTGCGACATCACGTTAGTAAACCGCGCACGGTGCGCCATATCAACGGCTTGCAGCGTCTCGGTCAGGGTGCCGATCTGGTTTACTTTGACCAGCATGGAGTTGGCAGAGCCTTTGGCGATTCCGTCTGCTAGACGGGCAGGGTTGGTCACAAAAAGATCGTCACCGACCAGTTGGATTTTGTCGCCGATCAGATCGGTCAGCATTTTCCAGCCTTCCCAGTCATCCTCTGACATTCCGTCTTCGATGCTGATAATCGGATAGTCTTCGGTCAGTTTTGCAAGGTAGGCGGCGTTTTCGGCAGATGTCAGAGATACGCCTTCGCCAACCATCTCGTATTTGCCGTTCTTGTAGTATTCTGTCGCAGCACAATCGAGGGCAAGGTAGATGTCTTTACCCGGCTCATAGCCTGCTTTTTTGATCGATGTCATGATGAAATCTAGCGCCACACGCGTGCTGGCAAGGTTCGGGGCAAAGCCGCCTTCGTCGCCGATGCCAGTGTTATGGCCAGCCGCAGACAGTTCTTTCTTCAAGGTGTGGAACACCTCTGCACCCATGCGTATCGCTTCGCGGATGTTTTGCGCGGCCACAGGCATGATCATGAATTCTTGGATGTCGATCGGGTTATCGGCATGTTCGCCGCCATTGATAATGTTCATCATCGGGACGGGCAGGGTGCGCGCAGAGGTGCCGCCGATATAGCGATAAAGCGGTTGCCCTGTATAGTCGGCTGCGGCCTTAGCTACTGCCAGCGACACGCCAAGGATTGCGTTTGCGCCAAGGCGGGCCTTGTTGGGTGTCCCGTCGAGTTCGATCATGGCCATGTCAATTGCGACCTGATCGGTCGCATCAAAGCCAAGAATTTCCTCGGCGATTTCACCGTTCACGGCGGCAACGGCGTCCAGCACACCTTTGCCCATGTAACGCGATTTATCACCATCACGCTTTTCAACAGCCTCATGCGCACCGGTTGATGCACCTGACGGGACCGCCGCGCGGCCCATTGTGCCATCCTCAAGGATCACATCCACCTCGACGGTGGGGTTGCCTCGGCTATCGAGGATTTCGCGGGCGTGAATGTCGATAATCGTGCTCATGAGCGTGCTCCTAAGGGCAAATGTTAGCGGTATCAGCGCCTCTATAGCGCGAGATTTTCGTTTAGGGAAGCGCGGCGCATTCTGGTTTCGCGCCACAGTGTGTAAATGCCGGATGCTATGATGATCGCGGCCCCGATAAGCGTTGCGGCATCGGGGACTTCAGCAAACATCAGATAGCCGATGACCAAGGCAAAGATCATCCGGCTGTAGCGGAAAGATGAAATGATCCCCGCATTGCCACCGCGCGTGGCGGCTACGATGGCCAGATAGGCGATCATGCCGATGATGATGGCTGCAAACAAGATCAGCGAGTGGCCTGCATCGGGCATCACAAAAGGCTGCCCGCGCAGCACCGTCAAAAGAATGCCCGCAGGCACCACGAGCGCAAAAGTATGGGTCGCCAACTGAGGGCCGGACAATTGCACGGATAACCCCCGTGTGAAAAGATCACGTGCGGCCAGTCCCAGCATCCCGCCGACAGCCAAAAGCGCTGCGGGGGTGAACCCTTCCATGCCGGGGCGGATGATGATCAGCACTCCGACAAATCCCACAAAGATCGCAAACCAACGCCGCCAACCGACCGCTTGGCCAAGAAACACCGCAGCCCCCATCGCGACAACAAGTGGTGTCGCTTGGATCACGGCGGACGCGGTTGTCAGCGGAATCAAAGTCAAAGAGGTTACAAACATCACTGATCCGGCAACATCACAAATACTGCGCAGCAGGACTTTGGTGTCCAGATAGGCAGGCTGCCAAAGGCGGTCACCTTTTACCAACGACCAGCCTAGAAAGGCGATCAGCCCGCCCAGACAGATAACCGATAGAATCTGCCCAACCGGAATTGCGTCTGCCAAAAGCTTGATCAACGCGTCCTCTACCGCAAAGCAGAACATTGCGAAAACCATGAAGGCCGCGCCGCGGATATTGTCCAAACTTAGTCTTCCTTGTCAGTCAATGGGACCGCGTAAAGTTCCAGACGATGCCCCATCAAACGGTACCCCAGCTTTTGCGCGATCCGTTCTTGCAAGGCTTCGATTTCCGCGTCCACAAATTCGATCACATCGCCGGAATGCACGTCGATCAGATGGTCATGGTGTTCGCGGTCTGCGGCCTCATAGCGTGCGCGGCCATCGCCAAATTCGTGCTTTTCAAGAATGCCGGTTTCTTCGAACAGCTTTACGGTGCGATAAACCGTCGCCAATGAAATGCGCGGATCCACTGCAGAAGCGCGGTTATAAAGCTCTTCGACGTCGGGGTGATCAATCGCGTCCTGCAATACACCCGCAATCGTGCGACGCTGATCCGTCATGCGCAGCCCGTTAGCCTCGCAGCGTTCAAGAATGGTGTTTGTCATGCGCGCCTCGTTTGGTGTTGTTGCCGTGATAACGGGGCAGGCCGCTGGATTCTAGTGTGCTTGGGCGAAACTGTGCCCTGCAATTGGCGCATAGGCTGGCTTTTGGCCAGAACGCTCATCAGTTCTTGGCCTCTTTCGTCACTCGCTCTGCCAGTCCCGCGACGGTCAGCCCTTGCACGATGATCGAAAAGATCACGACCATATAGGTGGCAGTCAGAATGACAGGTTTCCATTCCCCTTCAGGCAGCGACAGGGCCAGAGCCACCGAAATGCCGCCCTTGAGCCCGCCCCATGTCATCACAGGGATCACACCTGTCGAAAATTCGCGGAATGGCCGCAAGATCAGGATTGGCACAGCAACCGCCGCGAGGCGGGCAAATAAGGCCAACGCGATGGCCGCCACGCCTGCGGTCAGGTATTCGAAGTTGAAGGCAATCGCGAAGACTTCGACCCCGATCAGCAAGAACAGGACTGCGTTCAGAATCTCGTCGATCAGCTTCCAGAAGGCATCAACATAAAGCCGCGTTTCGTCGGACATGCCGAATTTTGTACCCACATCGCCGATCAAAAGACCCGCGCAGACCGCCATGATCGGGGCAGAGACATGTAAATAGACCGCCAGTTCATAGCCACCAAATGCAAGGCCAAGCGTGATCAGCACTTCAAGCGAGTAATCATCAATGCGCCGCATCACGCGAAACGTTAGCCAGCCCAACACGATGCCCAAGACTGCGCCGCCCACAGCCTCTTTGAAGAACAGTTGCGCCGCTCCAGCCAGCCCGCTGCCATGCTGGTCCCCATGTGGAAAGGCGAGGCCAATCAGCACCAGGAATACGACATAGCCTACACCATCGTTAAACAGGCTTTCGCCCGCGATTTTGGTCTCGAGCGATTTTTTCAAGTTTGCTTGGCGCAACACACCCAAAACCGCCACCGGATCAGTGGGCGAAATCAGCGCGCCAAATACCAAAGCCACCAGCAATGGCATACCCGTCAGCCATGAAAACCCATAGCCCACGATCGTGGTCGATAGGGCAATGCCGATTGTTGCCATCATAGCCACGATAACCCATTCACGCCGCAGGTCCGATAATTTCACGTGCAGCGCGCCTGCGAACAGCAGCAGGCCAAGCATCCCCTCCAACAAGGCATCTGAAAATTCGATCCCCAGAACGGTTTCGCGCACGACATCGGTAACCCCAAGTGAAGGCACCGCGAAATCCAGCAACATCACCACAAAAGACGCCAAAAGCGATACCACAAGAATACCGATTGCGGACGGAAGTTTGAGGAAAAGATAGTTAAGAGCGCCAAAAGCACCTGCCAGCACAATCAGAAGGGAAGTGATTTGTAGCAGTGTCATAAGGAAACTTTCAGCAGCTGTTGCGAAGGTTTACCATCTGACACAACGCGATGCTAGCCGCGCGAATGGCCAAATCGCAGCCAGCTTCCCCCGTGGCTGCGAATTTGCGCGCCTGAACCGATCTTGAACCGCGCAGGCCCTGGCTCATTGTCCGTATCAACGGTTCCCAAATCCACGCGGGCATACCCCTGATCTGCAAATATTGCTGCAGCATCGATCAAAATGCGATAGTGCAGCCCCCATTGGCGATCCTCAGAGTTGGTCCACCCCAAATGGTAGGTGACAACCGGGCGGTGCATGATGAACAGCATTGCGGCAAGCGGTGT
>JBLHTS010000199.1:0-7375 GCA_047627695.1 Yoonia sp. | reverse complement strand
CCCGGCATCGCCGGGCAGCGCCCGATCCGGGGCTTCGCCCGTTTTCGCCTGAATTGATCCACTGGATCAATTCCGAGACGGCTCAAACCCTCCCCAAGGGGATTGCGCTTCGCACCCACCCCCAAGGTCCAAGCGCTCCCCTATGTCGTGAATACCAACCCCAAACACTTGTGGATTCACTTATCATCCAGATAAACCCACACCGCGTCTTGCACGCGGCGAAAACGGTCTCCGCCCAGCTTCACACCACCAAACCACCGTGTCACCACGATGATATGCCCGTGCAGCTCTTCGCGCTCTAGCATTCGCAAGATCACCATCCCTGCGCCGCTTTCGCCGTCCTCATTTTTGAGGGGGCCGTCAGGCAGCAAAACCGCCCATGTGTTATGGGTCGCTTTGGCAAATTTTTTGCGCCGGCACAGCGTTTTGACAAAGGCTTTCGCCTCTTCCGCTGAAGCCACAGCACCACCTGCGACCGCGTATTTCGACCCACGGTCGGTGAGTGCATTTTTGATAAGTTTCAGTGGGTTGCCCGCGCGCTTATGACGTCACTGCGCGTGCCGCGTCGCCTTGGCATCCCACGTGATCCGACAGACCATCAAGTGGGGATGATCCATTGGCCGCCATCATGCAGTTTTGGGCGTCGGCGTTCCAATCCATGCCGACGGGGCAGCTTTGGCTTGGTGCTGTTTGGGGGGCAGATTGGGACAGGGCTGCGCTTGGCAGAAAGACAAGGGCGATGATTATCAGACGCATAATACTCTCCTGCAACGGGGCGTTGCGGGGAGTTTACGGCAGTTTGCGCGGTTTTCAAAGCGCGCTGCGCAGCGATCCTGATCAGCTGCTTTGCAGGGTTTGAAAGGTGTCGCGGTTTACGCAATACTCTGGCGCTTCGTTCAGGGTCGATACCTTGTCCAGCAATTTGTCACATTTGCCGACCTGCGTGCAGCCTTGGCAACCCGTGATCATGTCTGCATAGGCGTCCAGCGTGATCTTGCCTTCGTCAAAGGCCGAGGAAAGGTCCACTTTGTTGGCTTTAGCCATTTTTATGACGCGGAAAAAGTGTTCACGGGCGTTTCCTAGGGTCTGCATGACGGCTCCTCCTGTATGCGGTCACGTTCAGTTTACATCCCCGCAAAATGTCCCGCCTTGCGCTAGATCAAGTTGGTGGTGCTGTTCGACGCAAATTTATCCCGCAATCAAGCCCACAATCACGCAAACCCACGCCACACCGACACCGACTGCAGTGACCGCCACCGCCGCAGAACCGCAGTCTTTGGCTTGCATTGCCGCATCCCGCTTTTCAGTGCTGATATCGTCCACGACGCGTTCAATCGCGGTGTTCATACATTCGGCGGCAAGTATGATGATGCCCCCCATCAAAAGCATCCCGCGTTCCCCTGCCGACAGCGGCAGCGCGAAGGCCAAGATGGCGAAACCCAGGTTCGCCACCAGCCATTGAGATAGCGAACCTTCGGTCTTGTAAACATGGTAAAATCCCGCCCATGACCAGATCGCACGCTGTCTGACCCGCAGTATTTGCTGCCACATGGATGCATTCCTTTTCACGGTTTAACCCTGTTGCAACATCTTTGTGCGATCCTTCGCGAGCTGCCAAGTGCTTAGACTGACCCTACGAAACAATTGACCCATCGTGTGGCCCACCTACCTTAGTTGTACAAAACCCAAGGAATTGCCACATGTACCCCACCTATGCACGCGCTGAACGCATTGCCGATGGCGCGATGCACGCGATTGGCGTGCTCGGGGCTTTGACGGGGACTATTTTGCTGATGGTTTGGTCAGCGGACGTAGCCACCGCGGGGCAAATGCTGGCGATTGCTGTGTATGGGGCCACTTTGATAGCGACCTTTGCCGCCTCTGCCATGTATCACTTTACCCCTTGGGAAGCCGTTCGCCCACTGTTGCGCCGCTTTGATCATGCTGCAATCTTTCTGAAAATCGCAGGCACCTACACGCCACTGGTTGTGCTGATTGGCAGTGGCTTTGCCTATGCTGTGCTGGCAATTGTCTGGACACTTGCGGTTGTGGGCGTGGTGCTAAAGCTGTTTTTCTGGCGCACGCCCGGACGGTTTGGGCCTGCGCTTTATCTTGTTATGGGCTGGCTTAGCCTTGCGCTGATCTGGTCACTCTGGCCGATTGTGCCTACTTCTGCGCTGATCCTGATGGCGGTCGGCGGTTTGCTTTATACGGCGGGTGTGCCGTTTTACGCCTCTGAGGCGATGAAATACGCGATTGCGATCTGGCACGGTTTTGTTGTCGCAGCCTCTGCATGTTTTTTTGCCGCGATTGCGATTTCAGTCATTGCGGTGGCCTGACACCCCGATGCAATTAAAGGCCTGAAGCAACCCGTTGGACTGTGCGCAATCGGTCCGCATTCGCCGGATGGGTACCAAGGAAGCGGTCACCTGGATCGGGAATACGGAAAAAGAACTGCGCGCCATTCAGCGGGTCAAACCCAGCCGCCGCCGCAATACGCGTGCCGAGTGCGTCAGCTTCAAGCTCGAAATCTTTAGAATAGGTGCGGGCACCGACGCTGGCACCAAGACGGGTTGCCGCATCAATCGTGCTTTGGTCTGTGGCGCCAAATACCCCGGCCAAACCACCAATCAGCGCCGCGCCAACGACTGCATTCGTTTGTTGGCGGGCAATGTGGCCTTCGATGTGATGGGCCGCTTCATGGGCCATGACAAAGGCGATTTCATCACTGTTACGGGCGTCTGCGATTAGCGGCACGGTGAAAGCGATGATAGGCCGCCCATTGCGGTCAAGCGTTTGGTAGGCGTTCACCGGCTGGTTCGGCCGGTCGTCGATCACAATTTGGAAGTCGCAGTTCTGCCTTGGGTTGCGCTGCCTGCACATTTGTTCTGCGACAGGTTCGATCCGCGCGACGGCTATGTTGAAATTCTCGATCGCTTGTCGCTGCGATAGTTGTGCAGGCGCTATTGTCGACTGAATGGCAAGGGCTTCACGCGGCTGATCGACCACCATGGGCGTACAAGCCCCAAGAGCCATCATTAGTGCAAGGGTAATTGATCGCATCTAGCTCTTCCGTCCTGAGTGCTGAATTGCCTGAACTCTACCACATGCAGAACCCCATTCCAGCGCGGATTGCGCAACATCCAGTCCATTGCTAGGCTCGCAGCATGTTTACAATAGAACACGATTATGACGCGACCGTTGTCACCTTAGTGGATGAAAGCGGAACCCCTCTCAAAGAAGATGTGATCGTCAACGCTTTTGATGACTGTGTCACGATTAACCAATGGGATCCGCGCAGCAATTCATCGGTGCAGATCACCCTATCCTTAAGCCAATTACGCGATCTTGAGGCGGCACTGGATTTGCCGGAAGGGATTTACCGCCTGCGCAAAACCTGAGTTTGTGGCACAAGACCGAGCCTCCGGCAGAGGTATTTAAGAACAGAAAAAGGGGTGCAGTGTCACATGGCGACTGGATTTTATTGGGATGAACGATGCTTTTGGCACGGTGGCGGCAATTACGCTGGCATGTTGCCTGTTGGCGGGTTGGTGCAGCCACTGGATGGCGGATTGCCCGAAAACCCCGAGACCAAGCGCCGGTTAAAGAACCTGATCGAAGTGACGGGTCTGGCGAAAGAGCTTGTGATGGCTGGTGCGGATCCCGCCACTCGCGACGATCTGATGCGTGTCCATCCCGTCCACTATCTGGATCAGTTCAAGGCTTTGTCAGACGCAGGCGGCGGTGAATTGGGTCGGCGTACGCCATTTGGTCCCGGCGGATACGAACTGGCCGCACTGTCGGCAGGCTTGGCCAAAGCAGCCCTTGCAGCGGTGCTACGCGGTGACGTCAGCAACGCCTATTCACTCTCGCGTCCGCCCGGTCATCATTGCTTGCCGGATTACCCCAACGGGTTTTGCTTGTTCAACAATATCGGCATCGCGATCGAGGCAGCGAAGGCCGCAGGGCTGGCCCAGCGTTTTGCTGTGCTGGATTGGGATGTGCATCATGGAAATGGTACGGAGGCGGTGTTTTATGACCGCGCCGACGTGCTGACCGTGTCATTGCATCAAGACCGCAATTACCCGATGGATACGGGTGCTTTTGCGGATCGTGGGACGGGTGAAGGGGCCGGCTACAACCTGAATGTTCCGCTGCCCCCCGGAACGGGTCATACGGGGTATTTAGCGGCGATGGACCGCCTTGCTTTGCCCGCCATTCGCGACTTTGCCCCTGATATATTGATCATCGCGTGCGGCTTTGACGCGGCTGCCAACGATCCATTGGGCCGTATGCTGGCCACGGCAGAGACATTTTCCTTGATGACCAGACAGGTCATGGCGCTTGCAGATGATGTCTGCGGTGGCAAACTGTTGATGGTGCATGAAGGCGGGTATTCCGAAACATATGTCCCATTTTGCGGTCATAATGTGTTGCAGGAAATGTCGGGAAGTCAGATCACGGCACCTGATCCCTTTGCAGAAGTCTTTCCTTTGCGTCAGCCCGACGCGCGATTTGATGCGTTTGTAGATGCGTGGATCGACGATATGAAAGTGGCTATGTAACGCACCCGTTGTCTTTGTGTTGCTGCGTCCATATTTGAGGGGCAACCAAAGCACAGGACCTTATGATGCCTACACCAAACGCTGCCGCCTTTGATTTTTTGCTGACCCGTCGTTCGCGCCCTTCAAAAACGCTGACCACGCCTGTGCCCGACCGTATGGAGCTGATGCCTTTGTTGACTGCCGCCGCCCGCACACCCGATCATGGCAAGCTAGAGCCTTGGCGCTTTATCGTGCTGACTAAACCTGCTTTGAACCGCCTGTCGCTGATGGTGCCTGTGCGTGGTGCCGCCCTTGGCATAGACCCCGACAAGATCACCAAGGCCATCGACCAACTTGGCAATGCCGACTTGGCTGTTGCTGTGATCAGCAGCCCTAAACCCTCTGATAAAATCCCGCAGATCGAGCAGGTCTATTCTGCTGGTGCAGTTTGTCTGGCGCTTTTGAATGCGGCCCTAGCCGCAGGCTGGGGCGCCAATTGGTTGTCCGGCTGGGCCAGTCATGACCGCACCTTTATCACCGAAGGTTTGGGGCTGGCATCCCACGAGACCGTCGCGGGCTATATCCACATCGGAACACAGACGAACCCGCCGCCAGAACGCCCCCGCCCTGATCTGGACGCTATTACAACTTGGGTTGATGCATGATCCTGACCTCGTTCCTGAAGGCTTTGGCCCAATTGCCTGACCCGCGCTTTCGCAGTGTGCTGTGGCGCGGCATTGCTTTGACGATAGCGCTTTTGGTGGGGATCTATGCTGCGCTTTTGTGGCTGATCGAATGGCTGACCGTAGCCCCGATTGCGCTGCCCGGCGTGGGCGAAGTCACTTGGCTGGGGGATTTGTTGAGTTGGGGATCGCTCGGTCTTGTCTTGGTGCTATCGATCTTTTTGATGGTCCCGGTCGCATCCGCGATCACATCCCTGTTCTTGGATGAGGTCGCACAAGCTGTCGAGGACGAATATTTTCCCAACCTGCCCGTCGTACAATCCGTCAGTTTCAGTGACGGGCTGCGCGATACGGTTAATTTTCTTGGGGTGCTGATCGCGGCAAATATCTTTGCCTTCGTGTTCTACGTGATCTTTCCGTTCGCGGCATTCTTCATCTTTTATGTGCTTAACGGGTTCTTGCTGGGGCGTGAGTATTTTCAACTGGCCGCGATGCGCCGGATTGGGCGCGCCGCGGCCAAGGACTTGCGCAAAGAACATCAAGGCAAAATCTGGGTTGCAGGTTGTTTGATGGCGGTTCCGCTGTCATTCCCGCTGATCAATCTGTTCATCCCGATCCTAGGCGCGGCCACCTTTACCCATCTTTATCACGCGGTCAGTCGCGACTGACTTCCGGGGTCGACATCCGTTCGAACCAGTCGATGTCGCGGATGTTGACGGCCCCAGTCAGCAGGACGGTCGCGATCACCAGCCAGATTGGAAAGGCGAACATCGTTGTAACTTTGGCTTTGCTCTTGAAGCTGAAATTCGCAGGCGAGGACGCATGGGTGCCCGGCACGATTTCGCCTGCTTCGCCTTGGGTTTCAAGCCGCAACGGCAGAACGATGAAGAAGACAATCGTCCAAATAACGGCGAAAAGTACCAGACCAGAGACAGGACCCATGGGGGCGTTCCTTTATAAAAACGTATGTCTGACAGATACGTCGATTAGCGGTCAGGACAAGGGGTTAGACCTGCTCTAGCTCGACCAAACAGCCATTAAAGTCTTTGGGATGCAAGAAAAGTACCGGTTTGCCGTGTGCGCCGATTTTCGGCTCGCCATTGCCAAGAACCCGTGCCCCTTCTTTAAGAAGATGATCGCGGGCGGCCATGATGTCGTCAACCTCGTAGCAGACATGATGCATGCCGCCGGATGGGTTTTTATCCAAGAAACCTTGGATCGGGGACCCTTCGCCCAGCGGGTAGAGCAATTCGATCTTGGTATTGGGCAAGGTGATGAAAACGACCGTAACGCCGTGATCTGGTTCGTCCTGCGGCGCGCCGACATCGGCACCCAGCATCGTGCGGTATTGCGCACTTGCGGCTTCCAAATCCGGAACTGCAATGGCGACGTGGTTGAGGCGACCGATCATGAGCATTCTCCTTTTGGCGCAATATGGTCTGTGGTTATGGCGAGTGCAACGCGGGATGAAATTAAAACCTGTTCACCTTGTTCTGCTTTTTGTTGGGCAACTGGAACGAAACGGACGAATCGTTATGGACACCATCGACACGCTATCGCTGATGCGCACGCCGACTGCGCTTCGCCCGCTTTTAGGACAGACAGTTCTGGTTGTTGAAGACAGCCGTTTCGCGAGCGAGACTGTGCGTATGATGTGCCTGCGATCAGGTGCGCGGAGAAGGCGTGCGGACAATTAGGAAACGGCCCGTCGCCATTTGGCGATCTATTTTCCGACGGTATTGCTTGTGGATGTGGGATTGCCTGACGGGTCTGGCATTAACCTTATCAAACCACTTGCGGACGCTTCACCACGGATTGATGTGATTATTGGCACCAGTGGGGATGCAACCCTCAAAGAGGCCGTGATGGCTGCAGGCGCAGATGACTTTCTTGAAAAGCCAGTCGAAAGTTCGTTGGTGTTTCAAACAATAGTACTTGCTCACGTGCCGGCAGATCGGCAGCCACCCTCGCCCCGCCTGGTCAGGGACGAGGTTATCAGTCCGGACCTGGTCGCTTACCAAGATGACTTGTGCCATGTCGCACAGGTTTTGGGTCGGAATTCCGACAACAACACTCTCGATTATGCGACGCAATTCCTTGGCGGTGTTGCGCATAGTGCGCAAGACCACGATCTGGGCCACGCAATCA
>JBLHTS010000198.1:0-7450 GCA_047627695.1 Yoonia sp. | reverse complement strand
GTGCCGATTGGATTCGACTTCTGGCAAATGGCTTGCAGGGTCTGGCCACATGATCTGGATCGGCGACCGCACACGTCAGCCTGACGGTGCGCATGTGGAGTTCTGCAAAGGCGTGCAGAACCCGATCGGCCTAAAGTGCGGACCAAGCATGACAACAGGGCATCTAAAGGCGCTGATGGCGGCACTGAACCCAAATAACGAAGCTGGGCGTTTGACGTTGATCGCGCGCTTTGGTGCGGGTTCGGTGGGTGAACATCTTCCACGTTTGGTTAAAGCCGTTGAAGAAGAAGGTGCAAAAGTCGTTTGGACCTGTGACGCGATGCATGGCAACACAATCAAGTCCTCGACCGGCTACAAGACACGCCCATTTGAAAGCGTCCTGCGTGAAGTCAAAGAATTCTTTGCTATCCACAACGCCGAAGGCACGATCCCTGGTGGTGTGCATTTTGAGATGACTGGAAAAGACGTCACCGAATGCACAGGCGGCGTGCGCGCCGTAACGGACGAGGATCTTTCGGATCGCTATCACACCGCCTGTGATCCGCGCTTGAATGCGTCGCAGTCGCTTGAACTGGCGTTTCTGGTCGCAGAGGAGCTATCTGGTCGCCGCACGAAAATGCAGCGGGCCAAAGCGGGCTGATCAGCCGTTATTGATGACAAGTTATAGGGCCGGATGCTGCAAAGCCTCCGGCCTTTTGCGTGCCGCAGGACTGCGCGGCATTAGCCGGGGCGCAGCTAGCTTTGGACCCAAGGCCTCGCGCCGGATCTGCTGTTGGCTGTCGATTTCAAAGCGGCGGGGGCGTGATAGCGGTGTATCTGGCGTGACAAACGCGCCCAGCAACCGGTTTGTCTGTCCTTTGTCATCTTGCATCGCAACAAGATCATAGCGCCGTGCATCGCAGGTCTTAAAACCGTGCTGGGTGAGACCAATGGCAGCCCCAGAATTGCAGGCTCGCAAAAAGCGTTTTCTAGCAAATCTCCGAGTGTGTTGCGCGTATCGGGATGAAAGAGGGTTGAGAGCGGCATGCCACGTGCGTCCACTTTCAACAGGTTAAAGATCCGTTGCCCTGCGGCGCGAAACCGTACCGTGCCGGGGGCCACACGCCGCAAAATAAAGGCATAGGGCAGGGCGCTTTCAATTTTTTTGGTCCAAATCACTGCACACTGGAATGTGTCGTGTGCAGCGCAGTGTGTGCCAATATTGCTCAAGGCTGGTCAAGACCGGATCATTCAGCGTTGGGATTTCAGCTTACTGCTGCTTGGTCGGATGAGCGATGATATCCATGGAGCCAGTCCTTTGTGATGTGGGCCCCGATCCGTGATCGCGACAATACGTTCCAGTTTGTTAAGAAGTATTTAACAAAGCTTAACCCACTCGACACTTTATAAAGTGTTAAGAGGTTAACAGACAGCTCGGGCCGCGCGGCCCTTGCTCCGGTCGGGCATATGGCTTTAGGTGCCACAACAACGACGAAGAAGGTAGACGCCATGACCCATTCGATGACCGCATTTGCAAGCCGCACCGGCAGCCTTGGAACTTTATCTTGGAGTTGGGAAATGCGGAGCGTGAATGCGCGGGGCTTGGATTTGCGGCTGCGCTTGCCCGAAGGCATCGACGGGTTGGAAACGGCGCTGCGTACGGCCCTGACAAGCGCATTGGGGCGCGGAAACGTGACCGTAAATTTGCGGCTAACGCGCGAAGATGCCGTGGGTACACTTGCCGTCGACGAAGCACAGCTTGATGCCGTGTTGCGGGCTTTGGATCAGGTGCAGGAACGGGCCTTTGCAATGGGCGTGACCTTGGGCCAGCCCACGGCCGCCGATGCGCTGGCGCAGCGCGGTGTTGTGATCGCGGCCAAGCCCGAAGACGCGACAGATGCCTTGGCAAAGGCATTGCTGGCCGACATCGCGCCGCTGGTGAAGGACTTTGTTGCGATGCGCGCGCAAGAAGGGGCCGCACTCGCGACTGTCTTGGCCGCACAGATTGACCAGATAGGGATCCTCACAGCGGCGGCAGCACAAGCTGCCAAAGCACGTGCGCCTCAAGTGCGTTCCAATCTGACAAGCGCTTTACAGCGTGTGATGGAAGATATAGCCGAAGTTGACGAAGCCAGACTTGCGCAAGAACTGGCGGTCCTGGCCGTCAAATCGGATGTGACCGAAGAAATCGATCGCCTCAAGGCGCATGTTGGCGCCGCACGTGATCTTTTGGCGACAAGCCAGCCGTCAGGCCGCAAGCTTGATTTCCTGTCGCAGGAATTCAACCGCGAAGCCAATACACTTTGTGCCAAGGCCCAAGCGGCCCCCTTGACGGCTATCGGTCTTGACCTCAAAGCGGTTATCGATCAGATGCGCGAGCAAATTCAAAACGTGGAGTAAGACGATGTCCCGACGCGGCCTTTTGATTATCCTCTCTTCGCCATCCGGCGCGGGCAAATCGACGCTCGCGGGGCGGTTGCGTGAATGGGACGGCACACTGCGGTTTTCGGTCTCTGCTACCACGCGGCCGCCGCGGATAGGTGAAGTGGACGGGCAAGATTACTATTTCGTCGCCGAAGAAGACTTTCGCGGGCAGGTCGATCAAGGTGATATGCTGGAACATGCGCGGGTATTCGGGAATTATTACGGATCGCCCAAAGCACCTGTGCAGGCTGCGATTGAAGACGGGCGCGATGTCCTGTTCGACATCGACTGGCAAGGTGCGCAGCAGATCAAGAATTCTTCTTTGCAGGACAGCGTCCTTTCGATCTTTATCCTGCCACCGTCTATCACCGAACTGCACCGTCGCCTGATCAGCCGTGGCAAAGACGATGACGCGGTGATTGAAGGCCGGATGGAAAAAAGCTGGGACGAGATCAGCCATTGGGATGGCTACGATTACGTCTTGATCAACGATAATCTGGACGAAACGGAAACGCAGCTCAAAACAATCATCAGCGCAGAGCGTCTGCGCCGCAGCCAGCAGCCCCAACTGGTGAACCATGTCCGCACATTACAATCCGAATTCGGAGGCCGCACATGACCCTTTACGCCCTTGCCGACAAGTCCCCCGTTGTGGCCGATGATGCTTGGGTCGCACCGGGAAGCCACGTGATTGGTGATATTGTGCTTGAGGCCAAAACCTCGATCTGGTTCGGCGCGACACTGCGGGGTGATAACGAGCGGATCACTATTGGCGCGGGCAGCAATGTGCAAGAAAATAGCGTGTTGCACACTGATATGGGCTATCCGTTGCATATCGGGGCGTGCTGTACGATTGGTCACAAGGCAATGCTGCACGGCTGCACGATCGGCGAAAATTCGTTGATCGGGATGGGTGCTACGGTGCTGAATGGGGCAGTAATCGGCAAAGACTGCCTGATCGGGGCAGGCGCATTGATTACCGAAGGCAAACATATACCTGACGGGTCACTTGTGATGGGTGTGCCGGGGCGGGTCGTGCGCGCATTAGACGCCGAAGCAATCCAAGAGTTACGGGTGTCCGCGCTGCATTACCAGGAAACTGCGGCCCGTTTCGCGCTCGATCTAAAGAAGGTCTAAGGGGCTTCCGACGGTATTTCAAAAAGATCAAAATAGATTGCTGGCACAGCGGCTGCGACTTCCGTGACAATAACGCCTGAGTTCAGCACAACTGGAGATATCGGGCGGTAGCGGCCTCTATATCCAAGGCGGCGTAAGATTACTGTGATGTCGAGCACATCAAAGGCGTCACCAAATAGTGGGGACAAGATCATTTCAAGTGCAAAATCGCGTAGCAAATCGTTGGACAGTTCAAGGTGACTGCAAAACGCGTAGCCTTCAAAATCCAGCGTGGTAGGTCCGGCAGTGGCCCAGCGGTCAATATCTCCGATGATAAGGGTGCGAGGCGCACTGTTCTCGATTTGAAAACTTGGAGGCAAATTATTTTGGCACTCGGTGTTCCGTGTCATGATCGCCTCCCGGAATAACTCTAAGGTTGTATTTGACGGGTTATGGTGTGTTAAACGTTTTGTGCAATACAGAAAACTTACCTTCTTCGCTTTCAATGTGAGCCATATTGTCATCAGTGATGGACGGCCGTTTATAATGGTGAGGTATTACGTGTGACGACGGAAACAATTGCCGTGATTCTAGCTGCCTTGCCGGTGCCCGTCTTGTTGATCGGGCCTGATGACAAAGTGCGTGCCGCCAATGATCCGGTCACCGCGATCTTGGGTCCTAATCTTCTTGGAAATCATTACATCACAGCAGTCCGTCAACCTGCGATCATTGCGGCGATTGCAGAAACAAGGGCAAGCGGTGCGTCTCATGCGGCACGGTTTACCGGACGTGACGGGGCGCGTGATACGCTCTACCGCGTTGCTGTCGCCGTCGCAGGCGATGACATTGCCTTAACCTTCGAGGATCAGACCGCCGCCGAGGCCGCAGGTCAAATGCGCCGCGATTTTGTGGCAAACGTGAGCCATGAATTGCGCACGCCGCTGACAGCACTTTTAGGGTTTATCGAAACGCTGAAAGGCGCGGCCCGCGACGATCCGCAGGCCAGAGCGCGTTTTTTGGGCATCATGGCAAATGAGGCGAACCGGATGACACGGTTAGTCGATGATCTACTTTCGCTTAGTCGCGTTGAAGTGGACGAGCGCGTGCGCCCGCGCGAACACGTCGATCTGGGTGCTTTGCTGATCTCGGTGATCAAAGGGCTGGAGCCCCAAGCGCAGGCCGTTGGCGTGACGGTCACGCTGGATCAGGACGAAGCTGGTCCGGTGGTACCCGGTGACGCTGGCCAATTGGTGCAAGTTTTTACCAATCTGGTAGAGAACGGTATTAAGTATGGCGCTGCAGGTGGGCAGGTCACCGTTTCGCTTCGGCCGCCAGCGACGCATGCGCGATTGCGCGGTGAGGCCGTGCAGGTGATCATTGCTGACACGGGCGACGGGATCGCGGCCCATCATATTGCCCGCCTAACCGAACGGTTCTACCGCGTCGATAATCATCGATCCCGCGAAGTGGGTGGGACAGGACTTGGGCTCGCAATCGTGAAGCATATTATCAACCGGCATCGTGGGCGGCTCTTCATCGAAAGTGCGCTAGATCAGGGCACGCAGGTGTCGGTTTTTCTGCCAACTTCAACGCCGTCATAAAACCTTTACAAGAATGTCACAAAAGGTTCCAACAGCGGGCCTAAACGGGCTGCAATGATGTGGCGGTTCGCGCCTCATCGCTTGTTGACTGACTGGAGTGATATGATGTCTATCATGAAACTAACTGCCACAACTGCGGCCATTGCCCTGACTGCCACCACATCTTTTGCGCGTGATAACGTGCAAATAGCGGGCTCTTCGACGGTGCTGCCTTATGCGTCAATCGTGGCCGAACTTTTTGGCGAAAACTTTGACTATCCGACACCGGTTGTCGAATCGGGTGGATCTTCTGCAGGTCTCAAGCGTTTTTGTGAAGGCGTTGGAGCCAATACCATCGATATCGCGAATTCGTCCCGCCCGATCCGTGAAGCTGAAATTGCCGTTTGTGCAGACGCTGGTGTGACCGACATCATCGAAGTGCGCATTGGCTATGATGGCATCGTCTTTGCCTCTGACATCAATGGCAACGCCTTCGCTTTCACACCAACAGATTGGTACATGGCAATCGCCAACGAGCACCTTGTCGATGGCGCGCTGGTGCCCAACACATTCGAGACTTGGGACCAAGTGAACCCGGAATTCCCCGCCCAGCCAATCCAGGCTTTCATCCCCGGCACCAAGCACGGCACACGCGAAGTGTTTGAAGAGCAGGTAATCCTTGCTGGCTGCGAAGACGGCGGTTTCTATGAAGCGATGCTTGCCGCCGACGTTGACGAAGACACTGCCGAGCAGAAGTGCATGGCGATCCGTACAGATGGCCGTTCGGTTGATATTGACGGTGATTACACCGAAACGCTGGCCCGCATCGAAGCCGACAGCAACGGCATCGGCGTGTTCGGTTTGTCATTCTACGAGAACAACACGAACTTGCTGCAAGTGGCCACAATGAACGGTGTTGTCCCCACAACCGAAAGCATTGCGGCTGGTGATTACCCCGTGTCGCGTCCTTTGTTTTTCTACATCAAAGCGGCCCACATCGGTGTGATCCCGGGGCTGAAGGACTTTGCAGAATTTTTCGTCTCTGACGATATAGCAGGCCCAGATAGCCCATTGGCCGAATACGGTCTTGTGTCTGATCCCGAACTGCTGGCCGTGCAGGAAACAGTTGCGAACGAGACCCTGATTGGTTCTGGCTTGTAATCTCGACAGCCCAGACTGGGGCGTCTATAGGCGCCCCAGTCTCTTATTGATAATGGACAAAACCCCATGCAATCGCTGACGACCCCGCTTCTGTTTGTTATCGCGCTGGCCGCCTCGGGCTATTTCGTGGCCAAGGCGCGTGCGATGCAGGTCGCTGGCGGCGATATTCGCGGGCTTGTATCTTTGCCCAAGCAACATGCCTTGAACACGGCACTTGCGACAGTTGTTCCCGCATTTGGTGCAGTTCTGTTGATCGCGCTTTATAGCCAGATTGCAGGCACCACACCCGGTTGGTTCTTTTCTCTGGTGGTTCTGGGGTTGGGAATTACTGGATTTGTGCTGTCACTGATCGCGATCAAGACAGGCGCGCGCGCGCGCATTTATGTAGAACGTTGGATCATGGGTCTGTTGGTGTTTTCGTCATCCATCGCGATTATGACAACCGTGGGCATCGTCTTTTCGATGTTGTTCGAAACGTTCAATTTCTTCGGCCAATACGACTGGCGCGACTTTTTCTTTTCAACGACTTGGTCGCCCAATTTCCGGGGCAATTCAGAATTGGGTATCTTGCCGCTGTTGTGGGGCACGCTTTACGTCAGTTTTATTGCGCTGCTGTTTGCAGTGCCCACCGGATTGTTCGCGGCGATCTATCTGTCCGAATATGCCAGCCCGCGCATGCGGTCGGTGGCAAAGCCTGCAATTGAAATCCTCGCTGGTATCCCCACAATCGTGTATGGCCTGTTTGCACTGGTCACAGTTGGACCACTTCTGCGCGACTATTTCGCAGAGCCTATGGGCTGGGGCCAAAGTGCTTCATCTGTGATGACCGCCGGTCTGGTCATGGGGATCATGTTGATACCCTTCGTCAGTTCCTTGTCAGATGACATCATTAACGCAGTCCCCCAAGCAATGCGTGACGGCTCGCTTGGGCTTGGCGCAACCCCGTCCGAGACAATCCGCCAAGTCGTCATCCCAGCTGCTTTGCCCGGTATCGTGGGCGCGATTTTGCTGGCTGCGTCCCGCGCCATTGGTGAGACGATGATCGTGGTTTTAGGCGCGGGTGCTGCGGCCCGATTGTCGCTGAACCCCTTTGAGGCCATGACGACAGTGACGGTCAAAATCGTCAGCCAGCTCACAGGTGACACCGATTTCGCCAGTCCCGAAACACTGGTGGCCTTTGCCCTCGGGAT
>JBLHTS010000197.1:0-7569 GCA_047627695.1 Yoonia sp. | reverse complement strand
GCTTTCAAGATCTGCGTTGACCCGCAGGTGATCTTGTCCGCTGAACCGCGCAGATTGGATGTCACGCGCTGCCGCGACTTGGGTGGATGTTTCGCCATCTGCAGGTAGATCAAGACCAGTGAATGCGACAGACGGCACTTCGACGCGTAGATCGAACCGGTCCATCAAAGGTGATGCGGTTCGCGAAACGGCCGTTCGCGGCTGATCCCCCCTTCATTCAGCAGACACCTGACAGCGAATGGATCATGGATGTCTCAAGCGCCTCGGTTGGGGTCAGCGGTGGCAGGATGCCCGGAATTTTGGTCGCCAGCATTGATTTTCCAGAACCGGGAGAGCCTAACAAAAAAAGGTAGTGTCGCCCGGCCGCTGCGATTTCCAACGCGCGTTTCGCGCGTTCTTGTACTTTCACTTCGGACAGATCGCGAGATGCGGTATGACCCGTCGTTTTGCCTGGTTCTGCCGGAGCAAGCACCGACTGTCCGGTGAAATGCCGCACGACTTCGGCTAGATTTCGCGGTGCGATCACCTTGACGACCCCGACCCAAGCCGCCTCTGATCCGCAGCCTGCTGGGCAAAGCAATGTCCGCCCGTCTTGGGCAGCTGCCATCGCGGCGGGCAGCGCGCCAATGACGGGCACAAGGCTTCCGTCCAAATACAACTCACCTAGTGCCACGGTTTGTGCCGCATCGTCCTATGGCACAATGTCGAGCGCCGCCAGCAAGGCCAATGCAATCGGAAGGTCAAAGTGTGATCCTTCTTTTGGCAGGTCAGCGGGTGATAAATTCACCGTGATTCGCTTTGATGGCAAAGCAATCGCCATTTCACCAAGCGCACCTGTTCGCGGGCCCCTGACACGGCCTTGTCTGGGAATCCCACGATTGAAAATGCCGGAATTCCAAGCGAAATCGAGCATTGGACCTCGACCCGTCGAGCCTCGATACCTTCAAAGGTGACTGTGTAGGCACGTGCAACCATCGTTCACACCCGTTCTTGGTTAACGGGTACGGTGCGGTGGTTTACGAATGGTTAATTTTGCGCTTCAGGCCATGGATTGCGTTCTAAACTACTCGGATAGGGCCATGAATCATAGCTATCCTTTAACCCTTCAGCCCGCCATTTAATCAAAGCAGGGTCGTTGAGATGTGCACTTACATAAGCATGAGCTGCATCGCTGACCGGCAAATCATAGGTCGTGATCCGCATGGCGACAGGTGCATAGAACACGTCAGCCATGGAGTATTCACCAAACAACCAAGGCCCGCCAGCGCCATGGCGGGCGCGGGCGAGCGTCCATAGCTCTTGGATGCGGGTTAGATCGTGGCGCACGGGGTCAGAAACTTCGAACCCCTCATAGCCATAGGCCAGCATCATCGGGCAGGCACTGCGCAGGGAGCCAAAGCCGCTGTGCATTTCTGCTGTAATCGAGCGCGCGAGCGCGCGTGCTGCTGGATCGCGGGGATAAAGGTTAACGAGCGGGTTTTCCTCAATCAGCGTTTCAGCCATTGCCAAGCTGTCAGTCACGACGTGTCCGGCGGCAGTCTGCATGACCGGAACCGTGCGCGCCGGATGCAAATGAGCAAGATCGGCCTGCATGGTGCCAGAATACAGCCCGACCGTGTTGACGTTGTAAGAAAGTCCGAACCTTTCCAGCATCAGCCAGCCGCGAAGCGACCAACTGCTGAAGGTGCGATCACCGATGTAAATTTGATATGTCATGAAGTATTCATAGCCAAACGTCGTCCAAAATGCCGAGTGAATTTGCGTGATCCACCCCATCACGGGTTGTAATTGATGTTTTCGACGGTCCAGCCCTGCGACCCATAAGCGAGTACCGTCACTGACAGGTTTTCGATTTTGTGGCTGAAAGCCGAGTAGGCATCGATGCCCAAAGCCCGTTGCACTTGCGTCAGGATGACGCCGAAGTGAGCGACGATGATCAGGTCGTCGAGGCCTTCCGCGATATACCCGTCGATAGCAACATCCACCCGCCTACGCACTGCGTTCCAGCATTCGCCATTAGGGGGTGCGACCTCGCCTGGGGTTTCCCAATAGGCGCGGATGGTTTCGGGGTCTTCTGCCTCGACCTCGGCAAAGGTTTTCAATTCCCAATCACCGAAGTTGATTTCACGCAATTTCGGATTGTGAGGTAGTCGGGTGTCAGTCGCCAAAGCGTCCGCCGTGGCCGTTGCCCGCATCAAATCGGAAGACACGATTGGCGCAGTAGGTAAGTAGTCGCGCAGTCGCGTTATGGCGGCAGCGTCAGACAAATCAGCAGGAATATCCGACCAGCCGACCATCGATTTTGCATGCGTCGGCCCGTGCCGGACCAGCCAAAGGCGGGTCACGCAAGCTGACCTTTCAGCACTAGCGGTAGGCCCGCCATGACGACGACGACCAGATCGGCCTCGAGAGCAATTTGTTGGTTCAGCGTACCTTGGGCATTGCGGAACTGCCGCGACAACGCGTTATCGGGAACGATCCCTTGCCCAACTTCGTTGGATACGATCACGATAGGGTTTGCAGCTTTGCGCATCGTTTCCAAAAGTGCAGAGCTGCGCGCGGCCACATCCAATTCCCCAAGGATCAGAGTGGTCAGCCAAAGCGTTGCGCAATCGATTAAGATTGGCTGGCCTGCGGGGGCCGTCTTGATAGCTGCAGCGATTTCAACAGGTTCTTCAATAGTGTACCAAGATGTGCCCCGCATTTCACGGTGGCGCACGACCTTTTGCGCCATCTCTTCGTCATAGACTTGCGCTGTGGCGATATAGGTAGGGCAATCGCCTGCCTTTGTGATCAGGCTTTCTGCAAAGACCGACTTTCCAGAGGCCGCGCCGCCTAGAACGAGTGTGAGTTTGGGCAATGTCATTCGCAAAACTTTTTATGATCCATTTGGTTCATGTCTCCGTAACTATTACCAACAACAAAGTTATTGCAACGTGCGACCACTTGGGAGACTTAACATGGGCGTGACCGGTTTTTCTGATCAGACTTTGTCTCGGACAGCGATGAAGGCAGAATTGCTAGATGCTGAAACAGAATTGGCGCTTGCTTACGCTTGGCGAGACCAGCGCGATGAACAGGCACTTCACCGCTTGATTACTGCCTATATGCGTTTGGCTATTTCAATGGCGTCTAAGTTCAAACGCTACGGCGCACCGATGAACGATCTGATCCAAGAAGCCTCTGTCGGTTTGATGAAGGCTGCTGACAAGTTTGACCCTGACCGCGGCGTGCGCTTTTCCACCTATGCCGTTTGGTGGATCAAGGCGTCGATTCAGGATTACGTGATGCGCAATTGGTCTATGGTGCGTACAGGTTCGACTTCGTCACAGAAATCCCTTTTCTTTAACCTGCGCCGCGTACAAGCCCGTCTTGAACGCGAGGCAACAGCCGAAGGCCGCACGCTGGACCGTCACGTAATGCGCGAGTTAATCGCGATCGAAGTTGGCGTGCCGCTGCGTGACGTTGAGATGATGGAAGGCCGCCTTTCAGGGTCTGACTTTTCGCTGAACGCTACGCAGTCTGCCGAAGATGAAGGCCGTGAGTGGATTGACGCGCTAGAGGACGATGGCCCCCAAGCATCCGAGACTGTCGAGAACAGCCACGACAATGATACGCTGCGCCAGTGGTTGCTGACCGCGTTGTCAGGGCTGAATGATCGAGAGCAATTCATCGTCCGCGAACGCAAGTTGCGAGATGATCCGCGCACACTTGAAAGCCTCGGAACCGAGTTGGGCCTGTCGAAAGAGCGCGTGCGCCAGCTTGAAGCGGCCGCTTTTGGTAAAATGCGTAAAAGTCTTGAGTCGCAAAGCACCGAAGTGCATGCGTTTCTCGGATAGGTCCTGACATTGTCATTCCGGTGTTATCTGACCTAATGTCAGAGCAACCAAGACCGGAGGCAGCACATGCTGGCCAATAAGCACATTCTACTTATCGTTGGAGGCGGCATTGCCGCCTTCAAGTCGCTCGACCTTGTCCGCCGCTTGCGCGAACGCGGTGCGCAGGTGACACCGGTCTTGACCAAGGCAGGGGCGGAGTTTGTCACACCGCTAAGCCTGTCGGCTTTATCCGCTTCAAAACTTTATCAGGATTTGTTTGACCTAAACGATGAGGCCGAGATGGGGCATATCGAATTGTCGCGCGCTGCAGATTTGATTGTTGTCGCCCCTGCGACCGCTGATCTGATGGCGAAAATGGCAGTTGGAATGGCCAATGACTTGGCCTCAACCCTGCTTTTAGCGACAGACAAACGGGTGTTGATCGCGCCTTCGATGAATGTACGCATGTGGAACCATCCCGCGACCCAGCGTAATCTGGCGACGTTGATGGGCGATGGTATTTTGACCGTGGGCCCGAACGAAGGTGACATGGCCTGCGGTGAATATGGTCCTGGTCGTATGGCCGAAGTGACTGAAATTCTCACAGAGATTGATGCAGCTTTATCCGATGGTCCGTTAACGGGCCGTCATATTTTGGTGACCTCCGGCCCGACCCATGAACCAATTGATCCGGTCCGCTATATCGCGAACCGTTCGTCTGGCGCGCAAGGAACTGCGATTGCAAAGGCCTTGCTGGCGCTGGGCGCGGATGTGACCTTTGTGACGGGGCCTGCGGATGTGCCGCCGCCGATGGGTGCCACAGTCGTGAAGATCGAGACAGCCACGGAAATGTTGGCGGCGGTTGTAGCTGCGGGCGCTGTTGATGCTGCGGTCTTTGCCGCCGCAGTCGCTGATTGGCATGTCGCCAATGCGGGCAACAGCAAAATCAAGAAAGACGGCACTGCCATGCCAAAGCTGGATTTTGCCGAAAACCCCGACATTCTTGCGACCGTCTCACAGATGAAAGCTGGGCGGCCCAAATTGGTTGTGGGCTTTGCGGCCGAAACAGATGACGTGATAGCCACTGCGACCGCAAAGCGCCTGCGCAAGCAGTGCGACTGGATAGTCGCAAATGATGTTTCACCCCAGACAGGGATCATGGGCGGGACTGAAAACGCAGTAACGCTGATCTTTGACAGTGGTGCAGAAAGCTGGCCGCGCATGACTAAAGACGCGGTTGCTGTGCAGTTGGCCGCCCGCATCGCGAAGGCGCTCGCTTGACCGTCATGATCCAGTTTCAATGGGACGCGGGCGCAGATCAAAGCCTTGGTTTACCATCTTATGAAACCGCAGGTGCCGCTGGTGCGGATCTACGCGCAAATCTGCCTGATCAAAGCGCAGTGACCCTTGCACCACTGGCGCGTGCCTTGGTTCCGACAGGTTTGCGCTTGGCAATCCCTGCGGGGTTTGAAGTTCAAGTTAGGCCACGCTCCGGCCTTGCCCTAAAACACGGTGTCACGCTCGCCAATGCGCCAGGTACGATTGATAGTGATTACCGTGGCCCGCTTGGGGTGATCTTGATCAACCTTGGCGACATGGAATTTACAGTCACGCACGGTATGCGCATCGCCCAGATGGTTGTGGCGCCTGTCGCACAGGCGGATTTTGAAGTGGTACAAAGCTTTGATGTCACGCTGCGTGGCACAGGCGGGTTTGGATCGACAGGCCAATGATTATGGTCGGCACAATGGCCGTCACCCTATGGGTGATAGGGATGGTCATGAAGGTGCCCAATGCGGTGCGCCGGAACATGATGGCCATGCTGTTGGTTGGCGTGATGATCTTGCATGTGGTCTTGCCTGACGGGCATCCTTTGCGCATGGCGACGGGCGGGGATGCGCGGCTTTGGGCGATTGTCTTTGCGCTGGCGGTTTTGATTTGGGGGTATCGCAAACTGCTGGGAAAACTTCGTGCAAGGGTCGTTCAAAACGAAACGCCCGTGGTGAAATCTGACAGCTTTTCCGAGACCGAGCTTGACCGCTATGCCCGTCATATCATCCTGCGCGAAGTTGGTGGACCGGGTCAAAAGGCGCTGCGCAATGCAAGTGTATTGGTCGTAGGGGCAGGGGGCTTGGGCGCATCTGTGCTGCAATATCTGACCGCATCCGGTGTTGGGACAATCGGCGTGATCGACGACGACGTCGTTGAAAATGCGAACCTGCAACGCCAAATTATTCACCTTGATCGCAACATCGGCATGCCCAAGGTCCATTCCGCTGCCGAAGCAATGACCGCGCAAAACCCTTTTGTGACTGTCCAGCCCTATCACCGCAGACTGGACGCCCAGATCGCCGCGGAACTGTTTGCCGAATATGATCTGGTGCTGGACGGCTCTGATAATTTCGCGACCCGCTATTTGGTTAATGACACGGCAGTGGCGACCGAAACGCCTTTGATTGCGGCGGCTTTGACCCAGTGGGAAGGGCAGATCAGCCTCTATGATCCCGCCCACGGCACGCCTTGTTTTGCCTGTGTTTTTCCTCAACCCCCTGATCCATCATTGGTGCCTAGCTGCGCAGAGGCTGGCGTCATCGGTCCCTTGCCCGGCGTGTTGGGGGCCATGATGGCGGTCGAGGCGGTCAAAAACATCACTGGCGCGGGCGAGGGATTGGGCGGTCGATTGCTGATCTATGACGCGCTTTATGCGCAAGTCCGAACGATTGCGGTAAAACCGAATGCCAATTGCCCCGTTTGCCAAGGGCGCGGTGCGTCAGCGGCATAAAACGGTATGCTGCAACTGGCGTTGCGGACGTTCAAACACTACCTGTCATGCAAAGGAGAATTTCCATGACAAATCCACTTCTCGCTGAATGGAACACCCCGTTCGGGCTCCCGCCTTTCGATCAGATTTCCGACGACGACTACAAGCCCGCAGTCGAGGCGGCGTTGGACCAGTCCCGCGCCAATATCGCGGCGATTGCGGATGATCCTGCAGAACCCGACTTTGCCAACACGGTTGAGGCGCTTGAACTTGCAGACGTAACCTTGGGCCGCGTTCTGAGTGCATTTTACAGCGTTGCAGGTGCAGACAGTAACCCCGCACGTGAGGCATTGCAGCGCGAGTTTGCGCCGATGTTAAGCGCTTACAGCTCAGAAGTATCTGAAAACAAAGCGCTGTTTGCGCGGGTTCAGGCGGTGTGGGACAAACGCGACATGCTTGATCTGACGGACGAACAACAGCGCGTCTTGATGCTGACCCGTCGTGGATTTGTGCGCTCTGGTGCGCAATTGGAAAGGGCTGCGGCGGAAAGGCTGCGTGCTGCCAAGTCGCGCCTGTCGGTGCTTGGGACTGATTTTGTGCAAAACTTGCTGGCGGATGAACGTGCATGGTTCATGCCTTTGGCAGCGGATGATTTGACGGGATTGCCTGATTTTGTGGTGGCAACTGCTAAGGCTGCGGGTGTGGAAAAAGACGCAGGTGGGCCGGTTGTGACGCTATCGCGATCATTGATCGTACCTTTCCTGCAGTTTTCAGACCGACGGGATTTACGGCAAAAGGCTTTCGAAGCGTGGGGTGCGCGTGGCGCAAATGGCGGCAAGACTGACAACCGCGCGATTGCTACCGAGACGCTGAAACTGCGCGAAGAGCGCGCAAAATTGCTGGGCTACGAGAGCTTTGCGGATTTCAAGCTTGAAACTGAAATGGCGGGCAACCCGCAAGCGGTCCGCGACTTACTGATGAACGTTTGGG